>RFGL01000450.1 GCA_003697015.1 Acidobacteriota bacterium | reverse complement strand
GCTCTGCGCCCGTCTCGACGCCGCCTGCCGCGGCTGAGCCTGCCGCGCCGGCCGGCGAGCTCGTGCTCTCCGACGCCGACCTCGAGCGCCTCGCCCGGCGGGTGGTGGATCTGATCGGCGACGGCGCGGTGCGGGAGGTGGCGTGGGAGGTGGTGCCGGACCTCGCCGAGGTGGTGATCAAGGACCGCATCCGCCAGCTCGAGAGCCAGGTCGAGTAGCCCCCGGCCGACCGGCGCCATGCGCTTCGCCGATTACACGCGCGAGCTCCTCCAACGCCACGCCGAGCTCGGCACCGCCCTGGTCATCCTGGCGCGGATCGGCTCGACCAACGATCTCGCCCGGCGCATCGCCTACGACTACGCCCGCGAAGGCAATTGCGTGCCGGCGGCGGACCTCGTCGCCTGGTCGCAGACCCGCGGCCGCGGCCGCGGCGATCGGCGCTGGGCGAGCGCGCCCGGCCAGGGGGCCTACGTCAGCCTGATCCGTCCTCTGGCCGCCGCCGCCGACGCCGCGCCCCTGCCCTTGCAGGTGGCGGTCGGCCTGTGCCTGGCGCTCAACCGCCATCTCGCCGGCCGCTGCCGGCTCAAGTGGCCCAACGACCTGGTGGTGGAGGGACGCAAGCTCGGCGGCATCCTGATCGAGACGGTGGTCCACGGCGGCTGTGCCAGCGCGGTGGTCGGCTTCGGCGTCAACTACGGCCGCGAGCTGCCGGCGTCGGTGCCCCACGCCACCTCCTTGAGCTACGAAACCACCATCCTGCCGTCCCTCGCCGAGCTCACCTGCGATCTGATCGCGGGGGTCGACGCGCGGCTGGCGGCGGGTGACGCTCTCCCCGCCTACCGCCAACTGTCGGTCCACCGCCAGGGCGACCGCCTGTGCTGCCGGGTGGGCGACAGGCTGCACGAAGGGCGGTTCCTCGGCTTCGACCCGCACGGCTTTCTGCGCCTCGAGGTCGGCGGCCGGGAAGAGCGTCTGAGCAGCGGCGAGGTGACCTCCGATGACTGAGCAAGCGGTGCTGATCGACGCCGGCAATACCAATACGGCGCTCGGCGTCTACCGCGGCGACGAGCTGGTCGGCCACCTGCGTCTGTCCACCGACCGGCGCCGCACCGCCGACGAGCTGGCGGCCTCGATCCTGCCCCTCTTCGCCCACCTGGGGCTCGATCCCGCCGCCACCAGCGCCTTCCTCGTCGCCTCGGTGGTGCCGCCCCTCAAGCTCTCCTTCGAGCTCCTGGCGGCGTCGTATTTCAACGCCGAAGCGCTCTTCGTCGACGCCGCGATGGTGGCCGCGGCCGGGATGCCGATCCGCTACCCCAATCCGGCGGAGATCGGCGCCGACCGGGTGATCAACGCGGTGGCAGCGCGGGCGCGCTACGGCGCGCCGGTGGTGGTGGTGGACTTCGGCACCGCCACCAACTTCGACGTCGTCGACGGCGACGGCGCCTACGCCGGCGGCATCCTCGCCCCCGGCCTCGGCATCTCGGCCGAGGCCCTCTTCGCCAAGGCGTCGCGCCTCTATCGGGTCGATCTGACGCGCCCGGACGAGCTGATCGGTACCTCGACCGCCAGCGCCATGCAGTCGGGCATCTACTACGGCTACGTCGGCCTGGTCGACGGCATCCTGAAGCGGCTGATCGACGAGCTGCCCGGCCTCGAGACGATCGTCGCCACCGGCGGTCTGGCCGGCTTGATCGCCGGCGGCTCGAGCTACATCCGCGAGGTCGATCCGCTGCTTACCCTAAGCGGCCTCAAGCTGGTCCTCGATCGCCACCGCGCCGCCGGTCGCCGTGGCTGAGCCGGGCGCTTCCAGGGCGGACGACCACGCCTACTTCCGGCGTCTGGAGGAGGTCTTCATCGCCCTGCGCGGAGCGCCGCTCCTGCTGTCGCCGGAGGACTGGCGCCTGGCCCGCGACTGGCACCGGCAGGGCATTCCCCTCGAGCTCGTCGAAGGGGTGCTGCGCGACCTCTTCGCCCGCCGGGCGGCGCAGGGCAAGGAGGAGCGGGTCAACAGCCTGCGGTACTGCCGGCCGGCGGTCGAGGCGGCATGGCGCCGGGAGCAGAAGCTGCGCGCCGCCGGCAGGCCGGTGGAACTGGCCGAGCTCGACGTCGGGGAGCGGCTCGAGCGGCTGGCGGCGGCATTGCCTCCGCGGCTGCCGGAGCGGCGGCGCTGGCAGCAGCGCATCCGGGCCCTCGAGGGCGATCCCGAGACGGTGGAGGTGGCTTTGCGATCGCTCGACCGGGAGCTCCTCGCCGCGGTCGAAGAGCGCCTGACCCCCAGATCCCGGGCCGCCCTCGACGCCGCCCTCGAACGCGCCCGGGCGACCCTCGCCGAGCGCCTGCCCGCCGAGCAGGTCGAGCGCGCCACCGCCCGCCTGCGGCGGCAGCTCCTGCGCCAGCGCCGGCGCCTGCCCCTGCTCTCCCTCTTCGCTCCCGAGGCCCTGCCGCCGGAGGACGAGCCCGCCCCCGATTGAAGAAAGTCGTCCGCCTCTGCCCGCCGCCGGCAGCTGCAGAGTAGAGACGGTGGCGGGGAAGTCCGCGCGCAATCTGAACCGAGGAGCGAGCAGCGATGAACAACGACGAACGCCAGCAGCTGCGGGAGTACCTTCACCGGGGCGAGGTCGAGCTCCTGCGCGGCCTCGAGGTGGCGGTGCGGCGGGCGCGGGACGCCGCCCATCAGGCGATGTTCTTCCTCGGCCTGCTCTACGAGACCGATGGACGGAAGAGCACCGGGGCGGTGCGCGGCTACGGCCGCTTCGCCCTGGCGCAGCTGCACGGCCTGCTGCGGCCGGCGGACGGCGACGGCGACGGCCTGGCCGCAGCGGTGGAGGAAGCCCGCAACGCCCTCGGCGACGAAGTCGCCCAGACCGCCACCTCCCTGCGCCTCGAGCGCTACCGCCAGGCCCTCGCGCGGTGGGACGAGGCGGCGGCGGA
This sequence comes from Acidobacteriota bacterium, assembly GCA_003697015.1. GTDB lineage: Bacteria > Acidobacteriota > Thermoanaerobaculia > Multivoradales > J023 > J023. The sequence goes on along the minus strand of RFGL01000450.1, from coordinate 12,109 downwards.
GGTCGGGGAGGCGGCGCGGGATCCGCAGGCCGACCCCCTGGCCACGGCGGCCTCCTTGCGGGGCAAGCTGGGCGAGTTCCTCGACGAGACCCGCGACGACGACCCCGTCCGCGGCTTCGCCGAGCACACCCTGCCCGACGTGCTGCGCCTCCTGCGCAAGAACCTGGCCCTCTTGTGGGCGCTGGGGCTCGTCGGCTTCGTGGCGCTCAAGGTGGAGGTGGTCAACAGCCTGCTGCGCAATCAGCCGATCTTCACCGCCGCGATGGTGGGGGTGGTGCTCCTCCCCTCCCTGCTGGCGGCGATGATCCGGCTGCGGTCGCGCCGGCCGCGGGTCGACAAGCGCCGGGGGGCGACCGAGCGGGTGCCGTTCTGGGACGTCGGCGGCCGGCCCTTCCGCAGCTTCCGCCCTCTGGCGGTCGAGCCGGCGCGGCGGATCCGCCGCTGGCCGCAGCCGGCGCCGGCGCCTGTGGCCGGGCTCCGTCCGGCGGCGGAGAAGGACCCCCTGGGGCGGCTGCGGGCCCGACTCGAGGGGCTCTTCGCGCCGCGGAAGGGGGGCATCTACAGCGCCATCCTCTACGGCCGTCTCGGCTTCGCCGGCTTCACCGCCGCCGTCTGGCTGCTGGCCGTCGGCGTCGTGGTGGGGGTTTTCCCCCGCGTCGAGCCCCACCTGACGGTGCTGCTGATCCTGATCCTGCTCGGCGCCATCCTCGGCCTCGCCCGGCTGGTCGACTTCTGGGAGTTTCTCGACCCGCGGCCGGTGCGCTTCCTGATGCTCCTCGCCGGCCTGGCGCTTCTCGGCCTGCTGCTCTTCGATCTGGAGCGCTATCTCTTCGTGCCCCTCTTCGCCTCTGCCCTGGCCTTCGTCTGGTACTACCTGCGGGACCGCAGCCGGCGCCTGCGCGCCATCCTCGCCGGCCTGCTCCTCGTCTTCGCCCTCGGCAACCTGTGGGGCGGGCGCACCGAGTCCGCCGCCAGCTGGCGCGAGCCGCCGGCCGCCGACGCCGGCGGGACGCCGCCGCCCCTGAATCGCTTGGGTCTCGACGACTGGCCGCATCCGGGGAACGGACCGGTGGTGGTGATGGCGGCCTCCGGCGGCGGCTCGCGTTCGGCGGTCTACACCGCCTTCACCCTGGCGCGGCTGCACGCCGAGCACCCCGAGGTCGCCGCCTCCCTGCAGGCGATCAGCAGCGTCTCCGGCGGCAGCCTGGCCAACGCCGCCTATCTCGCCCGCCGCCTCGATGGGGACGACGACTGGCCGGGGCTGATCGAGAGCCTGCGGGCCGATTTCCTGCGCCCGGTGCTGAAGAGCGTGGCGGTCGTCGGCCTCAATCGCGGCGACGCCATCGAGAAGGAGTGGCAGGGCTTCGTGCCGGCGAGCTTCTGGGGACGTTTCCGCAAGGACGTCTACGCCTGCGGCGAGGATACGTCGCAGCGCCCGGCCGCCGGCGTCGCCCTGCGCAACTACTGCCTGAGCGACCTGGTGGCGCGCTGGCGCCAGGCGCGAGACGGGGATCCGGTGCCCCTGCCGCTGCCGCTCTTCAACGCCTCCACCCTCGACGGCCACGCGATGGTGATCAGCCCGCTGTCGAAGGAGCTCTACGTCCGCCCCGACCTGCCGACGGCGCGGCCGCCGCGGGCCGACCCCACCTGGGTCTTCGACCGCGACGGCATCTACGCCCTGGAGGACGTTCTCGGCGACTTCAATCCGCGGCTGTCGGCGGCGGTGCGCGCCTCGGCCAATTTCCCCTTCGGCTTTCCCCTGGTGCGGGTCGAGACCCGCCGGCCGCTGATCTTCAGCCCCCTGGCCGCGGAGCGACGGCCCCTCGCCCCGGAGCGGAAGCCGCGGCGGGTGCTCCTCACCGATGGCGGCGCGCTGAGCAACTCCGGCATGCTGTCGCTCCACAACCTGCTGCTCAATCCCCAGCTGGCGCCGGAGATCAAGCGCCGCGGCCTCCTCCTCATCATCGTCGAGGCGAGCAAGATGCCATCGGTTCCCGCCAGCGGCAAACTGGTCAACCTGTGGGGGGCGATCGGCGATCAGGCGCCGATCGGCCAGAACCTCCACCGCCGCATGCTCGACGCCCTCGAGGCGCGCTACGGCGACCGCGCCGCCGTGCTGCAGGTCGACCTGATCCCCGACGAAGCGCACAACGTGCTCACCACCTGGGCCCTGTCGCAGCAGGCCTTCGCCACCCTCGAGCGCTCCTTCGAGGCGCGTTGGCGCAAGAAGCGGGTCCACCTGTGCCACAAATGGCAGGTCCTGACCGGCAGCGCCTCCGCAAGGTGCGACGGGATCCTCCGGCGGGCGCTAGCGGAGACGCTCGGCGAGCGGATCGACCGCGAACGGCCGCCGGTCGACTGAGCCGCGGGCCGGGAGCCTCCGGCCTCGGGGCGCGCGGCGGCGCCCGCGGCCGCCCGCGACCGTCCGGGGTGCAACAAAAAAGCCCGGTACGGGCCCGGGCGCAAAAGAAAAAGCCCGCCGGAGCGGGCGACTGGCTAGCGGACGGGATGGATCAGCTGACCTTGATGGTGCGCGGCTTGGCGTCCTCGGCCTTGGGGATGGTCAGGGTCAGGAGACCATCCTTGAACTGGGCCGACACCTTGGTGCTGTCGACGCCGGTCGGCAGGGCGAAGGAGCGCTGGAAGGTACCGTAGGCGCGCTCGATACGGCGATAGCCGTTGTCCTTCTGGGCGTCCTCCAGCTTGCGCTCGCCGCGCAGGGTCAGGACGTTGCCGTCGACCGTGACCTCGATGTCCTTCTTGTCCATCCCCGGCAGCTCCGCGGTGGCGATGAAGGCGTCGTCGGTCTCACGGATGTCGACCGCCGGCATCCAGCCACGCTCGTAGGTGCCGCCATCGAAGAAGGTGCTGAGGCTCGGCCAGTCGCGCAGGAAGCTGTCCATCAGGCCGACGAACGGATCACGGCCACCGAAGAACGGAGTCGTGGTCGGGGTGCGACGGGTAAGAGCGGTGCTCAACATGGTTCGGTCACCTCCTCGAGTCTTTTTGGTGGTATTGCTCAAGTCTCTCGGGTAGATCCGCGCCGAGACGCTCGCTCGTGCGTCACTCTACCCGCTTTCATGAGTCCCTAACGCTAAGATCCTGGAATTTATTCCCGGATCTTAGCTCGATCGGCTAAAATTTTTTGGCCGGCTGCCCGACCGGGCCGGGGTCGCCGGGGCGCCCGGGGAAGGACGGGATCGGACGCGGGGGTCAGGGGCCGGGATCGCTGCCGACGACGGTGCGTACCCGGGCGGCCGGGCGCTTGACCTCCACCCGCAGGGCGCGGCGGTCGTCGGCGGAGAGGTCGCTCTCGGCGTAGAAGCCGAGGGCATATTGGCTGCGCAGCTCGGCGTTGATCGCGGCGTAGGTGGCGCCCAGGAGGTCCACCGACTCGACGAAGAAGAGGCGGCCGCCGGTCTGCTCGGCGACCCTGCCGAGCTCGCGTTTGGGCAGCTTGGTGCCGAGCTGGTTGGCGAGGGCGATGATGTAGATCGGCACCCCCAGACGCCGGCCGTAGTCGATGCAGTCCTTGGGGCCGAAGCGGCTCTCCAGGTCGGCGCCGTCGGTCAGCACCACCAGGGCCTTGCGGCCGCGCTGGGTCTCGAGCTCGACCATCGAGAAGATGATCGCGTCGTAGAGCGACGTCAGGCCCTCGGCTTCGAGGCCGCCGAGCACGCCGAGGAGAGCGACGACGTCGCCGGTGGTGGGATGGAGCAGGCGCGGCCGCTGATCGAAATCGACCACGAAGCCGCGATCGCCGTCGCGCATGGTCTGCTGCAGGAAACGGGCGGCGGCGCGCCGGGTGTCGCTCATCACCATGAACATGCTCATCGAGGTGTCGATCACCAGGCCGAGGACCAGGGGCACGTCGTCGGCATAGGAGAAGACGTCGACCGGCAGGGCGTCGTCGCGCAGGCGGATGGTGAAGTCGCTGCGTTCGAGGTCGTCGATCGGCCGGCCCTGAGGGTCGGTGACGACGGTGTAGAGGGCGACCAGGTTGACCTCCACCTCTTCGGTCAGGCCGGGGGAGGCGAGCAGCACCACGTCGTCGATCGAGCGCCCGTCGGCGAGCACCGCGGCGACCCGCAGGAAGTCGTCGGGGCCGGGGTCCGGCACGGCGACGCGGGTGCGGAAGGAGCTGGCGTCGAAGCGCTCGATCAGGCGGTCGTTGAGGTAGAGCTCGAGGCCCGCGAGGGTGGCGTCGACGGGTACCGTGGCCTGTGCCGCGACCTCGACCTCGCCGCTCTTCGGATCCCCCGCCAGCTCGGTGATGCGCACCCGGAAGGGGTTGTCGAGCTGGTTGACCACCAGCTCGTCCTCCCCCAGCAGTCGGCCGCCGGCGTCGTAGGCTGCGGCCCGCACCACCTGCGGCCGCGGCGGCCGGGCGAGGTCGAAGGTGGCGTAGTACGGGCGCTTGCCCCGCTCCTTGACCTCCGCGCCGTCGAGGTAGAAGCGCACCCGGTCGACCCGCGGGCTGGAGGTCAGGGCGTAGATGCGCGTGCTGCCGCTGGCCGGCTGCTGGCGCGGCGGCACCAGCCGCACCACCGCCCCGTTCGCCGTCGCCGTCGCCTCGGCAGCCGCCGCCGTCGCTGGCGCCGCCGGGCCGCGGACCTCGTACCAGGCGCGCTGGCGACCGGGAACCCGCACCGCCGCCGGGCCGGGCAGGGGCTGCTGGTCGACCGGCTCGACCTCGGTGCCGCCCCACAGCCCGAGGCCGGGGGCCTCGACCAGCGCCAGGATCAGCTCGGTCTCCTCCGGCAGCACGGTCTCGAAGCCGTAGGTGAGCCCTTCCGCCCCCCCGAGGGTGCCCAGGCTCAGCTGCCGGTGGTGGTAGGTGCGCAGGGCGTCGCCGTCGTCGAGTACCAGAGCGAAGCAGAGGGCGCTGCCGCCGGCCTCGGCGAGTCGCCGCAGGGTGGCGGCGGGGAGGTCGAGGGCGACGGTCACCACCAGCCGGCCGCCGTCGCTCGCCTGATCGTCGAAGCCGAGCTCGCCGTGCACCGGCAGCTGGCCGCCGTCCCCCGCCAGCAGGCGCTCGGCGAGCTCGAAGGCCGAACGGCAACCGGGCTGCGCCGGCTCCTGGCCGGCGGCGGCGACGGCGGCGAGGGCGGCGGCGAGGACGAGCCGGAGGGTGGTGCGGATCATGGCGCTGGCGTGGCCGGCGGCGACCGCCGGCGAGCACCAGTCTACACCAGGGGTAGAATCCGCTGCCGAGGAGGACGAGCCGATGACCTGCCTTATCCAGCTGATGCTCGCCGTGGTGGTGGCGCCGCCGGCCGCGCCGCCGCCCGAGGTCCTGCGCATCGCCACCTTCAACGTCCGCGAGTTGTCGCGGGCCAAGCTCGACCGCGTCGACCAGGCGGGGCGCGGCATCGATCCCCAGCTGCGCTCGGCGGCGGAGATCGTGCAGCGGGTGCGGCCGGCGGTGCTGCTGATCAATGAGATCGACTTCGACGCCGGGGAGCGGATCAACGCCCGCCTGTTCATCGACCGCTACCTGCGGGCGTCGCAGAACGGCCAGCCGCCGATCGACTATCCCCACGTCGTCTTCCTGCCGGTCAACACCGGCCAGCCGAGCGGCCTCGATCTCGACCGCGACGGCACCACCAGCGGGCCGGAGGACGCCTGGGGCTTCGGTCGCTACCCCGGCCAGTACGGCATGGCGCTGCTCAGCCAGCTGCCCCTCGACGAACGGGCGGTGCGCACCTTCCAGCACCTGCCCTGGCGCGCCATGCCCGGCAACCTGATGCCCGACGGCACGGGCGGCAAGCCGGCGTGGTACGGCGCGCCGGCGGCGGCGCGCCTGCCCCTGTCGTCGAAGAGCCACTGGGACGTGCCCCTGCGCTGGGGCGACCGCGTGCTGCACCTGCTCGCCAGCCATCCGACGCCGCCGATCTTCGACGGCGAGGAGGACCGGAACGGCCGGCGCAATTTCGACGAGGTGAGGCTGTGGGCCGACTACCTCACCGGCGGCCGGGCCGCCGCCTACCTGGTCGACGACCAGGGCCGCCGCGGCGGACTCGAAGCCGGCGCCGCTTTCGTCATCCTCGGCGATCTCAACGCCGATCCGTTCAACGACGCCGGCCCCTACGGCAAGCCCGCCATCGCCCAGCTTCTCGGCCATCCGCGGGTGCAGGATCCGCGGCCGGCGTCCGCCGGCGGGCGCTTCGTCGAGCGCGACTACGGCGGCGACAAGTCGCTCTTGACCGCGCGCTTCGGCCGTGCCGACTACGTGCTGCCGAGCCGCGATCTGGAGGTGCGCGGCGCCGGCGTCTTCTGGCCGCCGCCCGGCGATCCCCTGCGCCGCCTGGTCGACGGCGAAGCGGCGGCCAGCGACCACCATCTGGTCTGGGTCGACCTGGCGTGGCCCGCGCCGTCGCCCTGATGCCGCCTCGCGCTCAGGGCTTGAAGCGCAGCACCAGGCCGACGCCGACCGCCGCCAGCACCATGCCGACCCAGAAGCCGATCTCCGGCGCCTGCTTGGGCTTGTGCCAGGCCATGCTGACCAGGGCGTTGACGATCGGTGCGCCGGCGAAGACCAGGGGGGCGACGTAGAGCGGCGAGCCCCCCGACTTGAGCGCCAGGATGACGAAGAGGGCGCCGGCGGCGCCGAGTACGCCGGCGACGGTGGCGAAGGTCACCCCGCCCCGATTCCACTCCATCGGTTCCATGCCGGCGCCGTAGAGCAGCCCCAGGGGGACGAGCACCGCGGTGACGAAGTAGGCCACGCCGACGCAGAGAAAGGCGCGCAGCGCGCCCCCCTTGAGCAGCGCCTGGCCCTGGTGCAGGGTGGGGACGTAGGCGCCCCAGGAAAGAGCAGCGCCGAGGACGAAGACCAGCCACAGTTTCATCGCGTCTCCTCGTGGGTAGGGAGGTTGAAGGCGGCCCGCGCCGCCGGTGGCCGCTATTCCACCACAGCCCGGACGGCGCCGCGACGGCCGCCGGCAAGGCTGCGCTCGATGCGCTACAATAGAGGATTCCCGCAGCTCGGCCACAGGAGGCGCCGCTCGATGATCGACTTGAACCTGCCGACCGCCCGCGACTGGATGATCCCCAGCCCCTTTGTTCTCTCGCCCGAGATCGACCTCTTCGACGCCCTCGACCTGCTGGTCAAGTACGGCGTCGCCGCCGCGCCGGTGGTCGATCGCCAGCACCACCTGCTGGGCATGCTGACCGAGAAGGACTGCCTGCGGGTGCTGTCCAACGTCGCCTACGACGGCGACCTCAAGGGCGGCACGGTCGAGGGCTACATGTCCAAGGTGCGGGTGATCTGCGAGCCGCAGATGGATCTCTTCCGCGCCGCCGAGATGTTCCTCGCCACCAACTTCCCGATCCTGCCGGTGGTGGAGAGCGGCCGATTGATCGGCCTGATCAGCCGCCAGAACATGCTGCGCGGCATTCAGGAGCTGCGCCGCCGCCTCGATCGCCGGCGCCAGGCGCTGGAAGATACGGCGGGGCGCCAGGCGGACCGGCCGCGCTCGATCGAAAGCCTGCAGCGCGCCGCCGGCAGCCAGACCCGCGACCAGCTGGTCCGGCTGTTCGGGCGCCGGGGCTGAGACGGCCGTTTTCCGGTGCCCATAAACGTGGCAGGGCCACCCCATGACGCCGGGGTGGCCGAATGGTCAGTTTCGTTGGTGGGAAATCAGGTAGGTCGTACAGGTAGGTAACGACCGTGTTGTCGTTAACGTGTTGGAAAGATCAAATGGCGATGTAAGTCGCCGCTACCCTCGATAACAAGCAAACGCCGTGCCAACTTCCCGGCCGCGCCCTCGGGCGCCTCGCTCCGCCTCTTCGAAGTTCACGTAATCTGCTCAAAAAAAACAACTTAGCCGCATTCCGTTCGCCGGCGGGAAGCCTCGTGGAGATCGCTGGAATCGCCGCGTCCCCCGCCGCCACCGTCCCAGCGGGGCAACTTTGTCGGTACGCCGTGCTGATTCGGCACAGGGGCTGACGCAGGCGCCGGCGGCTAGTCGGCCTCCTCGACCTCGCGCGACATCAGGATCAGATCGTGGGTGCGGCCCTTGCGGTCGATCACCCAATCGTGGAGCAGGGCCTCGGGGATGAATCCCAGGCGGTGGAGCAGGTCCTGGGCCTGGCGTTGGCTGCTCATCATCTGGGCCGTGACCTTGAACAGCCCGAGCTCGCTGGCGAAGGCGAAGACCTGCTCGGCGAGGGCGTGACCGAGCCCCCGATTGCGGAAGTTGGGGCCGACCATCACCCGGATCTCCCCCAGGTGGCGGGTCCACAGCAGGTCGTTCCAGTGCAGGCTGCAGTACCCCACCACCCGGCCGCCGGCCTCCGCCAGCACGGTGCGGGTGCGGCCGCGCTCGATGTTGCGGATCCACTCGTCGATCGCTTCCGGACGGGTGATGTCGACCCGCAGGAAGAGCAGATCGTGCTCCGGCAGCTCGTCGGCGAAGGCGAGGATGGCGGCGCGGTCCTCCGCCGTCATCAGTCGGAAGGTGACCTCCAGCTCGCCAAAATGGCAGGTCCAGGGATAGGTACGCACCGGGGTGACGGTCTCCGTCACGTCTCGTCTCCTCGAGGATCGCCGAATCGAGATGCGAGCATACCGCCAAGCGGCGCCTGCTGGCAACGCGCGCCGTCAGTAGGGCATGTCGTCGTCCGACAGGCCGAAGTGGTGGCCGAGCTCGTGCATCAGGGTGTCGCGCACCTCGCGGATCACCTCGCGCCGGTTGCGGCAGACGGCGAGGATCGGCCGGCGGTAGAGCACCACCCGGTCGGGCAGGTCGCCGTAGAACGACGACTCGCGTTCGGTCAAGGGCACGCCGACGTAGAGGCCGAGCAGCTCGTCCGGATGCTCGAGGCCGACCGATGCCAGGTCCTCCGGGCTGGGCTCGTCTTCGATCACCACCGCCACGTTGTCGAGCAACGCACCGAATTCCGGCGGCAGTTGGTCGAGGGCTCGCTCGACCAGGCTCTCGAACTCGTCTCCGGTAACGCGCATCGCAACGCCGATCCCTCAGGATGGAGCAGCATAGCAGCTGGCCGGGCAGCGGGCACCGGACACCGGGCGCCGGGCAGCGGCGCTAGACTATGATCCGAACGTCCCGCGGCGCGGGAGGGCGACGACATGGCGGAGACCATCCTGATCATCGACGACGAGCCGGGGATCCTCGGCTCGGTAGCCGGCGTGCTGGCGGACGAGGGATACGACACCCTGGTGGCGAGGAACGGTCTCGACGGCCTGGAGCTCTACCGCCGCAAACGCCCGGCGGTCGTCTTCCTCGACATCTGGCTGCCGGACCGCGACGGCTTGGAGGTGCTGCAGGCCCTGCGCGAGCTCGACCCGCGGGCGGCGGTGATCATGATCTCCGGCCACGGCACGGTGTCGACGGCGGTCAAGTCGGTGCGCATGGGGGCCTACGACTACCTCGAGAAGCCGCTGTCCTACAACCAGGTGATCGAAGCGGTCGAGGGCGCCCTGCGCAGCCGCAAGGAGGCCTCCGACCGGCCGCCGAGCGCCGAGGTGCAGATCCAGAACCGGGCGCAGATCGAGCGCCAGATCCGCCCGCCGGCGGTGCTGCCGATCGTCGACAAGGGGCGCAAGCGCCAGAAGACCATCAAGCGCAGCACGGTGGTCTACGGCCTCGGCTTGCATTCGGGCAAGCGTACGGGCATGGTGCTCCAGCCCCTGCCGCCGGACAGCGGCATCCACTTCCTCACCCTGCCGGCGGGGAAGGTGATTCCGGCCACGGTCGAGCAGGTGGCGGACACCGACTACGCCACCACCCTGGCGCGGGACGGCGAGCAGATCAAGACCGTCGAGCACCTGCTGTCGGCGCTCCACGCCTGCGGCGTCACCAACCTCTTCGTCAAGGTCCACGGCGAGGTGCCGGTGCTCGACGGCTCGGCGCTCGAGTTCTGCAAGGTCCTCGAGGAGGCGGGGGTGGAGAGCCAGCGCCGGGCGCGCCGCGAGCTGGTCATCGATCGGGTCTACGAGGTCGCCGGCGACGGCGGCAAGCTGCTGCGCCTCGAGCCCCACGACGGTTTCGCCGTCTCCTACCTGCTGCGCTACCCGCCGCCGATCGGCGAGCAGCACTTCGAGATCGAGCTCGACTCCTTCGCCACCTTCAAGGCCGAGATCGCGCCGGCCCACACCTTCGGCTTCATGCGCGACCTCAAGATGATGGCCGAGCTCGGCCTGGGCTCCGGCGGCCGGCTCGACAACTGCATCCTGGTGGGGGAGGACAACGTCATCAACACCGAGCTGCGCTACCCCGACGAATTCGTCCGCCACAAGATCCTCGACGTCGTCGGCGACCTCTACCTCCTCGGCTTCCCGGTGCGCGGCAAAGTCACCGCCCGCCTGACCGGCCACCGCGACAACATCGCCATCCTGCGTCAGATCCTCGACCGCTGCCGGACTCCGGCCTGACGCCGCCGGCGTCAGGGCTGCGCCGCGGCGCGCAGCTCCGCGAGGCGCTCCCGGCGTCGGTCCGGCGGCAGCCCGGCGAGACGGTTGGCGGCGTCGTAGAAGGCCGTGAGGTCGCCGCCCTGCTCGGCGAGGAGGGCGCGGAAGGCGGGGACCAGGTCGTGGTAGGGGGCGGTGGCGGCGAGGTCGGCGTTGTTCAGCGGGCGGCTGAGCCAGGGGTCGTCGGCGGCCGGCGGCCCGCCCCGGGAACGCTTGAGCTCGACGACGTCGCGGCGCAGCTGGGCGAAGAGCTCGGCCTTGCGGCGGCGCTTCCACGCCGCCGGCCGCTCCTCGTCGTAGACCGCTTGCAGGCGCTGGCGGCAGGCGGTGAGGAGGGAGATCAGCCGGTCCTGGCGGCGCAGGCGCTCGAGATAGGCCTCGAGCCGGGACGGATCGCCGCCGGTGGCGCGCAGCCAGCGCCTCACCCCCTCGACCTCGACCGCGGTGGCGAAGCTCTCGTTGAACGCCGTGTCCCCCGGCAGGTAGAGCCGCTGGTGGGCGAGCTCGTGGAAGAGCAGGCCGGCGAGGTCGACCTCGGGGTAGTCGATGACCGTCGACAACACCGGGTCGGCGAAGTAGCCGAGGGTGGAGTAGGCGACGGCGCCGGTCACCGCCACGTCGAAGCCCCGGCGTTCGAGGCGGGCGGCGAAACGGCGGGCGCGGCGCTCGGAGAAGTAGCCGCGGTAGGAGACGCAGCCGGCGATCGGGAAGCACCAGGTTAGGGGCACCGTCGACAGCTCCGGCGCCGCCACCACGTTCCAGGTCACGTAACGCCGCCGTTCGCCGCCCGGTCGGCGCGGCAGCTCGACGTAGCTGCGGTACCCCTTCGCCGGCAGGCCGAGCTCGGCGACGGCGAAGGCGCGGATGCGTTCGACGGCGCGCAGCTTCGCCCGCAGCTCGGGGGCGGTCCCGGGATCGGCCACCAGCCGTTCGATCGGCTTCTTCGCCGCCAGGATCCGGGCCTGGCCCCAGGCCGCCTGGGAGACGTAGCCCAGGCTCGAGCAGCCGGCGAGGACGAGCAGGGCGAGGGCGAGGACGACCAGCAGGGCGACGAGCGGCCGCCGGGCGAGGCCCCTGCGGGCCGCCGGCGGGATGGGGCGGAGCGCCACCGTCAACCGCCGTAGGCGAAGCCGCGGCGGGCGCGCAGCTCGACGTCCTTGCTCCGCGCCTCGACCTCGATGCTGCGGTAGCCGGGCTCGCCCACCGGCAGCTCGGTGCGGTAGCTCAGGACGTAGTAGCCGCGGTTCTCCCGCGCGATGCGCTTGAGGATGGTGCGGAAGCGCAGGCCGGCGGCGAAGGCGCCGCCGGAGCCGAGGGCGACGAGCTCCTCGCTGCCGCGCGGTCGCGGGCCGCCGAGGTCGACGGCGTAGAGCGCCACGTTGTTGGCGTTCAAGGCATGCTCGAGCGCGGGGAAGGGGGCCTCGCCGGCGCCGTCGCCGCCGCGCGGCGGATCGCCGAGGCCGGGGGTGAAGACGATCAGGTTCTTGCGCCCGACGACGTGGCCGGCGGCCTCCGCCACCAGCCGCAGGGCGTCCTCCACCCGGGCGCTGGCGCGGGGCAGGTCGTCGATGCGGTCGAGGGCGCGGCGCAGGGCGGCTTCGCCGCTGGCCGGCGGCCGCGGGCGCTGGGACGGCGGCCGCAGCGCCAGCCGCCGGCTGCCGGCGGCTGGCGCTG
>RFGL01000449.1 GCA_003697015.1 Acidobacteriota bacterium | reverse complement strand
GGGGGGGGGGGGGAGGGGGGGCGGGCACGGCCCTAGCGCAGCTGCCGCAGGCGATCGCGGACGATCTGCATGTCTTCCCAGGTCGGTCGCTTGTAGTGGGTCTGGCGCAGCAGCGCCGCCGGATGGTAGGTGACCCGGGTCTCGACGCCGTAGACCCGATGCCAGCGGCCGCGCAGGTCCCGCAGGCTGCGGTCGGTGCGCAGCAGGGCCTGCGCCGCCACCTTGCCCAGGAGCACGATCAGCTTGGGCTCGACGAGGGCGATCTGGCGCTCGAGAAAGCCGCTGCAGGCGGCCACCTCGTCCTCCTGGGGATCGCGGTTGCGCGGCGGGCGGCACTTGACGACGTTGGTGATGTAGACCTCGTCGCGGCGCAGCTCGATGGCCTGGATGATGCGGGTCAGAAGCTCCCCCGCCGGGCCGACGAAGGGCAGGCCCTGGCGATCCTCCTGCGCCCCCGGCCCTTCGCCGATGAACATCAGGTCGGCGGCGGCGTCGCCGCTGCCGAAGACCACCTTCCGCCGCCCGCGGCACAGGCGGCAGGCGGTGCAGCCGGCGGCCTCCTCGGCCAGCACCCGAAGCGCCGCCGCCCGCTCGGCGGCGCCGTCGCCGGCCGCCGGACGGCGCAGGTAGAGCTCGCCGTAGCCCACTTCGCCCAGGTAGTCGAGCACCGGGGCGAGCCGATCAGCCGGCCGGTCGGCGACCCGGTCGGCGACCCGGTCGGCAGGCGACGGCGGCGGGCGGCGGGCCATGGGCGAGGACGGGGGCTAGTCCCCGATCAGAGCTGCTTCCTCGGCCGCCAGCTCCTCCAGCTCGTCGTCCAGCAGCTCGGGCTCCGGCGGGCCGTAATCCCACTCGACGGCGCCGCTCAGGATCTCTTCCATCGCGATGCGGGTGACTTTGCGGTGCTTGCTTTCGATCCGCGGCCGCGCGCCGCGCATCATCTGCTCCGCCCGTTGGGCGGCGAGCAGCACGAAGCGAAATTTGCTGTCGATCTTTTCCGGTAGCTGATCCATCCCTGGGTTCCTCGATCCGCGCCCGCCTCGGTGCCGCGCCGGCGGGTAGCGGACGTCGTCCTGGTGGTTCCGATCGTTTCAGTCGTCGTTGCGGGTCGCTCGCTCGGCGACGGCGGGTACGTCCGCCATCACCCGATCGATCTGGCGTTGGATGCGCTCCCGGCGATGGCGCCGGGCGTAGATCACGGCGGCGAGCACCCGGCTCGCGCGCTCGACGTGATCGTTGATCATAACATACCGGTAGTGCCGGTAGCAGCGCATCTCGACGCTCGCCTGGCGCAAGCGGCGCTCGATCTGCTCCGGATCGTCGAGCCCGCGGGCCAGCAGCCGCCGCCGCAGCTCGGCGAAACTCGGCGGCATGATGAAGATCGACTGGGCCTCGGGGAAGCGCCGGCGAACCTGCGCCGCCCCCTGTACGTCGATGTCGAGCAGCACGTCGATGCCGCGCGCCAGGCGCTGCCGGATCGGCGCCTCGGCGGTGCCCTTGAGCTGGCCGTGGACCTCCGCCCACTCCAGAAAGCGGTCCTCGTCGATCATGCGGCGGAAGGCGGCCTCGTCGATGAAGTGGTAGTCGCGCCCCTCGACCTCCCCCGGCCGCGGCGCTCGGGTGGTGTGGCTGACCGAGTAGTAGAGGGTGCCGCCGAAGTCGTAGTCGCGAAAGAGGGTGCGGATGATGGTGGTCTTGCCGGCGGCGCTCGGCGCCGAGACGACGAAGAGCTCGCCGAGCTCGCCGGCGGCCGGGGAGGGGGGCTCATTCGACATTCTGCACCTGCTCGCGGATCTGCTCGCAGCATCCCTTGCCGGCGAGCACCAGTCGGGTCATGTCGGCGTTGCGGCACTTGGCGCCGATGGTATTGAGCTCGCGGAAGATCTCCTGGCTGAGGAAGTCGAGGCGCTTGCCGACGGCACCGCTCTTCGCCATCAGGCCGCGGAAATGCTCGAGGTGGGAACGCAGGCGGTCGAGCTCCTCGCGCACGTCGCTGCGGTCGACCAGGAGCGCCACCTCCTGGGCCAGCCGCGCCGGGTCGACGCTCAGCTCGCCGAGCAGCGCCTCGACCCGCTGGCGCAGGGCCTCCCCCGCCGCCGCCGGCCAGCCGGCGGCGGCCGACGTCAATTCGTCGAGCAGCACCTCGAGGGCGTCCAGGCGATCCTCGATCACCGCCGCCAGCTTCGCCCCCTCGGTCGCCCGCGCCTCCAGCAGCTGGTCGAGGGCGCGGTCGGTGGCGAGCTCGACCGTCGCCAGATCGGCCTCCTCCCAGCTCAGGGGCTCGGTCTTGAGGCGCACCAGCTCCGGCAGGCGCAGGAGATCGCCGAAGGTGGGACCGGCGGCGATCAACCCGCGGCTCAAGAGACGCGAGGAGAGCTCCCCCAGGGCGTGGGCGAGGCGTTCGTCGAGCTCGACGTCGACCGGCCGCTCGGCGAGCAGCTCGACCTCCACCTGCACCTCGAGGCGGCCGCGCCGCAGGCGCTGGCGCAGGCGCTGGCGCAGCACCGGCTCCAGCGCCCGGTGCTCCTCCCGCAGCCGCAGGTGGAGGTCGAGAAAGCGGTGGTTGACGCCGCGCAACGTGACGGTGATGCGCTGCCGCTCGTCGCTCGCCGTGCCCTGGCCGAAGCCGGTCATGCTGTGCATGGTCTGCCCCTGCGCCTCCTGTCGCCGCCGGATCATACCGTCTCGCCGGCGCCGCTGCCGGCGGCCAGCACGCGGTCGATCTCCGCCGCGGCGCGCTCGCTG
>RFGL01000448.1 GCA_003697015.1 Acidobacteriota bacterium | reverse complement strand
GGCCAGGGCCGGCCCGGGGTGCCCAAGAATCCGGTCTTCCGCCAGGCCTACTCCTATCCCGATCGCCTGCAGCCCTACCGCGAATTCACCATCATCTACCACGAGAGCTACCAGTCCCAGCAGGCCTTCCCCTACTACTACCAGAACCAGATCGGCGGCAACGCCACCAACGCCGCCGGCCTGCCGACCATCGGCGCGGTCTCCGACACCTTCGGCATCAACTACGGCTTCGGCGGCCTGGGCTCGCCGATCCTCGCCAACCGGCTGCGGGTCGGGCCGGTGTCGAATTGCGTCGACTGCAAGTACGAGGAGTTCTTCCTGAGCTCGTGGCCGATGGGCGATCCGGCGCAGGTGGTCGACAAGCCGACCACCACCTGCGTCAGCGCCGACGGCGCGGTGATCACGGAGGAAGACGCGTGCAAGCCGACCAAGGTGCGTTACGCCGACGATCCGTCGAACGTCTACCACAGCTACATGCGCGACCACACCCGCTTCCGGGTGCTGCACGGCGGCGTCGACCTCCACCACCTGCACCACCAGCACGCCCACCAGTGGCTGGGCACCCCCAACAGCCCCGACGGCGACTACCTCGACAGCCAGTCGATCGGCCCCGGCTCGGCCTTCACCATGGACATGGTCTACGGCGGCTCGGGCAACGTCAACCAGACCGTCGGCGACTCGATCTTCCACTGCCACTTCTACCCCCATTTCGCCTCCGGCATGTGGAGCCTGTGGCGGGTGCACGACGTGCTCGAGCTCGGCACCGTGCTCGACGACAAGGGCGTGCCCGAGGTCGACGCCGCCGGCAACCGCGCCCTGCCCGACCCCGAGATCCCCCAGGGCAGTCCGATCCCGGCCCTGGTGCCGATGCCCTCCATCCCGATGGCGCCGGCGCCGGCGCCGGTGCGCCTGGCCCAGGGCGGCGGCAAGCAGAGCCCGGTCGAATTCCAGCTCCGCAAGCAGGACGGCACCGTCGACCCCCTGTGCGGCAGCGACGGCTGGTGCTCGTCCCTCTTCGTCGACCACACCTTCAACCCGGTGGTCGGCACCCACTATCACAACCCGGGCTATCCGTTCATGATCGCCGGCGTCCCCGGCAGCCGGGCGCCCCATCCGCCCCTCGACTTCGCCTACGCCTACAACTGCCCGGGGCAGCCCCAGCACGGCGAGATCTGCCAGCGGGAATACTTCTACGAAGAATCGTCGCCGGTCGGCCTCGAGCCGATGGCCCTGATGGACGTCGCCGCCGCCGACGCCAAGCCGCGCACCAAGCGCTACAACCTGCGCCCCGACCGCGAGCCGGCCGCCGCCTGCCCCTGCGAGCCCCTGGACGGCGGCCTGCCGCGGCAATTCATCCACCGCGGCCCCAACGAGCCGGGGAGCGACGTCGAATTCCTGAATCCGGTGGAGATCGCCACCGGCAACAACACCACCTCCAACCCCGACGTCCAGCCCTGGGCGAGCACCGACTACAGCAAGGCGATGGTCACCGCCAACGCCGGCGAGCTGCCGGAGGACGGCACCCTGATCGAGAAGGTGGGGATGGGCGCCAATGCCCGCCGCTTCCACGCCACCTGCGAACCCAAGACCGGCACCTGCGCCCCCTGCCTGGCGGCGGGCAACTGCGACCAGGTGGGCGTCTGCGTGCCGCCGTCCAGCGGCGGCGTGCCCGAGCCGGGCTGGCTCCCCGGCCCCGCCTGCCGGCCGTTCTTCATCTTGAACGGCCTGCCGCCGGTGCCCGGGGCGCCCTACGCCGATCCCTGCATCCAGTTCAGCGAAGCCGGCGGGCCGCCGCGCGGCGTCTTGCCCAAGCTGCAGCGTTACCTCGCCGCCGACGTCCAGTTCGACGCCATCTTCAACCGCTCCGGCTGGCACTTCCCGCAGCAGCGCATCCTCGCCCTGTGGGGCGACGTCTTCCCCACCCTGAGCGGTGAGAAGGCACCGGAGCCGCTCTTCTTCCGCGTCAACACCTACGACTGCGTCGAGTACGTGCAGGCCAACCTGGTGCCCAAGCTCTACGAGCTCGACGACTTCCAGGTGCGCACCCCGACCGACGTCTTGGGCCAGCACATCCACCTGGTCAAATTCGACGTCACCTCCTCCGACGGCTCGGCCAACGGCTGGAATTACGAGGACGGCACCCTCGCTCCGGACGAGGTCACCGAGCGCATCCACGCCATCAACCAGGCCGGCGGCCTGCTGCTCCATCCCAGCGCCCCGGGCGATCCGGCCCCACCCTGCCCCCACCATCTCACCGAGCCGGGGCCCAACCCCCAGGATCCCGACCGCTGGTGCCTGGTGGCGAAGCAGATCCCCTTCTTCGGCTCCGGCCCCACCCAGGGCTCGACCCAATGGCTCGGCTCCCAGGCCACCGTCCAGCGCTGGTACGACGACCCCCTGCTGTCGACCGCCGGTTTCTGCGTCGAGGCCGACGGCGACGTCGAGCTCGCCGGCGGCAAGCCGATCGAATGCCGGCTCGACAGCGACACCTCCCTCTGCGGCGCCGGCTCGACCTGCGATCCCAGCGCCGGCTTCTGCTCCAACGCCCCCACCACCCCCTGCGTCGCCTCCTTCGACCGCCACCGCTACTGCCCGGAGATCCCGGGCAACCAGCCGATCTGCGTGCCGGCCCACGACCGCACCATGCGCACGGTCTTCACCCACGATCACTTCAGCCCCTCGACCCACCAGCAGGCCGGGCTCTACGCCGGCCTGGTGGTCGAACCCAAGGCCTCCCAGTGGAAGGTGAACGACCCGTTCAGCGTTCCGACCGTCGACGGCCGCACCATCACCTACGAGGCGGGCTACGTCTTCGGCGGCTACGACCCGGCGTCCGGCCGCATCTTTCCCGGCCGGCGCAAGGACACGCCGACCGGCAAGGCCCTGGGCAAGGGCGGGGTCGAGGTCTTCGACGGCGGCCCCACCAGCTGGCAGGCGCTGATCGAGCTGCCGGCGGGCTTCCCCCTGCGCGACGAGCTCAGCTTCCGCGAGTTCATGTTCCAGATCCAGGACTCGACCCTGATGTACCAGCCCTTCGACGGCACCCGGAACGCCAACTACATCAAGCCCGGCGAGCGCGACGGCTTGAGCCTCGGCATCCGGGTGTGTAAGGGCGACCCCGGCCAGGTCTGCCAGACGGACGCCGAGTGCGGCTCGAACGGGCCCTGCGGCACCTGGTCGCTCTGCACCAACGACATCAACCAGGTGTGTCAGAAGGATACGGACTGCGCCGGCGGCGGCCTCTGCCGCACCGTCGGCTTCTGCGCCTACGTCGGCAGCTGCTTCGACTCCGGGCGCTACAACCCGACCACCGACCGCTGCCTGGTCAAGCCGGTGAGCTCCCAGAACGCCAGCTTCAAGACCGGCTGTGCGAGCGGCCAGACCTGCGCCATCGACCTCGCGCAGGCGGTGCCCTGCGTCCCCGACCAGACCGATCAGGGGGGGCTCGCCCACTACTGCAAGAGCAAGCTCCCCAGCGGCACCGACGGCACGCGCTCGTCGATCCCCGACCTGGCGATGACCTGCAACTACGTCACCGGCATCCCCTCGACCAGCTGGAACCTGGCCACCATCCGCGGCAACGCCAGCGGCCTGAACGTCGGCCAGCTGATCGACTTCAACAACAAGGGGGTCGAGGGCATCACCTTCCAGGGCGCGAGCTACAACTTCTCGGTCAACTACCGCAACGAGCCCTTCACCCCGCGGATGGTCTTCCCGCGGGTGTGCTCGAACGACTCGCGGCGCTCGTGCAACGCCGACGCCGACTGCAGCGGCGGCGGCACCTGCGGCGGCACCCCGACCCTGATGCCGGGCTTCTACGGCGACCTGAGCTACGTCTACAGCTCGCAGCGCTACTGCACCCCCCTCTTCGAAGTGCCGTGCACGAGCGACGGCGACTGCGACGCCGGCGAGAGCTGCCAGGCGCGCATCACCGACGTCGACCCGGTGGTCGCCAAGTGGCTGCAGCAGACGCCGTGGGTCAAGCCCAACGACCCCTTCACCCCCATGACCCGCGCCTACCCGGGGGACGACGTCCAATACCGCACCCTGGTCGGCGCCCACATCAACCCCCACAACTTCACCATCCACGGCCTGAACTGGCTGATGGAGCCGTCCTTCGTCGACTCCGGCTGGCGCAACAGCGAGGTGATGGGCATCTCCGAGCACTTCGCCTTCCTGATGCGGGTGCCGCCGAGCGGCGAGGACACGGCGGCGGCGGCAGCCGCCAGCGGCCATCCGTGGTCCGACTTCCTCTACAAGCCGGGGGCGGCGGCGATCGAGCAGGCGAGCGGCCACTGGGGCCTGCTGCGCGCCTACGACGAGCCCCAGACCGATCCCGCCAGCGCCCTCCCCACCCTGCCCCAGAACCCGGCCCCCTTCCCGGTCGCCACCGTCTGTCCGCCGGGGGTCGAGCCGCGCACCGTGCACGTGGTGGCGCGTTCGAAGACCATCACCTACAACCCGGTGCAGACGGTCAACAACAACGTGCAGCAGAACCTCGCCGACAGCCAGGGCATCGTCTTCTTCAAGGTCGCCGACCTCATCGACCCGCGCACCGGCAAGGCCTGCGCCACCGACGATCCCCAGGCCCTGGCGCGCTGTCACGTCAAGCCCGGCGCCCGCCTCGAGCCCCTGGTCTTGCGCATGAAGGCCGGCGAGTGCCTGGAGGTGATGCTCCACAACGGCCTGATCGAGACGGTGAGCGCCGACGCCCCGACCACCGGCGGCAACGGCCGGGCCTTCACCCCGGTGCCGTACCAGAACAACGGCAAGACCCCATCCACCATCTCCTTGGACGTCGGCCTCCACGCCCAGCTGGTCAACCGCGACGTGCGCGCCGACGACGGCGCCAACGTCGGCTTCAACCCCGACCAGACCGCCGAGCCGGTCACCCTGGTCCTGCCCCCCGGCGCCAGCGAGCTGGCGCCGGCACGCTGCCCGCGCCAGCCCGGGGCACCGCCCAACACCTGCACCTACCGCTGGTACGCCGGCAACTACGACCCGAAGAGCGAGACCTACGTCCCGATCGAGTTCGGCACCGCCAATTTGTCGTCCTCCGATCCCCTGAACCACTACGTCCACGGCGCCATCGGCGCCCTGGTGATCGAGCCGAAGAAGACCGATCCGGCGTCCCTCGAGAGCACCTCCACCTCCCAGGTGGTGTCCTACGTCGATTACAAGGGCGACGAGCGGGCCTTCCGCGAGTTCGTCGTCCTGCAGCAGGACGACCTGGCCCTCTCGAGCGGCACCATCAACGCCGTCAACTACCGCGCCGGCACGCTCAAGAACGTCACCTTCTACGGCTCGGAGAGCGAGTGCAAGAACAACAATCCGGCGAGCAACCGCGACGTCTCCGTCGCCACCTCGAAGGAGGCCTGGTACCGCCAGAACGCCCCCGACGCGACCACCTGCGTGCCGCTCAACTTCGTCCCCGGCGTGGCGCCGAACGACGGCTGGACGGCCGAGAATTCGGTGGTGACGATGTTCGAGGCCTGTGCCGGGGAGGAGGTGCGCATGCGCCTCGCCCATCCCGGCGGCACCAACACCAACGAGACCTTCGAGCTCTACGGCCACCACTTCTCCGAGGCCCCTTACATGACCCTGCCGCCGGAGAGCACCGGCGACCCCAACTACTGCATCGGCCCCTTGATGCATACCGAGCCCCGCGCTTCGTCGATCATCGGCACCAAGAACCTCTGCGGCTCGAGCTACTGGCTGGTGGACGATCCGCCGCTCCAGAGCGACGGCTGGCTGGCGTCGCTCAACGAGTGGAAGGGCTCGCGCATGGGCCAGGGCCCGTCCAACCACTTCGACCTCCTGACCGAGGCCGGCGGTCCCTTCGCGGTGCCGGGGGATTACCTCTTCCGCGCCTACCCGGCGGATCACTTCAACCTCGGCATGTGGGGCATCCTGCGGGTATGGGCGCCGGACGACCCGAAGAAGCCGGCGTACCTGGAGTGCATCGATCCCGGCCTGCGGCCGATGATGGTGAGCGAGGCCATCCGCCCCGACCCGGCCCCCAGCCCCGGGCCGGAGGAAGGGCCCGAGGAGGCCCTCGAGGCCGCCCTCGAGGCCGTCGAGCGCAACCGGCAGCGGGCCGAGGAGCGCCCCGACGAATTCCTGCCCGCCCTCGCCGCAAGCCTCGCCGACCTGGGGGTGATCCTCGGTCGTACGGGGCGGCACGACGAGGCCTTCGACGTCACCCGCGAGGCCGTCGCCATCTCCGAGCAGCTGGCCGACGAGGCCGGCCACTTCCTGCCCCTCCTCGCCAGGAGCCTCAACAACCTGGGGGCGATCATGGGCCGGCAGGGCCGGCCCGAGGAAGCGCTCGAGGTGAGCGAGCACGCCGCCGGCATCTTCGAGCAGCTGGCCGACGAGCGCCCCGGCGAATACCGGCCGCTCCTCGCCAGGAGCGTCTACAACCTGAGCCGCCACCTGGGCGAGCTGGGGCGGCACGAGGAGGCGCATCGAGCGGCCGCGGAGGCGGTCGGCCTCCTGCGGCCCTTCTTCCTCGAGGATCCGCACGCCTTCGCCGCTTGGATGCGGAGCTTCGCCGGCAACTACCTGCAGCAGGCGGAGCAAGCGGGCCAGGAACCCGACCGGGAGCTGCTCGATCCGATTCAATCGGTCTTCGATGAGCTGGCGGGCGAGATCCACGACGGCTAGGTCTCCAAGCTCTTGCGAACCGAGGCACCTTCCGTTCCGAGGCGTAAGGGCGAGGCCTACCTCGCCCGCCGCCGGGGCGACGCGGGCGGCGCCCCTACGCCTGCCAGCGAAGATCGTGACTTTCCGGCTGTGAGATGATCGACCGAGGACGAGTCCGACCATGCCCGAGATGAAGCCGATCCTGCGCGCCGCCGCCGCCCTCCTGCTCCTCGCCACCACCGCCGGCGCCGTGCCGCCGCCCGCCGAGCCGGCGGCGAGCCCTTCGGCGAGCCCTTCGGCGAGCCCTTCGGCGAGCCCTCCGGCGAGCCCCGAGTCCGCCGCCGGACCCTGGCGCTACGAGCACCAAGGGGTGGCGGTCGACCTCGCCATCGAGCCCCTCGACGGCGGCGGCCCCTCCCTGCGCGAGGGCCATCCGGTGCGGGTGAGCATCGCCATCTCCGACACCGCCAGCGGTCAGCCCCTGCCCGGCCTCTTCCCCGCCGCCTGGATGGCCCTGCGCACGGCGGACGAAGAAGGGGGCGAGGAAGCCTGCGTGCAGAAGGTGGAGGAATTCCTCGGCGGCAGCATCCTCCACCAGGCCGAGCTCGACCTGAACGTCTACTACGTGCTGGCGTTGAACGACGACCCGTCGATCAGCGTCGTCGACCCGCTCTTCGGCTTCGGCGGCACCAAGCTCCTGGCGATGCTCGACCTCCCCGGGGTGGGGGAAGACTGGGTGCTCACCCCCGATCAGTCGCGGCTCTACGTGTCGGTGCCGTCGGCCGGGGTGGTGGCGGTGGGCGAGACCGCCGGCTGGACGATGGAAGATCCGATCCGCCTGGGGGCGATCCCCGGCCGCCTCGCCATCCAGGACGACGGCGCCTACCTCTGGGTGGCGGTCGACGACCCGCGTTCCGAGACCCACGGGGTGGCGGTGATCGAGCTGCCGTCGAAAGGCCAGCGCGCCCTGATCACCACCGGCCCCGGCCCTCACGACCTGGCCTTCACCGCCGACAGCCGCTACGCCTTCGTCAGCAACCGCGGCGCCGGCTCGGTGTCGGTGATCGACGTCCGCAGCCTCGAGCGGGTGGCCAATCTGCGCACCGGCGCCGGGCCGGTCTCCCTGGCCTACAGCCCCCTGGCGGACGCGGTGTGGGTCAGCCACCGCGACGGCACCCTGGTCGCCATCGACGCCCGCCGCCACCGGATCACCGCCCGCCTCGAGCTCGAGCCCGGCCTCGGCCAGATCCGCTTCACCCCCGACGGCCGCCTCGGCTTCGTGGTCAGCACGAGGGAGAACCTGCTCCACGTCATCGACCCGGCCAAAGGCGAACGGGTCCAGACCGGCGACATGAAGGAGGGGCCCGACCAGCTCGCCTTCTCCGACCAGCTGCTCTACGTCCGCCACCGGGCGAGCGAGATCGTGTTGATGGTGCCCCTCGATCAGGTGGGGGCGGGCAAGACCACCATGCCGGTGGTCGACTTCACCGGCGGCCACCTGCCCTTCGGCGCCGGCCGCCGGCCGAGCCCGGCGGATTCGATCGTCCAAGCGCCGGGAGCCAATGCGGTGCTGGTCGCCAATCCCGCCGACCAGGTGATCTACTACTACCAGGAGGGCATGGCGGCGCCGATGGGGGCGTTCAAGAACTACGACCGCGAGCCGCGGGCGGTGCTGGTGGTCGACCGCAGCCTGCGCCAGCGCCGCCGCCCCGGGGTCTACGAAACCGCCGCCGAGCTGCGCCGGCCGGGGCGCTACGACATCGCCTTCTTCCTCGACACGCCGCGCATCATCCACTGCTTCGAGGCGGTGGTCGAGCCCGACCCGGAGCGCGAACGCGCCCGCCGCGCCGCCCTCCCCGCCGCCGTCGAGCCGCTGCTCGAGAGCGGCACCCGGGTCGCCGCCGGCCAGCCGGTGACGGTGCGCTTCCGCCTCCGCGACCCGCGCACCGGCGCCCCCGAGACCGCCCTCGCCGACGTCGAGCTCCTGGCTTACGACACCGGCACCTGGAACCAACGCTACGGCGCCCGCGAGATCGGCGACGGCATCTACGAGGTGGAGCTGGTGCCGCCGGCGAGCGGCACCTACGTGCTCCTCGTCCGCTGCCCCTCGCGCCGGCTCGACTTCCACCAGTCGCCGCAGATCGTCCTCAACGCCCGGGGCGACCCCACCCCCTAGCTCGAACCGCCGCCGCGGCGAGCGCCGTTCCTCCCCCGTACCGCTCCGCCTGCCGCCGGCGGCCGCCGGCTGGTGCGGTACAGTTGGGGAGCGGCGCTCGCATCGATCGGGCGCCCGGGGGGACGTCGATGAGCACCGCGGCAGGCAACGAGCCGGGAGAGATCACCCGTTGGCTGGCGGAGTGGGCCGGCGGCGACGAGCACGCCCTCGACCGGCTGCTGCCCGCGATCTACGACGAGCTGCGCGGCCTGGCGTCGGCCTACCTCGAACGGGAACGCCGGAGCCATACCCTCGAGACCTCGGCCCTGGTCCACGAGGCCTTCCTGCGCCTGCTCGAACAGCGCCACGTCGCCTGGGAGTCGCGGCGCCACTTCTTCGCCATCGCCGCCCGCATGATGCGCCGCATCCTGGTCGACTACGCACGCCGTCGCAACTACCGCAAGCGCGGCGGTCGGCTGCGCCACCTTTCCCTCGACGAAGGCCTGGTGCCGGTCGAGATCACCCCCGAGCTCGCCGCCCTCGACGACGCCCTGCGCGACCTGGCCGAGGTCTCCCCCGAGCAGGCGCAGGTGGTCGAGCTGCGCTTCTTCGGCGGCCTGCGCCGGCGGGAGATCGCCGAGATTCTCGGCCTCTCGGAGCCCACCGTCAGCCGGCGCTGGCGGGTGGCCCGGGCCTGGCTCTTCCGTCATCTCTACGGTGAGGATCGCGATGGAACGTGAACGCGCCGACGAGGTCGAGCGCATCTGTTTCGAGACCCTGATCCGGCCGCCGGCGGAGCGCGCCCCCTACCTCGCCCGCGCCTGCGACGGCGACGACGAGCTGCGGCGCGAGGTCGAGTCGCTGATCGACGCCGACCGGCGGGCCGGCGACTTCCTCGAGAAGCCGGCGGTGGCGGCCAACCGGCCGCCGTTCGCCGCCCTCGGCTCGCGCGTCGGGCCCTACGAGCTGGTGCGCAAGCTCGGCGAGGGGGGCAGCAGCACCGTCTACCTGGCGGTGCGCGCCGACGATCAGTACCGCAAGCGGGTGGCGCTCAAGGTGGTCGCCCACGGCCTGGCCACCGCCGAGCGCCTGCGCCGCTTCCGCGTCGAGCGCCAGATCCTCGCCGGCCTCGAGCATCCGTCGATCGCCCGCCTGCTCGACGGCGGCACCACCGACGCCGGCCTGCCCTACTTCGTCATGGAGCTGGTCGAGGGCGAGCCGATCGACGTCTACTGCGACCGCCGGCGGCTGGGGGTCGATCAGCGCATCGACCTCCTGTGCCGGGTCTGCGACGCGGTCCACTACGCCCACCGCAATCTGATCGTCCACCGCGACCTCAAGCCGTCGAACGTGCTGGTCACCGCCGACGGCGTGCCGAAACTGCTCGACTTCGGCATCGCCAAGCTGCTCAATCCCGATCTGGCCCTGCCCGATCCCCATCCGACCGACACCTGGCTGCAGGCGATGACCCCCGAGTTCGCCAGCCCGGAGCAGATCCTCGGCGCGCCGGTGACCACCGCCAGCGACGTCTACGCCCTGGGGGTGATGCTCTACCTCCTGCTCACCGGCCGCCTGCCGCGACGCCTGCGGGAACCCACGCCGGCGGCGCTCCTGCGCCTGGCCGGCGAGGCGATCGAGCGGCCGAGCGCGGCGGTGCTGCGTCCCGGGGCGGACGGGGAGGACCCGGCGGCCCTGGCCGACGCCCGCCGCACCACCCCCAAGCAGCTCGCCCGTCAACTGCGCGGCGATCTCGACAACGTGATCATGGGCGCCCTGCGCGCCGAGCCCGACCGGCGCTACGGCTCGGCCGAGGTGCTGGCCGAGGAGCTGCGCTGCTACCGCCGCGGGCTGCCGGTGCGCGCCCGCCGCGACCAGCTCGGCTACCGCCTGCGCAAGCTCCTGCGGCGCCACCGCCTGGCCTTCGCCGCCGCCGCCTTCGCCGCCCTCGCGCTCGCCCTCTTCATCGCCGCCCTGCTCCATCAGGTGAGCGAGACCGCCGCCGCCCGCGACCGGGCGGAAGAGACGGTGCGCTTCGTCGAGCGCATGCTGGAGATCGCCGACCCGGCGCGCGGGCCGGGCGCCTCGGCCACCGTCCGCGCCGCCCTCGACCGCGGCCGGGCGCAGCTCGAGCGGCTCGACGGCCAGCCCCTGTTGCGGGCGCGGCTGGAGCACTTCCTCGGCGTGGTGTACGTCAATCTCGGCGACTACGAGGTCGCCGAGCCCCTGCTGCGGCGCGCCCTGGCGACGCGGCGCAGCCGACTCGGCGAGCATCCGGCGGTGGTCGAGACCGAAAACGAGCTCGGCCTCCTGGCCCTGAGCCGCGGCCGCTACGACGAAGCGGAGTCCATCTTCCGCCGCGCCGTCGAGCTCGCCCAACGCCTGCGCCCGCTCCCTCGCCGGCTGCTCGCCGACGGCCGCGAGGGCCTGGGCTGGACCCTCTTCCTGCGCGGCGATCTCGAGGCGGCGGAGACCGAGCATGCCGCCGCCCTCGACCTCCGCCGCCGCCTCTTCGGCGACGGCGACCAGGCGGTGGCCGAGAGCTTGAGCGCGCTCGCCACGGTGCGCGGCGAAAGCGGCGATCATGCGGCGAGCATCGCCTACTACCGGCAGGCCCTGGCGATCCTCGAAGCGCGGTTGGGGGCGGATCACCCGCAGGTGGCGATGACCCTGAACGATCTCGGCGTCGAGCTGCACCAGGCGGGGGACGACGCCGCGGCGGAGCCGGTGCTGCGCCGGTCCCTGGCGATCAAACGCCAGCGCCTCGGCCCCGGCCACCCGATGGTGCTCAACACCGAGAACAGCCTCGCCGCCGTCGTGCTCGAAAACGGCGATCTCGAGGCGGCCGAGGCCCTGGCGCGGCGGGTGGTGGCCGGCCGGCGGCAGGCTCTGGGCGAGGAGCATCCCCTGCTCGCCCAGAGCCGCAGCCTGCTGGCGCGGATCCTCACCCGCAAGGGGGCTTACGACGAGGCGCGGGCGCTCTTCCGCCAGGCCCTGGCGCAGACCCGCCGGAGCCTCGGCGACGTCCACCCCGGCGTCGGCCACGTCCTCACCGGCTGGGGCGAGCTGGAGCTGGCAGCGGGCGACCCCGCGCGGGCCGAGGAGCTGTTGCGGGAGGCGGTGCGGGTACGCGCGCAGGTGCTGCCGCCGGCGCACTGGCATACCGCCCTGAGCCGCAGCCTGCTCGGCGCGGCGATCGCCGCCCGCGGCGACTTCGCCGCCGCCGAGGCGCTGCTGCGCGACGCCCTGGAGGTGATCCGCGCCGCCCGCGGCGACGACGACCGCCAGACCCGCGAGGCCGCCGCGCGCCTGGCCGAGCTCTACCGCCGCTGGGGCCGGGCGGCCGGCGCCGAGCGCTATCAGCCCGCCCCCGGGGACCTCTGACCAGCACCGGGCTCCCCGGTGGTCTCCGGCTCCGGCGTGACCACCACCAGCACCTCGTCCGGGTCGACCATCTGGCCGGCCGCCACCCGCACCGCGTCGACCACCCCGTCGATCGGGGAGGCGAGTTGGTGCTCCATCTTCATCGCCTCGATCGCCACCAGCGGCGTGCCGGCGGCCACCCGATCCCCCGGCGCCACCAGCACCGCCGTCACCTTGCCGGTCATCGGCGCGGCGCAGCCGCCGGCGAGGGCCGGGGCGCGACGGGAGGGGAAGCGCGGCACCCGCATGAGCTCGCAGACGCGGCCGTCGCCGTGCACCGCCAGCCGCCGGCCGGCGAGGCCGAGGCGAAAGCGCCGGCGGACGCCGTCGAGCTCGGCGATCAGCTCGCCGCCGGCGTCCGCCGCCAGCAGACGGGCGGCGATGGTGCGCGCCTCCCCCGCCCCTTCGCCCCCCGGCTGCGTCGCCGTCACCTCGCAGCTGAAGCGGTCGGCGGCGCTCGCCCGGTAGCGCACCACCAGCCGGCCGGCGCGATGCTCGAAGATCTGCTCCTGCGGCCGCCAGG
This sequence comes from Acidobacteriota bacterium, assembly GCA_003697015.1. Lineage (GTDB taxonomy): Bacteria > Acidobacteriota > Thermoanaerobaculia > Multivoradales > J023 > J023. The sequence continues at coordinate 18,789 of RFGL01000448.1, read as the reverse complement.
GATTGTTGCGCCAGCCCGGCGGTATGCCCGCCGGCAACGGCCCGGGCCGCTGCCGGCGCCGGTGGCAGAGGTAGAGCGCGGCGGCGACGGCATGCGCCGCCCAGTCGGCGTCATCCTCCGCCGCCAGCAGCTCGGCCGGCGGATGGCGTTCGAGAAAGGCGACGTCGACGTCGCCGCGGCGGAAGGCATCGTGGTCGATCAGCGCCAGCAGCAGGTCGCGGTTGGTGGCGATGCCGCCAGCGGCGAGCTGCGCCAGGCCGCGGCGCAGCCGCCGGCGGGCCTCCTCGCGGTGCCGTCCCCAGGCGATCACCTTGGCCAGCAGCGGATCGTAGTGCGGGCCGATCTCCGCCCCGCGCTCCACCCCGGCGTCAACGCGCAACCCCGGCAGCTCCGGCTCCGCCCACAGGGCGAGGGTGCCGCCGGCGGGGAGGAAGTCCCGCGCCGGATCCTCGGCGTAGAGCCGCGCCTCGATGGCGTGGCCGTCGAGCTCGAGGTCGTCCTGATCGAAGGGCAAGGGCAGCCCCTGAGCGATCTCGATCTGCAACCGCACCAGGTCGAGGCCGGTCACCGCCTCGGTCACCGGGTGCTCGACCTGGAGCCGCGGGTTCATCTCCAGGAAGAAGAAGCTGCCGTCGCCCTGGAGGAGGAATTCCACCGTGCCGGCGCCGGCGTAACCCACCGCCCGCGCCAGGGCGACCGCCGCCGCCCCCAGGCGCCGGCGCAGCGGCGCGTCGACGGCGGGGGACGGGCACTCCTCGACGATCTTCTGGTGGCGGCGCTGGAGGGAGCAATCGCGTTCGAAGAGGTGGAGCACCCGGCCGCCGGCGTCGGCCAGGATCTGCACCTCGACGTGGCGCGGCGCGTCGAGGAGGCGTTCGATCAGCAGGGCGCCGTCGCCGAAGGCGCTCTCCGCCTCGCGGGCGGCGGCGGCGAGCGCGCCGTCCAGCTCCGCCGCCGCCGCCACCCGGCGCATGCCCGTGCCGCCGCCCCCCGCCGCCGCCTTGACCAGCAGCGGATAGCCCAGCTCCTCCGCCCGCCGGCCGATCGCCGGCGGCTCGAGGCCGGCGGTGGCGAAACCGTCGATCACCGGCACTCCGAGCTCGGCCGCCAGCGCCTTGGCCGCCACCTTGTCCCCCAGGCGACGCAGGGCCTCCGGCGGCGGACCGACGAAGACCAGCCCGGCCGCCGCACAGCGCTCGGCGAAGGCGGCGTTCTCCGCCAGGAAGCCGTAGCCCGGGTGGATGGCCCCGGCGCCGGCGGCACGGGCCGCGGCGATCACCGCCTGCGGATCGAGATAGGCCTCCGGCGCCGCCCCCAGGCGGACGGCGACGTCCGCCTCCGCGACGTGGGGCGCGTCGCGGTCGCCGCCGGCGTAGACCGCGACGCTCCCCAACCCCATGCGGTGGAGGGTGCGGACGATGCGCCGCGCGATCTCGCCGCGGTTGGCGATCAGCACGCGATCGAAGCGCTCGCCCCCGCCGTCCTCGCCCGGTGCCGCCATCGTCGCAACCTCCATGGTGATCAGCCGACCTCGAAGAAATCACATGCGGAAGACGCCGTAGCGCGCCGTGCCGGCGACCGGGGCGGAATGGACGGCGGACAGGGCGAGGCCCAGGACGGTGCGGGTGTCGCGGGGATCGATGATGCCGTCGTCCCACAGCTGGCCGGAGGCGTAGAAGGCGTAGGACTCGTTCTCGATCTGCTTCTCCACCGCCCGCCGGAGCCGCTCGTCCCGCGCCTCGTCGAAAGGCACGCCGGCGCGCTCGGCGGCCTGCCGGCGGACGATCGACAACACCCCGGCGAGCTGCTCCGGGCCCATCACCGCGATCTTGTGGTTGGGCCAGGTGAAGAGGAAGCGCGGCTTGTAGGCGCGGCCCGACATGGCGTAGTTGCCGGCGCCGTAGGAGGCGCCGATCATCACCGTCAGGTGGGGCACGGTGCTGTTCGACACCGCGTTGATCATCTTCGCCCCGTCCTTGATGATGCCCCGCTCCTCGTAGCGCCGGCCGACCATGAAGCCGGTGACGTTCTGCAGGAAGAGGATCGGCCGGTCGAGCTGGTTGCAGAGCTGAATGAACTGCGCCCCCTTCTGCGCCGACTCGGAGAAGATCACCCCGTTGTTGGCCACCACCCCCACCGCATAGCCGTGCAGCCGAGCGAAGCCGGTGACGAGGGTGGTGCCGTAGGTGGCCTTGAATTCGTGGAAGCGCGAGCCGTCGACCAGGCGGGCGATCACCTCCCGGACCTCGAACGGCTGGCGCACGTCGGCACTGGCGATGCCGAGCAGTTCCTCGACGTCGTAGCGCGGCTCCTCGGCGGCCGCCGAGGGCGGCGGGCCGAGCTTGCGCCAGCCCAGCTGGGCGACGATCTCGCGGCCGAGGCGCAGGGCGTCGAGCTCGTCCTCCGCCAGGTAGTCGGAGACGCCGGAGACCCGGCTGTGCATCTCCGCCCCCCCCAGCTCCTCCTCGCTCGACTCCTCGTGGATCGCCATCTTGACCAGCGGCGGCCCGCCGAGGAAGACCCGCGCCCCCTCCTTGACCATCACCACGTAGTCCGACATGCCGGGGATGTAGGCGCCGCCGGCGGTCGACGAGCCGAAGACCAGGCAGATGGTGGGGATGCCCTCGGCCGAGCGCCGGGTGAGCTCCCGGAACATCCCCCCGCCCGGGACGAAGAGCTCCGCCTGATGCGGCAGGTCGGCGCCGCCGGACTCGGTGAGGTTGATCATCGGCAGGCGGTTGTCGCGGCAGATCTCCATCGCCCGCGCCACCTTGCGCTGGCCGTAGGGGTTGATCGAGCCGCCCTTGATCGTCGGCTCGTTGGCGACCACCACGCACTCCACCCCCGACACCACCCCCACCCCGCAGATGACGCTGGCACCGAGGGCGAAGTCCGTGCCCCATGCCGCCAGGGCGCCGATCTCGAGAAAGGGGGCGTCGCGATCGAGCAACAGCTCGAGGCGCTCCCGGGCCAGCAACTTGCCGCGCCGCCGGTGACGCTCGACGTACTTCGACCCGCCGGCGGCGTTGACCTCGGCCAGGGCCCGCTCGAGCTCCTCGAGCCGAGCGAGGAAGTAGTCCCGATTGCGGGCGTAGGTTGCCGAACGGACGTCGACGTGGGTGGGAAGCACCTGCATCGCAAACCCCGGAGGACGACGTGGAGCCTATCGCGATCCGCCGCCCCGGGCCAGCCGGCGACGCCGGCGAGCCGTTCAGCCGGCCGGCGGCTCCGGCCGGTGGAACCAGCCGTGCACCTTCTTGCGGAAGGCCACCAGGCGCTTCCACACCCGCGGCCAGCGCCCGAGCAGGCGGTAGAGCAGGCGGTGGATGGTCCTGCTGACCAGGGACAACACCGCCAGTCCCATCAGCAGGGTGAGGATGCCCTGCCCCGGGGTCACCAGCTGGACGATGCCGAGCAACACCAGGAGCCAGCCGAGGACGCCGAGGACGATGCGCGCTCCGAGCCCCAGGGGCGGCAGCTGGGCCGCCTCCTGGCGCAGCCGTCGGAGGCGCCGTCGGACCCCTCTCTTCTCCCTTGCCGGCGGCGGCCGGCGGCCTTTCTTCTCAGCCATGCCGGGGGAGCTTACCGGAGCCGCATCCTCTGCGGTATCGTCGGCCCCACCGCCGTTCGTCGTCGCCATGCCGCGCCAGAAGTCCATCCTCATCGTCTACGCCGGGGGCACCATCGGTATGCGCCGCTCCCGGCGCGGCTACGTGCCCCAGGCCGGCTTCCTCGAAGCGCGCATGGCGGCGATGCCGGACCTCCGAAGCCCGGACCTGCCGCGCTATGCCATCCACGAGCTGGTGCCGTTGCTCGACTCCGCCAACATGCGGCCGCGGGACTGGTTGACCATCGGCCGCGCCATCCGCGACGCCTACGACGAGCACGACGGCTTCGTCGTCATCCACGGCACCGACACCATGGCCTACACCGCCGCCGCGCTCTCCTTCATGCTCGACAACCTGGGCAAGCCGGTGATCCTGACCGGCTCCCAGATCCCCCTGGTCGAGGTGCGCAGCGACGGGCGGGAGAACCTGATCACCAGCCTGTTGATCGCCGCCCGCTACCGCCTGCCGGAGGTCTGCCTCTACTTCGGCGACCGCCTGCTGCGCGGCAACCGTGCCACCAAGGTCTCCGCCGCCGGCTTCCGTGCCTTCGCTTCGCCCAACTTTCCGCCCCTGGGCAGGGCCGGAGTGGAGATCGAGATCGACCGCGAGCTGCTGCGGCCGATGCCGTCCGCCCCCTTCCGCCTGCGGCCGGTGGCCCATCCCCACGTCGCCGACCTGCGCATCTTTCCCGGCATCACCGCCGAGCTGCTGCGCCAGTTCCTCGCCCCGCCGCTGGACGGCGCGGTCCTCCACACCTACGGCGTCGGCAACGCGCCGGACGACCCGGAGCTGCTGGCGGCGATCGCCGCCGCCACCGCCCGCGGGGTGGTGCTGGTCAACTGCACCCAATGCCTCAAGGGCCGGGTCGACATGGAGGACTACGCCACCGGCAAGGCCCTGCTCGAGGCCGGCGTCATCAGCGGTTACGACATGAACCCGGAAGCCGCCCTGACCAAGCTCTTCTACCTCCTCTCCCGCGGCCTCGAGACGGCGGAAGTGCGCCGCCTGATGCAGCAGGACCTGCGCGGCGAGCTCAGCCGCTGACCCCCGCCCGTGGCGGAGCTGGAGGGCCGATCGGACGTAGGACCTCCGCCGGCCGTCATGCGCGGACCGTCACCGGCTCAGGTGCCGTCGGTTCGGCCGGCGCGGGCGACCTCAGGCGCCGGCCGGCCCGGCCGGCGCCAGCTTCTCCCCCAGCCAGCCGAGCACCGCCCCCGCCGGCAGGAAGTACAGGAAAGGCTCGACCGCCCACCAGAACCAGATCGCGTTGGGCAGGTTGAAGACCCCCGACCAGCCGAGGATGAAGACCAGGTAGATGCCCGACAGGATCAGCCCGTAATAGAGCCCCCGCTTCCACCCCGGTCCGGGAAAGGCCGGCCGCACGCAGCCGTAGATGGCGGCCAGCACCAGACCGGTGAGCACGCCGACGGCGATCCAATACGGCATCAGCGCCGCCATGTCCGGCGGATCCTGCACCAGGGCCGGCCGCCAGAATTCCTTATGCGCGTCATAGTGGGGCTTCAAGACCCCCTCGTGGATGACCGCTCCGGTGGCGAACGACACGACGAAGGTGACCAACCAGAATACGATGCCGCCGACGACCACCAGCTTCCAGCTCATGGCTCCTCCTTTTTCTGACCCGTGAACGGTTGCCGGCATTGTGACACAAACCGCGCCGCGTGGGCTGGCTGAAGCGGCGCCTGCCGGGGCCGGGCTCGACCGGATCACTCTTCGCCGTCGTCGAGCGGTCGGATCAGGGGCCACTCCTCGGCGGTGGGCTGGAAGACCACGCAGCCGACGCAGCCCGGGCCGGTGTGCGTGCCGACCACCGGGCCGATGTCGGTCTCGATCAGCTCCAGGACCCGGAATCGCTCCTTGAGCAGCTTGCCCAGGCGGTCGGCCCACATCGGCGCCTTGGCGTGGGCGACGGCGAGGACGATGCCCTTCTTCGGCTCGATGCGCTGGGCGAGCAGTTGGACGATCCGCGGATGGGCGCGCCGGCCGCCGCGTACCCGGTCGATCGGCACCACCTCGCCGTCGGCCACGCCGAGGATCGGCTTGATGCCGAGCAGCTTGCCCACCGCCGCCCGCGTCTTGCTCAACCGCCCGCCCCGGACCAGGTACTCGAGGGTGTGGACGACGAAGAAGAGGTGGATGCGTTTCTCGATCGAGCGCAGCCAGGCGGCGATCTCCCGCGCCGGCCGCTGGCGCATGGCCATGCGGGCGGCGAAGAGGGCCTGCAATCCCAGCCCCATGCTGACGTTCTTCGAATCCACCACCTCGAGGGCGAAGCGCTCGCGCTCCGGCGGCAGCTTGATGGCGCTGGCGCCGACGCGGGCGGCGGTGCGGGCGTGGGCCACGGTCTCGGACAGGCGCTCGGAGATGTGCACCGAGACCACGTCCTGATGCTTGAGCAGCTCGGTGTAGTGCTCGACGAATTCGACGTCCGGCGGCGGCCGGGTGGCGGGGTGGGCCTGCTCGCTCTCCAGCAGCTGGTAGAAGTCGCGGGCGCGGATGTCGACGCCGTCGCGGAAGGTATGCCGGCCGAAGATCACCGACAAGGGAACCACCAGGACGTCGTGCGCCGCCGCCAGATCCGGCGGCAGGTCGCCGGTGGAGTCGGTGACCACCGCCACCGGCGCCAGCGGCTTGTGCAGCCGCAAGACGCCGCGCTCGACCAACCGGTTGAGGGCCTCGACGATCCGCCCGTCGCTCGCCGGCAGGGCGTCGAGCAACTCGCCGACCGTCTCGCAGCGATCGACCACCTCCAACAGGCCGCGCTCCTGGCGGTTGAACTCCCCCGACAGCCGGGCATTGCCGTCGAGTCGAGGCCGTGCCCGGGGGTCGGGCAGCACCACCTGCGCCTCCTCGATGGCGCGGATCATCAGGTCGAAAAAATCGAGCTCGATCTCGCGCTCGGCGGCGGTGGCGCCGAGGGTCAGGCGGAAGGGGCCGGCCTTGCGCCGGCTCAGGCGGCACACCGCCTTGACGCCGCTCGCCTTGCCCGCCCGCGCGGCGATCACCTGCCCCTCCTCCAGCATCAGCACCCCGTCCTGCAAACGCAGGGTGCCGCTCAGCTGGATGCGGTTCAAGGTCCGCAGCAGCTCGAGCAGGGGCATCAGCGCCAGGTCGCCGACCAGCGAACGCAGCTCGAGGTCGGGCTCCAGCCCGACCTCGCGGCCGACCAGCACCAGCCGCAGGCGGCGGACGATCTCGCGCGCCGACAGGCCGTCGACGGCCAGGAAGAGGACGTCCTCGGGCACTTCGTCGGCGTCCGCCGAGCGCTCGCCGAGGAGCAGCAGGGTGCGGCGCATGGTGCGGTCCTGGACCGCGAAGCGCTCGAGGATCGAGCCGTCGCCGAAGCCGAGCAGATCCGCCGGCGCGACGATGACGCTCGGTCCCAGCCCCTGGGCGAAACGCAGCCCCTCCAGCGGGCTGCTCGCCGGCACCACGTCGTAGGCGTAGCGCGACAGCCCCTGGCTTACCGCCCGCCGCCGCTCGTCGTCGGGGTCGACCATCAACACCGCCGGTCGCATCTCAGGCCTCCGCCTGCTGCTCGTCGGCCGGCTCGTCGATCGGCTCGTCGATCGGTTTCTCGGTCCTCGGGTAGGTGCCGAGCACCCGCAAGCTGTCGACCAGCGGCTTGATCTCGGCCAGCGCTTCGACCATCTCGACGGCGTCGGCGTGGGCCTCGACGTCGACGTAGAAGCGGTACTTCCACGGGCTGTCGGGCACCGGCCGCGACTCCAGCTTGCTGAGCTGGACGTGGCGCCGGCCGAAGGCCATCAGCAGCTCGCCGAGCTTGCCGGCGCTGTGGTCGAGCTCCACCAGGAGGGAGGTCTTGCAGGGCGCGTCCGGCGGGCAGGGAACCGCCTCCACCGCCACCTCGACGAAGCGCGTGGCATTCGACGCCTGGCTCTGGATGCCCTTGCGCAGCACCTCCAGGCCGAGCATCACCGCCGCCTTCTCGCTGGCGATCGCCGCCACGCTCGGGTCGTTCGATTCCTTGACCTTGCGCGCCGCGCCGGCGGTGTCGAACTCCGCCACCGGCCGGATCCACGGCACGCTGCGCAGGTAGGTCTCGCATTGCAGGAGGGCCTGGGGATGGGAGATCACCGTGCGCAGCTCGTCGAGCTTGACCCCGGGCTGCACCACCAGGCAATGCTCGACCTTGCTCACCACCTCGGCGTTGATCCGCAGGCCGCCTTCGGCCAGCAGGTCGTAGGTCTCGTTGATGCTGCCGGCGGTGGTGTTCTCGATCGGCAGCAGGGCGACGTCGGCGGCGGCGGAGCGCACCGCGTTGGCGGCCTCGCGACAGCTCTCGAAGCCGGTCAAGAGCGCCCCCCCTTCGCGGCCGGCGTACCAGCGCTGGGCCGCCAGGTGGCTGTAGGAGCCCTCCACCCCCTGGTAGGCGACGCGCAGGGGCACGGTGGCGAGGGAGCGCACGTGGCGCTGCTGGTGGGAGATCGACATCTCCATGATCTGGCGGTAGAGGCGCTCGACCGCGTGGGGGTCGAGACCGAGGCGCAGCGCCGCCCGTCGCACCCGGCGCAGCACCCGCTCCTCGCGCTCGTGATCGCGGAAGGGGAAGGCGCGCTTGAGCTTGGTCTGGGCGACCTGCTCCACCAGCTCCATGCGCCGCTTGAGCAACGCCAGCAGCTCGCGGTCGACGGACTCGATCCCTTCGCGGATCGCCTGGAGGTCGGATCCCGGCAGCATGGGGGGTATTATCCTCCGGATCGATGCCCCGCACAAACCGCGGCCGCAGACGGGTTCATGTCGGGGGTGCTATGCTCGCTCGATCCTGATCATGGACGCACGCGATACGAGCACCCGCCGCCGCCTGCCGGCCTATCGCCTGCTCTTCGCCGGCGTCGCCGTGCTGCTCGCCGCCTTCGCCATCTGGTGCCTGCTGCTGCTGGCCCGGGTCCACCGCCTGCGGGCCGACGTCGAGCGCCACCTGCAGTGGTCGGCGGCGGTCGACGCGCTGCGCACCGAGCTCGCCCGGCGGCCGGCGGACGGGGGGCCGTTGCCGGCCCCGGCCGGCGATCCCGGCCGCTGGGACGAGCTCGCCGCCCACCCCTCTCCCGCCGTGGCGATGGCCGCCCGCCGGCTGCAGCTCGCCCTCCAGGCGCTGACCGCCGCCGCAGCCCCGGAAGCGGACTTGGACGCCGCCGCCGGCGCCCTCGCCGCCGCCGCCGACCTCGACGCCGCCCTCCAGCGCGAGATCGCCGACCGCCACCGGCGTCTCGGCGGCACCTGGCGGGCGCAGGCGGTGCTGGTCTTCGCCGCCCTGCTGCTCGCCGCCGGCAATCTCGGTCTCCTCCACCTCGCCCACCGCCGCCGGCTGGAGCTCGAACGCGCCCACGCCGCGGTGCTGGCGCAGGCCACCCACGACCCCTTGACCGGCCTGCTCAACCGCCGCGCCATCCTCCGCCTTTTGCGCCACGAGCTGGCCCGCGCATCCCGCCTGGGGGTGCCCTTGGGGGTCATCCTCGGCGACGTCGTACGCCTGCGGGCGATCAACGAGCTCCTCGGCCAGGATCAGGGCGACGAGGTGCTGGTGCAGATCGCCCGCCGGCTGGAGGAGAAGGTGCGGCCCTACGACACCATCGGCCGCGCCGGCGACGACGAATTCCTCATCGTGCTGCCGAGTTGCGAGGAGGCGGCCACGTCGGCGGTGGCCGGGCGCCTGGGGGAGGTGGTCTCGGAGCACCGCGTCGAGCACGCCCACGGCCAGCTGCAGGTCGCTCTGACCGTCGCCCACGCCACCGTCGAGCGCCCCGCCGAGACCGACGTCGACACCCTGCTGCGCCGGCTCAAGGCCGCGGTCGAGCAGCAGCGCCGGGGAGCGACCGAAGCGCCCGCCTGACGCCGACTAGTGGCCGAGGATGCTCTCGTTCTGGAAGCCGACCAGCTCGATGTCGAAGACCAGCATGCCCTTGGGCTTGCCCTTCTGCCCCTTGTAGGCCAGCTTGGCCGGGATCCAGAAGCGCCGGCGCTCGCCCTTCACCATCAGTTGCAGCCCTTCGGTCCAGCCCTTGATCACCTCGCCGAGGGAGAAGGTCGCCGGGTGGCCGCTGGGAATCGAGCTGTCGATCATCTTGCCGCCGGTGGTCCAGCCGGTGTAGATCACCGTCACCCGGCTGGTGGGGCGGGGATGCTCGCTGCCGCTGCCGGGACGCAGCACCTTGGACGCCAGGCCGGACTTGCTGACCTCGGCGTCGGCCGGCGGCGCCGCCACGTCCGGCGGCACCGGCCACGGCGTGCGGCGGTTGATCTCCAGCAGCTCGACGTCGAAGACCAGCATGCCCTTGGGACGACCCTTGGCGCCGCGATAGGCGAGCTTCTCGGGGATCCACATGCGTCGCTTCTCGCCCTCGACCATCAGCTGCAAGCCCTCGCTCCAGCCCGGGATCAGGCGGTCGACCGGCAGGCCGGCGGGCTCGCCGCGGGCCACCGAGCTGTCGAACATCTTGCCGTCGGTGGTCCAGCCGGTGTAGTGAACCAGCACGATGTCCTGAGCGCCGACGGGCTCGTCGCCGTCGCCGGGGCGGAGTACTTTGGTGGCGAGGCCGCTGGCGGTGACCTCGGCGTCGGCCGGCGGCGCCGCCACGTCCGGCGGCGCGGGAACGTCCTCGGCGCCGACGGCGGCGGCCATCACCAGCCAAGCGGCCATCAGCAACCGAGCGCAGGGCGGGATCGAAGTCGTAGTCCTGTTCATTGCCGGCGTAACCTACCCCGTCCCGCCCTGCGACGCAACGGGTCTCCCTGGTTCTGCTCGCCGAGCCGCGCTACACTCGGCGGCGTCGCTCCGAAACGACCTGGAGAACCTGGCCGGCCATGCCCGAGCGCGTACCCCCGACCCTGATCCGCGCCGTCGCGGTGGTGCTCTGCCTCTTTACCCTGGTGGAGGTCAACTACCCGCGCCTGACGCCCCAATCGCAGCTGGCGATCTTCGCCGGCCTGGGGCTCGCCCTATGCTTTCTGCTCTACCCGGCGCGGCCGCGCCGCGGCGCCGGCCGGGCGGCGGCCTGGCTCGACTACGCCCTCGCCCTGGTGGCCCTGGCGGCGTGCGCCTACGTGGTGACCCAGAGCGAGCCCGCCTTTCGCGCCTGGTGGCTCGACGGTCACTCCCTCGGCGATCGCGCCGGGGTCGAACGCGGCCTCGACTTCGCCGTCGGCATCGCCGGCCTGCTGCTGGTGATCGAGGCGGCGCGGCGCACCGTCGGCTGGGCGCTGCCGCTGCTCTCCGGGGCGTTTCTGCTCTATGCCTTCGCCGGCCCGCGGCTGCCCTCCTGGCTCTTCCCCCACCGCGGCTACGACCTCGAGCGGGTGGTGGCCCAGACCTTTCTCCACAGCCAGGGGGTCTTCGGCATCGCCCTCAAGGTGATGTTCACCTACGTCTTTCTCTTCGTCGTCTTCGGCTCCCTGCTCGAGGCCAGCGGCACCACCGGCTTCATCATCGACTACGCCCGGCGCCTCTTCCGCGGTGCCACCGGCGCCCCGGCCAAGGTGTCGGTGCTGTCGAGCGGCCTGATGGGCTCCCTGTCGGGCAGCGCGGTGGCCAATACCGCCACCACCGGCACCTTCACCATCCCGCTGATGAAGAGCTCGGGCATGAAGCCCCACGTCGCCGGCGGCATCGAGGCGGCGGCGAGCTCCGGCGGCGCTCTGGTGCCGCCGGTGATGGGCGCCGGCGCCTACATGATGCTGGAGCTGGTCGACCCGCCGGTGACCTACCTCGAGATCATCCGCGCCGCGCTCCTGCCGGCGCTGCTCTACTACCTGTCGATCTTTCTCATGGTGCATTTCTACGCCCGCCGCATCGGCGCTGCGGACGCCGACGGCGGCCCGGAGACGCCGCCGGCGGCCGGCGGCGGGGCGAGAGCCCCCGGCGGGTGGGTGGAGGGGCTGATCTTCACCGGTGGATTGGGCTCGCTGATCGCCTTCATCCTCGCCGGCTTCACCGTCTTCCGCGCCGTCACCCTGGCGCTGGGGGTGGTGCTCGCCGTCGCCGCCTTCTCGCGCCGCACCCGCATCGGACCGGGGAAGCTCGCCGCCAGCCTGGAACGCTCGGCGCGCGCCGGTCTGGCGCTGATCGCCGCCGCCGCCTGCGTCGGCATCGTCATCGGCGTGGTCACCTTGACCGGCGTCGGCTCCAAGCTGCCGGCGACGATCCTGCCCCTCGCCGAGCACAACCTCTTCCTCGCCCTGGCGTTGATGATGGTCTCCTCCATCGTCCTCGGCATGGGCCTGCCGTCGGCGGTGTGCTACCTGCTCCTCGCCACCCTCATCGGCCCGGCCCTCGCCGGCCTGGGGGTGGTGCCCTTGGCGGCGCATCTCTTCATCTTCTACTTCGGCCTGATGTCGATGGTCACCCCGCCGGTGGCGCTGGCCGCCTACACCGCCGCGTCGATCGCCGACGCGCCGATCATGGCCACCGCCTTCGCCGCCTTCCGCTTCGCCCTGGTCGGCTTCGGCCTGCCGTTCCTCTTCGTCTACCGGCCGGAGCTCCTGATGCTGCGCGCCGACGGCAGCCTGGCGCCGGCGCTCGACGTCGGCGTCGCCTTCGCCGTCGCCGCGGCCTCGATCCTCGCCCTCTCGGCCGCCCTCGCCGGCCAGATGTGGACCCGCCTCGGCTGGGGACGGCGGTGGTTGTTGCTCGCCCTCTCGCTGCTGCTCTTCTTCCCCTCCCTCGGCCCGCCGGTGGCCGGACTGCCGGCCTCCTGGGTCGACGTCGCCGCGGCAACGGCGCTGGTGGTGCTGATGGTCGCCGACCGGCGGCGGGCGCGGCGGGCGGGTGACTTCCGGCCCGCGGCCTGAGATACTGTGCCACCTTGAGCCGGTAGAGGTGAATCCGAGCGACCGGGGTACCATCGAACTCATCCGAGGTGCTTGATGGCCGAGGAGCCGCGAATCGACATCGACCCGAGCGAGACCCGCGAATGGCTGGAGGCGCTGGACGACGTGCTCGAGCACGACGGTGCCGGCCGCGTCCGCTTCCTGCTCGAAGCCCTCTCCGCCCGCGCCGCCGAGCGCGGCGCCGGCGACCTGGCGGTGGTCCCGACGCCCTACCGGAACTCCTTGCCGGCGGCGGCCGAGCCGCCCTTCCCCGGCGACCTGGCGCTGGAGGAGCGGCTGCAGAGCATCGTGCGCTGGAACGCCATGGCGATGGTGTCGCGCGCCAATACGGTGCTCGAGGGCATCGGCGGCCACATCGCCACCTATCAGTCGGCGTCGACCCTCTTCGAGGTCGGCTTCAACCACTTCTGGCGTGCGCCGGGCGACGGCGGCGGCGGCGATCTGGTCTACTTCCAGGGCCACGCCTCCCCCGGCGTCTACGCCCGCGCCTTTCTCGAGGGGCGCTTGACCCAGGAGCACCTGGAGCGCTTCCGCCAGGAGACCGCCGGCGGCCTGTCGTCCTACCCCCACCCGCGGCTGATGCCCGAGCTGTGGCAATTCGCCACCGTGTCGATGGGCCTCGGCCCGCTGTCGGCGATCTACCAGGCGCGCTTCCTGCGCTATCTGGAAAAACGGCGCCTGCTCCAGCCCTCCGATCGCCACGTATGGGCCTTCCTCGGCGACGGCGAGATGGACGAGCCCGAATCCCAAGGGGCGCTGACCGTCGCCGGCCGCGAGGCGCTGGACAATCTGATCTTCGTCGTCAACTGCAACCTCCAGCGCCTCGACGGGCCGGTGCGCGGCAACGGCAAGATCGTCGACGAGCTGGAGCTTCTCTTCCGCGGCGCCGGCTGGCGGGTGATCAAGCTGCTGTGGGGCAGCGGCTGGGACGAGCTCCTGGCGCGCGACGAGAGCGGCGCCCTGCGCCGGCGGCTCGACCGCATGGTCGACGGCGAGCTCCAGCTCTACGCCAAGAAGGTCGGCGAGGGGGATGCGCGGTGGATCCGCGAGACCCTCTTCGACAGCGACGAGCTGCGCGCCCTGGTCGCCCATCTGTCGGACGACGAGCTCCTCGCCCTGCGCCGCGGCGGCCACGATCCGCAGAAGGTCTACGCCGCCTACAAGGCGGCGGTCCTCGAGCGCGGCCGGCCGGTGGCGATCCTCGCCCAGACGGTCAAGGGCTGGGGCATGGGCGGCGTCGGCGAGGGCTTGAACGGTGCCCATTCGGCGAAGAAGCTCAAGCCCGAGCAGCTGCGCGCCTTCCGCGACCGCCTGGGGCTCCAGGGGCTGATCCCGGACGATCAGGTACGCCGTCAGCCCTACCTCAAGCCGCCGGAGGACAGCGCCGAGATCCTCTACCTCAAGCAACGCCGCCAGGCCCTCGGCGGCTTCCTGCCCCAGCGCCGGGCGGAGGTGCCGCCCCTCGCCGTGCCGCCCCTCGAGCGCTTCGGCGCCCTGCTCAAGGACAGCGGCAAGCGCACGCCTTCGACCACCCAGAGCTTCGTCGCCTTCCTGCGCGTGCTGCTGCGCGACGAGGCCGTCGGCCCGCGGGTGGTGCCGATCATCGCCGACGAGGCGCGCACCTTCGGCATGGAAGGCCTGTTCAAGCAGTTCGGCATCTACTCCCCCTGGGGCCAACGCTACGAGCCGGTCGACGCCGGCGAGCTGATGGAGTACAGGGAAGCCGAGGACGGCCAGATCCTGCAGGAGGGGATCACCGAGGCCGGGTCGATCGCCTCCTGGACCGCCGCCGGCACCGCCTACGCCAACCACGGCCTGGCGATGGTGCCGTTCTTCATCTTCTATTCGATGTTCGGTTTCCAGCGCGTCGGCGACTTCATCTGGGCCGCCGCCGACCAGCGGGCGCGAGGCTTTCTGATCGGCGCCACCAGCGGCCGCACCACCCTGAACGGCGAGGGCCTGCAGCACGAGGACGGCCACAGCCACCTGATCGCCTCCACCGTGCCGAGCTGCGTCGCCTACGACCCGACCTACGGCTACGAGCTGGCGGTGATCTTCCACCACGGCCTGGAGCGCATGCTCGTACAGCAGGAGGACGTCTTCTACTACGTCACCACCCTGAACGAGAACTACCCCCACCGCGGCATGCCGGAGGGGGCGGAAGAGGGCATCAAGAAGGGTCTCTACCGGCTCTTCCGATCGCCCAAGAGGGGCAGGAAGAAGCGCGTCCAGCTGCTCGGCTCGGGGGCCATCCTGCGCGAGGTCGAGGCGGCCGCGGCGCTGCTCGAAGCGGATCACGGCGTGGCGGCGGACGTGTGGAGCGCCACCAGCTGGAGCGAGCTGCGCCGCGACGGCATCGCCGCCGAGCGCTGGGCGCGCCTCCACCCCGAGGCGCCGCCGCGCCGCACCTGGGTCGATCATTGCCTGGGCGAAACCGACGGACCGATCGTCGCCGCCAGCGACTACATGCGCGCCGTCGCCGACCAGATCCGCCCCTTCGTGCCGCGCCCGTACTACGTCCTCGGCACCGACGGCTACGGCCGCAGCGACACCCGCGAGCGCCTGCGCCGCTTCTTCGAGGTCGACCGCTACCACGTCGTCGTCGCCGCCTTGAAGGCCCTGGCCGATCAGGGCGCCGTCGAGCCCGCGGACGTCGCCGCGGCGATCCAGAAATACGCCGAGCACGGCGTCGATCCCGACGCCCCCGATCCCTGGACGGTGTGACGATGGCGATCGAGGTCTGCTGCGCCACACCCGCTCCTGCGGTGTGGGCAAGAGGGGATGATCGTGGTCTAATCGTGGCGACTCGGGGAGAACAACGGGCTGATCGATCCCCTGGAACGTGACCCGCGGCGGCGATCGGCCGTTGGAGGAAGCATGGCAGAGATCGTAGAGGTGCGGATTCCCGACATCGGCGACTTCGACGCGGTCGAGGTGGTGGAGGTGCTGGTCGAGCCCGGGCAGCGGGTGGCGAAGGATCAGTCCCTGATCACCCTGGAGAGCGACAAGGCGTCGATGGAGGTGCCGTCGACCCACGCCGGGACGGTCGAGGAGCTGAAGGTGAAGGTGGGCGACCAGGTCGGGCAGGGGGCGGTGATCCTCACCCTGGCGGTCGACGAGGCGGCGGCGACGGAGGCGGCGGAGGCCGGCGGCGCGGAAGCGGCGCCGGAGGCCGGCGCGACGGAGACGGCGCCCCCACCCGCGGCGCCCCCGGCCGCCGAGACGCCGGCGGCCGGCGATGGGGTCTACGCCAGCCCGGGGGTGCGGCGGTTGGCGCGGGAGCTGGAGGTCGACCTGGATCGGATCCAGGGCAGCGGCCGCAAGGGGCGGATCACCAAGGAGGACCTGCTGGCCTACGTCAAGACGGCGATGCGCGGCGGCGGCGCCCTGCCCGAGATGCCGGTGATCGACTTCTCGCGCTTCGGGCCGGTGGAGGAGAAACGCCTGTCGCGGGTACGCCGGGTCTCGGCGCAGAATCTCCACCGCAGCTGGCTGCACGTACCCCACGTCACCCAGCACGACGAGGCCGACGTCACCGAGCTCGAGGCCTTCCGCAAGGCGCACGCCGAGGAGGCCAGGAAGCGCGGCTTCAAGCTGACGCCGGTGGCCTTTCAGCTCAAGGCGGTGGCGGCGGCGCTCAAGGCCTTCCCCGAGGTCAACGCCTCCCTCCACCCGAGCGGCGAGCGGCTGATCCTCAAGCGTTACGTCCACGTCGGGGTGGCGGTCGACACCGACGACGGGCTGGTGGTGCCGGTGATCCGCGACGTCGACCGAAAGGGCATCTTCCAGCTCGCCGAGGAGCTGGGGGAAACCTCCCAGCGCATGCGCGACGGCCAGCGCCGGCCGGACGACTTCCAGGGCGCCAGCTTCACCATCTCCAGCCTCGGCGGCATCGGCGGCACCTCCTTCACGCCGATCGTCAACGCGCCGGAGGTGGCGATCCTCGGCGTCTCCCGGGCGGTGATGCGGCCGGTGTGGTCGGACGGCGCCTTCGTGCCGCGCCTGATGCTCCCTCTCTCCCTGTCCTACGACCACCGGGTGATCGACGGCGCCACCGCCGCCCGCTTCATCGTCCACCTGAGCGCTCTCCTCGGCGATCTGCGTCGCCTCCTGCTGTGAGGAGCCACCGATGAGCCCGACGACGACGCAAGGACCGGCGACGCGTGACGGCGACCTCGAGACCGAGGTGGTGGTGCTGGGCTCGGGCCCGGGGGGGTATGCGGCGGCCTTCCGCGCCGCCGACCTGGGCAAGAAGGTGGTGCTGGTCGAGCGCTATGCGACCCTCGGCGGGGTGTGCCTGAACGTCGGCTGCATCCCGTCGAAGGCCCTGCTCCACGCCGCCGAGCTGATCGACGAAGCGGCGGCCTTCGCCGACCACGGCATCGTCTTCGGCCCGCCGCGCATCGACCGGGCGCAGCTGCGGCGGTGGAAGGACGGCGTCGTCGGCCGGCTGACCAAGGGCCTGGCGACCATGGCGCGCCAGCGCGGGGTGACGGTGGTCGAAGGCCGCGGCCGTTTCGCCGGCCCCCACGCCCTGGCGGTGGAGACCGCCGGCGGCGAGCGCACCGTCGCCTTCGAGCACGCCGTCGTCGCCGTCGGCTCGCGGGCGGCGCGGCTCCCCGGCCTGCCCTACGACGACCCCCGCGTCCTCGACTCGACCCGCGCCCTCGAACTGCCCGAGGCCTCCCGGCTGCTGGTCGTCGGCGGCGGCATCATCGGCCTCGAGATGGCCACCGTCTACCACGCCCTGGGAGCACGGATCACCGTCGTCGAGCTGCTCGACGATCTGCTGCCCGGCGTCGACCGCGACCTGGTACGGCCCCTCGAGCGGCGGCTGGCGAAGCGCTACGACAAGATCCTCCTCGGCACCCGGGTGAGCGCGGTCGAGGCGCGGGCAGACGGCCTGCACGTCACCTTCGACGGCCCCCAGGCGCCGGCCGCCGAGGTCTTCGACGCCGTCCTGGTGGCGGTCGGCCGGCGGCCCAACGGCGGCACCATCGAGGCAGAGAAGGCCGGCGTCCGGGTCGACGAGCGCGGCTTCATCCCCGCCGACGAGCAGCAGCGCACCAACGTGCCCCACGTCTTCGCCATCGGCGACGTCGCCGGCGAGCCGATGCTGGCCCACAAGGCGACCCACCAGGGCAAGGTCGCCGCCGAGGTGATCGCCGGCCACAAGGCGGCCTTCGACGCGCGGGTGGTGCCGTCGGTGGCCTACACCGATCCGGAGGTGGCCTGGTGCGGGGTGAGCGAGCGCGAGGCCGAGGCCCGGGGCATCGCCTGCGAGGCCGGCACCTTCCCCTGGTCCGCCAGCGGCCGCGCCCTCGCCCTGGGCCGCAGCGAGGGCAAGACCAAGCTGCTCTTCGAAGCCGGCAGCAAACGGCTGATCGGTGCCGGCATCGTCGGACCGCGGGCCGGCGACCTGATCGCCGAGGTCGCCCTCGCCATCGAGATGGGGGCCGACGCCGAGGACGTGGGGCTGACCGTCCACCCCCACCCCACCCTGTCGGAGACCGTCGCCTTCGCCGCCGAGGCGGTCGCCGGCACCTTGACCGACCTCTACCTGCCCAGAAAACGCTGAGCGGCGCTCAGCGGCGCGACCTGCGCGACGACCTGGCGGCCAGATTCTTCAGCGCCTCGATCGGCCGTCGATCCGGCGCCATCAGCTTGATCGCCCGCTTGAGGGAAGGCTCGGCCAGGGCGACGTCCCCCAGCTCGCCGAGCACCAGGCCGTGGTAGTACCAGGCGAGGCCGCACTTGGGGTCGATGCGCACCGTCTCCTCGAGCTCGGCCAGGGCGCCCTCCGCCGCTCGCCGGGGCTCGTTCAGGAAGCGGCAGTAGGCGAGCTCGCAGCGATAGAGGCTGTTCTGGGGATCGAAGTCGTGGGCGAATTCGAGCTGCGGGATGGCCTCGCGGTACTTGCCCGCCGCCATCAGCGCCCGCCCTTTCTTGAACTGGACCTCCGAGTCGAGGAGCTCCGAGCGGATGGCGAAACGGTCGGTCTGGGGCTCCCGGCGCGGCGCCCGGCGCAGGGTCTGGCGGCGCTGGATGAGGGCGTTGCGCCGCTCGACGTCGATCAGCTCGCCGAAGGCCCGACCGGCGGCGAGGAAGAGGTCCTGCGCCTTGTCCTGCAGCGCCTTGAGCTCGCCGCCGGCGAAACGCCAGGGGGCGAAGCGCTCGGCGAAGCGCAGGAAAGCGTTCTCGATGTCGAGCAGATTGGCGGTCTCCTCCAGGCCGAGGAGCTCGAAGGCATCCTGCTTGCGGTGCTTGAGGTAGACCGCCATCAGCTCGTCGCGCCGGGCGGCGGCGTCGAGGCCAT
>RFGL01000447.1 GCA_003697015.1 Acidobacteriota bacterium | reverse complement strand
CGACTGGCCGCAGTGGCGGGGGCCGCAGCGCGACGGGGTGGCGCCGGCGGCGAGCCTGCGTCACGACTGGCGCCAGCAGCCGCCGCGGGAGCTCTGGCGGCGATCGATCGGCGAGGGCTACTCCGGCATCGTCGTCGCCGGCCGGCGGCTCTTCACCCTCGACTGCGACGAGCGCAGCGAGTACCTGGTCGCTCTCGACGCGGCCAGCGGCGACGAGCTCTGGCGTTTGGCCCTCGGCCAGCGCTTCGACTCCAGCCGCGGCAACGGCCCGCGCGCCACCCCGGCGGTGGACGGCGACGTGGTCTACGCGTTGAGCGCCCTGGGAGACCTGCACGCCGCCCGGGTCGACGACGGTCGCGGCCTGTGGCACGTCAAGCTCCGCCGGCCGCCGAGCCACGGCTACGCCGGCTCGCCCCTGGTCGACGGCGAGCGGCTGATCGTCCTCGGCCACCTCGACTCCGACGACACGGTGCTGGCCCTCGACAAGACGAGCGGCGAGGTGTTGTGGTCCGCCCTGCCCGGCCCCCTGGGCTACGCCTCGCCGGTGGTTGCCGAGCTCGCCGGCCGGCGCCAGCTGCTGGCGATGATCGGCGACCAGCTGGCCGGTCTCGAGCCGGCGGACGGCACCGTCCTGTGGCGCTACCCCTGGCCGACCAGCTACCGGGTCAACGCCGCCGATCCCCTGGTGCTGCCGCCGGACCGCATTTTCATCTCCTCCAGCTACGACCAGGGCGCCGCCCTGCTGCGCCTCCGCCCCGAGGCCCCCGAGCCGGTCGAGGTGGTGTGGCGGAGCCGGGTGATGAAGAATCACTTCAACGGCTCGGTGCGCGCCGGCGACTACCTCTACGGCTTCGACAACGGGGTGCTCAAGTGCATCGCTGTCGCCGGCGGCGAGGAGCGCTGGCGCCAGCGCGGCTTCGGCAAGGGGTCCCTGATCCTCGCCGACGGCCATCTGGTGGTGCTCGGCGAGCGCGGCGATCTGGCCCTGGTCGAGGCGCGGCCGGAGGCCTACGTCGAGAAAGGCCGCGTCAAGGCCCTGATCGGCCGCTCCTGGACCTCCCCGACCCTCGCCGGCAGCTGGCTCTTCGTCCGCAACCAGCAGGAGATCGCGGGCCTCGAGGTGGGCTCCTGAGGGGACGGGCCGCGTCCGGGGCCGTCGCTGGCTGAGGGGCTCGGCCGCGGCGCTTCAAGCGCTGGCCCGCAGCTGCAGGTCGGCGACCACCCCGAGGTGATCGGAGAGCTTCACCGGCAGCCGCTGGTGGTGGTGGAAGACGAGCTCGTCGGAGACCAGGATCCAGTCCAGCCGCCGGCGCGGCAGATAGGCGGGGTAGGTCGGCTGGGGGCGCTCCGGGCGGTAGGCGCGGAGGCCGAGGCGGCGGGTCAGCACGCTGATCGACTCGGGCTCCCGCTCGTAGCAGCAGTTGAGGTCGCCGAGCACCACCAGCGGCCGCGAACGGCGTCGCGGCTCCAGTACCTCGGCCATGGCGTCGATCTGCTGGCGGCGTTTCTGCGGTGCCAGGAAGTCGAGGTGCACGGAGGCGACGTCGATCGCCAGGCCGTCCCATGACGGCACCTCGACGGTCGCCACCACGAAACCTTTGGTGCAGCGCCAGGACGAACCGAAGCGGTGGGACCGCGGCTCGATCAACGGCCAGCGCGCCAGCAGGGCGGTGCCCGAGGCGAGGGCGTAGCGGCCGAAGCCGAAGGGGTTGTGGTCGCCGCGGTAGTGGGCGTTGAGCCGGCTCTCGGCGGCGAGGGTGGCGACGTGGTCGAAGTTGCCGCTCCAGGCCGACGGCCCGTCCGCTTCCTGCAGCGCAACGACGTCGGGCTTGAGCGCCTCGAGCACCCTCGCCACCTGGCTGAGATTGCGGCGCACGCGCTCGCGGCCGACCAGGGTCTGGTGGGGGCGGCGGCGGCGGCCGTGGGCGATGTTGAAGGTGACGAGCCGCAGGCCGGCGGGCGGCTTGGGGGGCAGGGAGCGCAGGCGGGCGGTGAGGTCGCGGCCGGCCCGCGGCAGGCTCAGCTCGAGCTCGGACAGGCGCGAGCGCAGGCGCTCGATCGGCGCCCGCCGCGCCCGCCGCCGCCGGCCCGCCGCCGGCTCCTGGCCCCTCCTCCGGGTTTCAAGCTCCATCTGCCCCACCCCCGCGCAGGGATCGATCCCCTCGCGTCACTCGCCGCTGGCGGCGGCCGCGGCATCGTCGGCAAAGGCCGCCAGCGCCTCCTCTTCGTTGTCGTAGACGTGAAAGAGCGGCAGCACCTGCCCCAGCTCGAGCACCTGGCGCACCCGGCCGGTGACCTGCAGGAGACGCACCGAGGTGCCGAAGCGCGTCGCCAGGCGGCTGCCGGCCACCAGCTCGCCGATGCCCGCGCTGTCGATGCGCTCGACCTGCGACAGGTTGATCAGGATCTTGCTCCAGCCCTCGGCCAGGAGCTCGTTCATCACGTCGCGCAGCAGCTCGTCGCCGATGCCGCTGACCAGCTGGCCATCGAGATCGACGATGATCACGTCGTCGGCTTTGCGGACGTCTACGTGCATGACGAAACCGCCGCCGCCGGCGGACCCCGTCCGGCGACGAGATCCCTGAACCGGCGCGAGGATGACCGGCGGAGCATAGCACAGCCGAACCCCGTCCGGCGACGTCGCGCCGGCGGTCAGGGGCAGGTTGGGAAGGCCTCGAAGTCGCGGATCGGCGCGAAGCCGACCCCGGCCGGCTTGCGGAATTCCTTGACCTGGCGGCTGGTGGTGTCGGCCACGATCAGCTCGGTGGCCAGGTCGGTGAGGCCGGCGGCGAAGATCCAGTAGGTATTGAACGGATCTTTGCAGGCGTCGAGGATCTTGATGAAGATCTCCGGGTTGGCGGGGCGGAAGAACCAGAAGAAGCCGCCTTCGTCGCTCAGGTTCTCCTTCATCGCCAGACCGCGCCGCCCGTCCTCGGTCTGCCAGTGGACCTCGACGCGGAAGCGCCCCTGGCGCAGGCAGAGGGTGTCGGCGTCGGCGGCGCAGGGCCCGGGCGGCAGATCGTCGTCGGCGATGGTCACCGCCGCCGACGACGCGTCGCCGAGCCCGGCACCGCCGGTCGGCTGGCTGAGCTCGAGACGCAGGACCTCGGTCGCCTCGAGATGCGGGTCCTGGACGATCGGCACGACGATGGTTCGGCTGGTGGCGTCGCCGTCCTCCCAGCGCAGCACGCCGCCGGTGGCGAGGTAGTCGTCGCCGGCGACGGCGTCGCCGTCGGCGGTGGCGTAGGCGACGCTGACCGCGCCGACCACGCCGTCGAGGCGCTCGACCTCGAGCCGTGCTTCCCCCGCCCCTTCCGCCACCTCGATGCGATCGTCGGCAAAGGCCAGCCGGCCGGGGATGGGCTGGTGCAGGTCGGCGCCGGCGAGGCGGTAGAGGGCGTCGCCGGCGACGGCGTAGAGCTCCCCCGCGGCGTCCTCGCCGAAGCTCACCAGGCCGGGGAGGATGGGCGCCATCGCCAGCGCGCCGAAGCCCGCGCCGTCGTCCGCCGCCGCCCACAGTTGGCCGCAGTAGTCGCCGAAGACGTAGACCCCGTCGAGCTGGGGGAGGGCGGCGCCGCGGTAGACGAAACCGCCGATCACCGCACAGCGATCCGGCTGGTCGTGGAGGTACTCGAAGACCGGCGGCGCATAGGCGGCGTCGTCGCAGGGCGGCAGGGGGTGGTCGCAGCCTTCGCTCGAGCCGCGGCAGACGCTGCCCTCCATCATCTTCCAGCCGTAGTTGCGGCCGCCGGGGCCGCCGGCGGGCTCGAGGTCGATCTCCTCCGGCCCGTTCTGGCCGGCGTCGCCGAGGTAGAGGTCGCCGCTCAGGCGGTCGAAGGAGAAGCGCCACGGGTTGCGCAGGCCGAGGGCCCAGATCTCGTCGCGTACGCCGTCGTCGCCGGCGAAGGGATTGCTCGCCGGGATGGCGTGGTACGGCGGCTGATCCGCCCCCTGGTCGACGTCGAGACGCAGGATCTTGCCCAGCAGGACGTCGCCGTGTTGGGAGGTGCAGCGCGGCTCGCGCTGGAAGCCGCCGTCGCCGGTGGAGACGTAGAGGTAGCCGTCGGGTCCGAAGACCAGGTGGGCGACGTTGTGGTTGACGTCCGGCTGGGGGACGCGCAGCAGCACCCGCTCGCTCGCCGGATCGGCGCGGTCGGCCGAGTCGGCGTGGAAGCGGGACACCACGGAATCGCCGTCGCGGTCGGTGTAGGTGACGAAGAGATACCCGTTGACGGCGAAGTCGGGGTGGAAGGCGAAGCTCAGAAGCCCCAGCTCGCTCGCCTCCTGCTCGCTGGTCAGCACCCGGTCGCGGAGGTCGAGAAAGGGGGTGGGAGCGATCGCGCCGCCGTCGAGGATGAGGATGCGGCCCGCCTGGGTGGCGACGAACAGCCGCTGATCGCCGGCGTGGGCGATGGCGATCGGCTGCTCCAGACCGCTGGCGACGAGCTCCAGCTCATAGGTCAGGGGGACGGCGGCGAGACGGCCGGCGCAGAGGGCCGGCAGCAGGATCGAGATCAGCGCGGCGTGCCGCCGCCGGGGAGAGCATGGACGGGGAAGGGATCGCATCGGCAGGGTCCCTCGAAAGGATGACGATCGGATTCCGCTGCCAGGCCGCGGCCGAGCGCATGGCGGCCGGCGACGAGGCGGCGGAGGCGGCAAGGGATCATGGCGCGGGAGCATGCCATGTCCAGCCGGCACCGGCCCCGTCTCTGGGGCGGTCCGTCCCCACCGCGGGGTGGATCGTCCGCTCGGCTACTCCGGCGCGCCTTGCAGCCGGGCGGCGCGGCGGTGGGCTTCGGGCCAGCGGGAGAGGCGGTAGTAGCGGATCGCCGCCCGCCGGTCGCCGAGGGCGAGGGCGGTCTCGGCGGCGGCGACGCAGGCGTTGGCTCCGGGGTCGCCGTGCTCGCAGGCGGCGAGGAAGGCGCGGAGAGCCGCGTGCAGGTCGCCGGCGGCGAGGAGCTTGCCGAGCTCGTACCAGGCCCGTCCGTCGCGCGGCGCGAGGGCGACGGCGTGGCGGTAGCTGGCGATCGCCGCCCGGCGCTCCTCCGGCGGCGGGTCGCGGCCGTAGGAGCGTGCCAGCCAGCGGTGGGCGACGGCGACCCCGGGATGCGAGCGCACCGCCAGCTGCGCCAGCCGGCGGTCGTCGGTCAGCGCCGCTGCCGCCAGCGGTACGGTGGCGGCACAACGCAGGCTGTCGGCGAAGGCGGCGTCGCGGCGAGCGTCGCCCTGGCGGGCGAGGACCTGGGCGAGGAGCCAGCTGGCGCGGCACGGCCGCGGCTCGAGGGCGTAGAGGGCGTCGCGGGCCGCCGGCAGCTGCGCCGGCTGGTCGAGAACCGCCTCCATGGCGTCGAGGGCGGCGAGATTGAGGGCGGCCGTCCGACGCCCCGGCGGCGACGCCAGCAGGAGGGCCGCCACCAGGGCCAGCGCTCCCCCCAGGCGCCGCGGCCAGCGGCGGCGAGCGGCCGGCGCCGGCTGCGGGGTGGCGAAGATCAGCCCGACGAGGAACCAGAAGGCGACGTTGCCGGCGCCGCCGAGGGCGACGGCATCGGCGAGGCCGAAGGCGAGGTGGGCGACCAGCGCGCCGCCGAGGCCGAGGGCGCGGGCGCGCAGCAGGCCGCGGGCGTGGCGCAAGACGGCGAGCAGCCGGCCGGCGGCTCCGACGACGATGGCGGCGAAGGCCAGCAGGCCGGCCGGGCCGAGGTCGAGGGCGGTCTGGAGGAAGAGCTGGTGCGCATCCTCGACCACCAGGCCGGGGGCGAAGGAGAGGGGATAGAGCTCGGCCGTCACCCGACCGAAGGTGCCGAGACCGATGCCGGTCAGGGGGGTGGCGGCGAGCACGGCGAGGCCCCGCTGCCAGATCTCCGGCCGGCCGGAGAGCGCGAGTCCCCAGGACCAGCCCTGGGGCGAGCCGCCGAAGAGGATGAAGTCCCGTGCCGGCGACGGCACCAGCACCAGCGCCGCGGCCGCCGCCGCCACCCCGGCCACCAGCAGCCACCGCCGCCGGCCGCGGGCTGCCAGGATGGCCATGGCGAGGAGGCCGGCGGCGAGGGCGAGGAGGCCGCCGCGCGAGCCGCCGTGCAGCAGGGCGGCGAGGGGCAGGGTCGAGGCGAGGGCGAGGGCCAGCCGGCGTGCCGGGCCGGCGGTGGGATCGCGGGCGGCGTGGAGCATCAGGGCGAGGCCGAGCGGGACGAAGAGCACCAGGGTGCCGGCGAGCTCGTTCTGCGGCAGGCGCAGGGGATTGGCCGCCGCCGCCATGCCGAGGACGAGGTAGGCGGCGAGCCACAGGCAGCGCCCGGCGGCGCGACCGAAGAGCCTCACCTGGTCGTCCCAGCCGGCGACCAGCAGGGCGAGGCCCAGGGCCCAGGCGAGGGTGGTCGCCCGGGCCCAGCTGACCGCCCAGGGCAGGGGGCTCGCCCACAGGGAGAGGGGCAGGCTGAGGAGCAGGACCACCACCGCCGGGCGAAGGTCCCGCGGTGCGCCGCCGCGCGCCGCCCAGGCGGTGATCAGGATCGGCACCAGGGCGAGGAGCAGCGCCAGCGCCACCGCCGGCCGGGAATACGCCGCCGGCGCCAGCGCCAGATGGGCGATCAGCCCCAGCCCCGCCGCCGCGACGATGCGGTGATCGAGCACCGGGGGCTTAGCGGTCGAAGGCGCGGCGGCGCATGACCAGGTAGCGGCCGTCCCCCGGGCCGACGCGGCTGAAGCCGAGGAGGTGGAAGAGCTGCAGGGCGAGGACGCGGGCGACCCGGCGGTCGACCAGCAAGGCGTCGGGGATCTCGGGGTGGCGGCGGATGCCGGGCAGCCAGTGCAGGTAGCCCTCCAGGTGGAGGCGGCGCAGGAGGGTGGAGAGGCGCAGCCAGAGCCGCCGCACCGGACGGACGATGAAGAAGCCGTCGTCCCCCTGGCCCTGGTAGAGGGGCATCAGGATCAGGCCGTCGAGGGGCGCTCGCACCGGCCCGTTGCGATCGTAGGCCAGGATCATGCCGGCGTGTACCGGCTGGAAGCCGACGAAGCCGGGGAGCATGCGGAAGTCGTCGCCGGGCTCGACCGGGTGGCGGTAGTGGACGTCCACCATGTGCGGCAGGCCGGAGCCCTCGCCGGCCAGCAGCTCGTGCGCCGCCTGAACCTCCGCCCGATCGCGGGCGTCGACCACGCCGCTCGCTTCGAGCGCCAGCCAGATCGCCGCCGCCGCCTTGTCGACGGCGGCGGGCTCGTCGTGCTGGCCGCTCTCGAAGCCGATCGAGGTGACGTCGGCGTGGGTCGAGAGGTAGCCGAGAAGGGTGCCGGAAAGCTCCTCCTCGAGGCCGAGCACCACCGGCGTCGGCAGCTGCAGGGCGAAGGCGCGGTTGGGCAGGGTGTCGTTCAACACCACGAAGGCCGGGCCGGGAGCGGAGGTGGTGTGCAGGTCGATGACGAAGACCGGGCCGGTGGCGGCGTCGACCGCCGCCCGCAGCTCGCAATCGAGGGCGCGAAGCTCCTCCTCCTCCGCCGTG
The DNA here is from genome assembly GCA_003697015.1 of Acidobacteriota bacterium. Lineage (GTDB taxonomy): Bacteria > Acidobacteriota > Thermoanaerobaculia > Multivoradales > J023 > J023. The sequence goes on along the minus strand of RFGL01000447.1, from coordinate 3,154 downwards.
CTCGGCGGCGCGCCGGCGCGCAGCACCGCCAGCCGCTCGCTGAGCCAGATGCGGTTGAGGTCTTCCTCCAGGTACCGCCGGCCGGCGGCGAGGGCCTTGAGGTTGCCGGCCAGCACCAGCAGGCTGCCGCGGAGCTGCTCGGTGGCGATGGCGAGGGCGGCGAGCACCCGCCGGGCGCCGTGGTAGCCGGCTGGCTCGTTGCCGTGCACGCTGGCGACGCAGATCAGGGTCGGCCCGGGCTGAGCACCGACCAGATGGCCCACCACCCGCTCGTATCGCGGCGGCAGGACCGCGCTTTTTTCCTTGCCCGTCGCCAATCCGGCGACGCCGCTTCGCTCGGCTTCAACGTCATGTACTGCGGCGGTCTGTGAGAGCAACGATTCCATCTCTTTCAGGGCGAAAAGGCCCGCGCGCTCCGGCGCCGGCCGCCGCCGGAGCCTACCAGCTTCCCGGCCGGCGGTTCAACGCAGAGCGCGTCGATGAGGCGCCGCCGGGAGTACCGATCGAGCTGCCGGCGAGCGCGGCTCGCCGCCCGCGGAGGCGCTCAGCTGAGCTGGAAGAGGCGGCTCAGGAGGAGCTGCAGGGGGAAGCGTTGCAGCACGCCGCCCCCCGCCGCCTGCTCGTCGAAGGCCTCGACCTCGTCGGCCTCCAGGCCCTCGCCCCAGATCAGCACCGGCAGCGGGTCGGCGGCGTGCTGGCCGCTCTCCGACAGGGTGGCGTGATCGGCGGCGACGGCGACGCGGAACGGCTGGCGGCGGCTCGCCAGCAGGCGCCCGAGCTCGGCGTCGATGCGCTCGAGGAAGGCCGCTTTGAGGTCGGGCCGGCGGTCGTGGGCGGCGATGTCGGCGCCCTTGACGTGGAGGATCACCAGGTCGCTCCGGTCGAGGGCGGCGGCGGCGGCGTCGAGCTTGGCGCCGAGGTCGGTGTCGAGGTTGGCGGTCATCGCCGCCGAGGTGATGGTCTCCGCCCCCAGCCAGCCGGCGAGGCCGAGGACCGTGCGGTCGCCGCTGATGCAGCTCACCCGCAGCGGCAGGCCGGTCTGCTCGAGGGAGGGAAGCTGGTGCAAGCGGCCGGCCCCGCGGGTGAGGACGGCGTTGGCCGGCGGCAGGCCGGCGGCCACGCGGCGGGCGTTGACCGGATGCCGGGCGAGCACCCGGCGGGCCTCCTGCTCGAAGAGCGCGAGGATGCCGGCGGTGGCCACCGCGCGGTCGTTGTGGGGATCGATCGGCGCCGGCACCAGGGGCGCCCCCGGAGGAGCGCCGTCCCCCGGGTCGCTGCCGCGGATGGCCGACGACAGGCCCTCGCCCCGCAGCAGGATGGCCAGCCGGTGCTCGGTCGCCGCCTTGACCCGCACCTCGACGTCTTCGCCGTGGCCGGGGATCGGCAGCCGATCGAGGGCGCGGGCGAGCTCGGCGGCGTCCTGGCGGATGCGGCCGGCGCGGCGGTCGGCGATGTGGCCCTGGGGGTCGAGGGTGGCGAAGTTGCCGCGCAGGGCGACGTCCCCCGGCGACGGTCTGAGGCCCGCGCCCAGGGCCTCGACCGGACCGCGTTTCATCGCCAGGGGCGATTGACCGAAGAGCGCCAGGCTGCCGGCGGCGGTGTCGGGCACCACCCCCGGCGCCACCGGATCGGCGAGACCGCATTGGCCCTCCCGCGCCAGCCGATCGAGGGTCGGGGTGCGGGCCGCCGACAGCGGCGTACGGCCGCCGAGCGCGCGCACCGGCCGGTCGGCGAGGCCGTCGATGATCAGCAGGAGAGTGGGAAGGGGAGCCCGCGGCTCCTGCCAGCTGGGGCTCCCCAGCCCCGGCACCTGGCGTTCGATCAGGCCGGTGATCAGGCGCAGGGCGCCGGCCACCGGCGGCGTCTCGCGGCCGGTGTCGAGCAGCGGCACGTCGTGGGCATCGGCCTGGTTGACCAGGAAGTCGTGGACCTGACGGATGGCGCGGAAGTTCTCCAGGTAGCGTTCCGCCCGCCGCCGGCCGAGATGGGCGCGGGCGAGGAAGCGGCTGCGGTGGATCTCGTCGTCGAGGGTCGAGAGCAGGATCGGCACCTGGTAGACCGCCCCCTCGAGGTCGGGGAAGGGCACCAGCGGCGGATAGAGGTGGACGCCTTCGATGATCACGCTCATGTGCTCGGCGATCGCCCGCTCGACGATCGCCCTCACCCCCACCGCCACCCGCGCCGCCTGCTCCTCGAAGGAGGCGATGACCCGCATCTCGTCGCCTTCCCCTTCGCCCGCCGAGCCGACCTCGAGGGGGTGAGGCCAGGTCTGGCGCTCGACCTCGAAGCTCGAGGTGTAGAGCGCCGGCAGCACCTGGGGCGAGAAGATCATCCGCATCACCTGGCGGATGGTGTCGGTGGCGTTGATGCGGTAGATGCGCAGCAGCGGCGCCAGCTCGAGGGAGAGGGTCGACTTGCCGGTGCCGCTGGCGCCGCCGACGTAGATCACCAGCGGCCGCGGCAGGCGGTTGATCTGGCGCATCAGGCGGTACCGCCGGGCCAAGCCGCTGCCGGCGTGGCGCTCGAGCTGATCGCTCACCCGGCGCACCAGCTCCTCCCGCGGCAGCTGGCTCAGGCCCTCGGCGACGAGACCCGCCTCGACCTCGGTCACCAGCCGGTAGGCGCGGTCGAAGTCGAGGCCGGCGGCGTGGATGCTGCGGGCGAGGAGGCCGCGGGAGAAGGGCTGCGGCCGGCCGCGGTGGGTCACCATGAGGGCCGGCGCCGGCAGGCGTCCGCCGACCGTCAGCTCGGCCGGCAGCTCGCCGCCGAAGGCGCGCTCGAGGTGGGTCTGGATGAGCTGGCGCAGCTCGGCGGTGCTGACCTCCTGGCGGTCGGCGAGCTGGTCGCGGACGGCGCGGGCGGCGGCGTAGGCGTCGTCGAAGGAGAGGCCGCGCTGCACCAGGTCGTGGGTGATCATGCCGCGCAGGAAGCGCTGCCGCCCGCGCCGGGGCGACGTCACCCACAGCCTTCCCCGGCCGCTTCCGGCCGCCGCGGTGGGTTTCTTGGCCATGGTTTGAGCTCCCCTCCCCCAAGCCCGGCCGGGTCCCGCCGGCCGGGGCGTTCGAGCATAGCGCACCCCGCCGTGCTAGCATCCGGCCGCTGCGCGACGAAGGAGGACGGCATGACGGGGCTCGACGGCCAGGTGGCGCTGGTG
>RFGL01000446.1 GCA_003697015.1 Acidobacteriota bacterium | reverse complement strand
GCTGGAAAAAAACGACTTGCGAAGAGGGTGGCACCTTCTCCACAGGCGGCGTCGCGCCGGTGCCCCACTTCTACCACGTTCGACCGTCAGGTCGCCCATCCCACCCCGCCCGAGAGCTCCGCCAGCGCCGCCGGGGATCCCTCCTGAAGCCGCATAAGTAGCTGGAAAAAAACGACTTGCGAAGAGGGTGGCACCTTCTCCACAGGCGGCTTGCGAAGAGGGTGGCACCTTCTCCACAGCACCTCTTCGATGGCAGCGTCATCGCCACGCGTCGCCTGCCCGCGAAGCCGGGGCCGACACGCACCGCGAGCCCCTTGACGGGGGCAGCGTGTAACCTATTGATCAGAATCGACTTGCGAAGACAGTGGCACCTACCACCGACAGACTTGCGAAGACAGTGGCACCTACCGCCGGGCACCTACCGCCGGCCGAAGCGGCGCTCGAGCTCGACGTCGGTCATCTGCAGGACGACGGGGCGGCCGTGGGGGCAAGCGTAGGGTTGCTCGGCACGGAAGAGCTCGCTGATCAGCGCTTGCATCTCGTCCATGGTGAGGGGGTGGTGCATCTTGACCGCGGCGCGGCAGCTCTGGCTGGCGGCGAAGTCGTCGAGCAGCTGACGGCGGAGGGCGCCGGGGTCGTTCTCGATCGCCTCCTCCGCGGTGGCGAGACGTTGCAGCAAGCGCTCGGCGGCGTCGAGGGCGAGGTCGGCGGGCAGCGCGGCGAGAGCGACGGCGCCGCCGGAGAGCGGGCGCAGAGCGAAGCCGCAGGGCTCGAGGGCCGGGGCCAGCTCGCTGAGGCGGAGGGCCTCGGCCGGACCGAGCTCGAGGATCTGCGGCTCGATCAACGACTGGCTGGGGGTCGACTCGTCGGCGAAGGCGCGGCGCAAGCGCTCGTAGAGCAGCCGCTCGTGGGCGACGTGCTGGTCGATGAGATAGAGACCGTCGGGGCCTTCGAGGAGGATCAGACTGCCCTTGTACTGGCCGAGGAGGCGGAAGGCCCGGGGCGGCCCGGAACGGCCGGAGAGGGGCACGGTGCGCGGGGCCGGAGGGGTGAAGTTGGGCTGGGCGATGCGCGGTGCGACGCCGGCCGCCGGCCCGGGCTCGACGGCCCGGCCGTAGGATCGGGCACCGCCGTCGGCCAGCTCGTCGCCGCCGGCGACGGCCCCCTCGCGCACCTCCGAAACCTCGCCGCCGGGCAGCGGACGCCAGGTCCCGCCGTCGTCGCGGAGCGGCTGCTTGCGCTCCCCCAGCCCCTCCCACGCCGCCGGCATCGACGGCGGCGCGACGGGGGTGGCGAGGGGGGCTGGCTCTTCGCCGCGGGCCTGCTCCAGCGCCGCCCGCAGGGCATCGCCGACGCGGCCGGCAAAACCCGGATCGCGGAAGCGCACCTCGGCCTTCTGCGGGTGGACGTTGACGTCGACCTCCTCCGGCGGCACCTCGAGGAAGAGGAAGAGGGCGGGGAAAGCGTCGCTCTTCCAGGTCTCGCGTACCGTCCGGTAGAAGATGGCGAGGAGCGCCCGGTCGCGCACCAAGCGGCGGTTGACGTAGACGAAGAGCCGGCGACCGCGGCCGGTCTGGCGGTTGCCGACGAAGCCCGCCACCCTTTCCCCCGGCCGCACCGCCGCTTCGAGGGGGATCAGATTGCGCGCCAGGACGGCGCCGAAGATCTGGCCGATGCGCGCCCTGAGCCCCTCCTGATCGGCGCTGACCGGCAGGGTCTCGAGCAGCATGCGACCGTCGTGACGGAGGCTGAAACGCACCTCCGGCTGCGCCAGGGCGTAGCCCTGGATCACCGCCAGGGCGTGGCGCAGCTCGGTCTGCGGGCGCTTGAGGAACTTGCGCCGCGCCGGTACGTTGAAGAACAGCGAGGCCACCTCCAGACGGGTGCCCTGCGGATGGGCGACCGGTTCGACCGTCACCACCCGGCCGCCTTCGATGCGCACCCGCTGGCCCTCGCCGGCGGTCTCGGCGGTGCGCAGCTCGACGCGGGCGACGGCGGCGATCGACGACAGCGCCTCGCCGCGGAAGCCGAGGGTGGCGACCCGCTCGAGGTCGTCGATCGAATCGATCTTGCTGGTGGCGTGGCGATCGAAGGCGAGAAGCGCGTCGTCGGCGTCCATGCCGCAGCCGTCGTCGGCCACCACGATGCGCCGTTTGCCCCCCGCCACCAGCTCGACGCGGATCTCGCGGGCGCCGGCGTCGAGAGCGTTCTCGACCAGCTCTTTGACCACCGACGAAGGGCGCTCGACCACCTCGCCCGCCGCGATCTGGCTGACCAACCGGTCGTCGAGGATGTGAATGCGGCTCATCCGTGCTCCGATCCCATTCTAGTCCGCCGCGCCCGCCTCCATTTCCTGCAGCCGGGCGACCCGCCACAGCACCCGCCGCGCCGACTGCAGCAATGCGATGCGATTGTGGCGCCGTTCCTGATCCTCGTCCATCACCAGGACGTCGGCGAAGAAGCGGTCGACCGCATCGGCGAGCTCCGCCATCGCCGCCAGCGCCTCCTCATAACGGCCGTCGCCGATCGCCTCGTCGACCGCCGCGCGCACCCGCCCGAGGGTGGCATGCAGCGCCTGCTCCGCTTCCTCGACCAGCAGCGACGGGCGGATCTTGTGCTCGTCGGCGCCCTGGACGATGCTGCCGATGCGCTTGGCAGCGTGCACCAGGGCGCCGAAGTAGGGCTCGCTCCGCGCCCGCCGCAGAGCCTCCATGCGGCGCAGGAGGTCGGGCAGGAGATTGGCGCGGACGGCGGTGGCGGCAGCGATCTCGTCGTAGGCATAGCCGCGCCGGCCGAGCTCGTTCTTCACCCGTTCGAGCAGAAAGCTTTGCAGGGCGGCGACCACCTCGTCGCCGGAGCCGGGGAGCCGCTCGCCGAAGCGCAGCACCGCCCCGACCACCAACAGGTCGAGATCGAGCTCGAGGCCGGAGCTCATCAACAGGCGCACCAGGCCCTGGGCCAGAGGACGCAGACGGCGGGGATCGCGGCGCGAGGTCGGGATCCCGGCGAGCGCCACGCCGGCGACCAGCTCGTCGAGGCGGCTGGCGATGGCCAGCAGCTGGCCGACGGGGCCGCGCGGCAGGGGGGCGTCGTCGGAGGTGGAGAGGCCCTGATCGTAGAGTGCCTGCCACACCGCCTCGACGTAGCCCTCGGCACGGGCGTAGAGGCCGCCGACCACCCCGGCGAGGGAGGGCAGCTCGCGCACCAGGGCGGTATCGCGGTCGCCGCCGAAGAGGGCGATCGCTTCGCGCGCCGCCGCCGCGTGATCGTCCAGGCCGAGCTCTCGGCACCAGCTCTCGACCAGCGCCGTCAGGCGCGCGCGCTTGTCGCCCCAGGTGCCGAGACCGCTGCCGTCGTCCTGCTCGTCGAGCCGGCGGGCGCGGCGGGCGAGGGGGATCTCCCGGTCGGCCTGAAGCAGGTGATGGAGATCGGTGAGACGGCCGGCCACCGCCCGTTCGTAGCCTCGGCATACCCGCTGATCCGGGTCGTCCGGCCGATCGACCACCACCACGAAACGCGGCAGGAGCTGGCCGTCGGCGTCGCGCAGGAGCAGGGCGCCGGGACGCAGGGCGAGAGCGGCATCGGCGATTTCCGGCGGCAGCTCGAGCAGCCGGGGGTCGACCTCGCCACCCACCACCCCGGGGATCTCGCACTCCAGACTCAACCGTTGCAGCATGTCGCGGGGCAGGCTGAGCTTGCCGCCGGCGGCTGCAGCGGCGCCCTCGAGACGCGCCTGCAAGGCCGCCCGCCGCTCGCTCTCCCCGACCAGGATGCCGCGGGCGCGCAGCGCCCGCCGGTAGCCGGCGTAATCCGCGACGCGGAAAGGCGACGGCGACAGCACCGGATGGCCGGTGGTCCGGTCGCCGGCGGTCAAGCCGGCGAAGCCGATCGCAAGCACCTCCCCGTCGAGGAGGGCGAGGAGGCTGCGCAGCGGCCGCGGGAACGGCCCCAGGCCACCGCCCCAACGCACGCCGCGGCTGACCAGACCGGCGAGGGCGCGCGGCACCAGCTCGCTCAAGGCGGCGGCCAGGGGACGGCCGGCGAGCTGGCGGTCGACCGCCGCGTACTCGCCCTTCTCCGTCTTCACCCGCTCGACCTCCTCCGGCTCGACCTCCAGGCGCTCGGCGAAGCGGACGAGCGCGGCGGTGGGCCTGCCGTCCTCGTCCCAGGCCTCGGCCGCCGGCGGCCCGAGCTCCCGTCCCTGCCGATCCGGCTCGCGCGGCGGCAGGCCCCGGCAGCAGACCATCAGGCGCCGGCGGGTGAATCCGCTCGACAGGTCCCGCGGCCCCAAGCCGCAGCTCATCAATTCCTCGAAGATCCGCGTCGCCAGCCGTTCGGCCAGCACCGCCACCCGCCGCGGCGGCAGCTCCTCGACCCGCAGCTCGAGCAGCAGCTCGCCCGCCGTCCGGATCACCTCCGGCGACGCGCCCCCGGGGCGGGGTTGGGGGGCGCCCTCGCCCGCGGCAGGTGGCGGGACCTCGGCGGCGGCGGATCCAGACAGCCTCTCGGCCTTCTTCTCGGCCGGCTCTTTCTCCGCCGCCGGCTTCTCGGTCGGCTCCTGGTCGGCCGGCTTGTGCTCGGCTGCCGGCTTCTCAGCGGCCTTCTTCTCGCTCGCCGGCTGCCCGGCCGCCGGCTTCTCGGCCGGTGCCTTCCTCGCCTGCTTCTTGGCCGTTCGTCTCGGCCGCCGGCGACGGCTTCCGTCAGTCGGCATCGCTCGCCCTCCCTTGCCCCGCCGGCGCGATAGAGGCCCGCAGCAGCTCGACGCTGGCCGCGACGTGATCGGCAAGGCGCCTCTGCCAGCGGCTACGCTCGCCGCCTTCGAGAACGCCGCGGGCGTCGAGCAGGGCGAGGCAATACGCGCCGGAGATCGCCGCTTCATAGGCGCCCCAGGCCAGCGCCGCCTGCAAGCAGGCGGCGGCCTCCGCGTCCCAGGCGTCCAGCCGGCGGCGCAGCAGCTCGGGATCGACGACCTCGCAGGCCTGGCGGACCAACTCCGCCTCCCAGCGCTCGCCGAGGGCGGCCGGGTCGTCGCCGACGGCACGGGCCGACGGCGCCGCCGCCACCACGCTCGCCAGGCGCTCGACGCCGTAGGCCACCTCCGCCGCCGCCACCTCCCGCGGGCGGCCGGCGACCTGCTGCAGCAGGCTGATGCGGCTCACCCCGAGGCCGTCGATGCGCACGCTCCAGCCCGGGCCGCCGGTAGCGAGCACGGCCTCCGACCAGTCGCTCTCGGCGAAGCGCAGGTCGTGCAGCTCGAGGCGCAAGCCGAGGGCCCGCAGACTGCGCAGGTAGAGCGGCACCAGGTCCGCCGGCGCCGTCTCCAGCACCACCTCAAAATGGGTCAACCGGGCGAGGCGATCGGGCAGGTGGTGGCGGCCGTCGACCGGCCGGCGGACCGGCTGCGGATAGGCCAGGCGGCCGGCGACGCCGCACGCCAGGGGGAGAAAGGCGCGGGGATGCAGCAGGCCGGAGGTCACGGGCAGGTCGCAGGAGGTGAGCAGGGCGCAGCCTTCCCCGGCCCAGAAACGCGTCAGGCGCGCGACCACGTCCGCCGCGCGGCTCATCGCCCGCCAGCTCCCGCCGTCGCCGGCGGCTGCAAGGTCTTCTTCATCACCCTGTAGCTGCGCAGCTCGTGTTGCAGGAAAGCCCGCCGGATGCGACCGCAGAGCGCCTCGATCCGCGCCAGGATCGCCGCCGGCGGCGTCCTGGCGGCCATCGCCGGCAGATTCTCCCGCGCGCTCCGCAACAGGAACTCGACCTCCGCACCCCCGACGACGAAGCCGCCGCCGGCTGCGCCGGCGCAATCGGTGCAGGCCAGGACCGAGTCGTCTTCGATCAGCACGGCGCCCCGGCTGAAGGGACGGCCGCAGCGGGGACAAGCGTGGGGGGGCGGGAAAATGCCCGCCAGACGCAGCATCCAGACCTCGAAGTATCGTCCGGCCAGCTGGCGATCGATCCCGTCGAGGAGAGCCTCCACGGTCGTGTCGAGGAGGCGAAATAGGGCCGGCGCCGGCTCATTCTCTTGCGCGAAGGCGTTCATGTGGTCGGCCAGATACGCGGCGAGGAGGATGTCTTCCAGAGTGCCGTGCAGGGCCGCAGGAGAGCGCACCAGCTCCACCTCCTGCAGGCGCACCAGTTCGCGACCTTCCTTCTCGAACCAGCTGAGGTCGACCTTGGCCAGGGGCTGGAGTCGACCGGCGAAGCGACTGTACTTGGTCCGCGCGCCGCGCGCCGCCGCCCTCAGCTTGCCCCGTTCGGCGGTGAGGAAAACCACCAGTCGGTCGCGTTCGCCGAGGTCGAAAACGTCGAGGATCAGGGCCGGGGCCCGCTGACTGGCCATGCGCGCCTCAGAGCGGCAGATAACGGGTAAAGAGCGCGGTCAGACCGAAATAGATGCTGATGCCGAGGACGTCGGTGGCGGTGGTCACCAGCGGGCCGCTGGCGACCGCCGGATCGATCCCCAGCCGGCTGAAGAGGGCCGGCGCCGTGGCGCCGACGAAGGAGGCGACGACGATGGCGATCATCACCGAGGGAGCGACCATCGCGGCGGCCTTCAGGTTGCCGTCGAGGAGCAGGGTGACCACCGTCACCAGGCTGGCGACGGCGGCGCCGATGATGATCCCGACCTTGATCTGCCGCCAGACGAATTGGGCGATGCCGCCCGGCTCGAAGCGGCCGGTTGCCAGACTGCGCACGGCGATGGTCGAGGTCTGGGATCCGATGTTGCCGGCCGTGCCCATGATCACCGGGATGAACCCGATCAGAAGCGACAGTCTGAAGGTTTCCTGATAGTGGCGGGTGACGTAGCCGGCGATCAGCAGGCCAACCAGGTTGACCAGCAGCCACGGCAGGCGGATGCCGGCCACGCGGAAGGCGTGCTCTTGATAGGTCAGCTCGTCGCCCGTGGTGCCGACCGCTTTGAAGAAGTCCTCGGTCGCCTCGTCCTTCATGATGTCGATAATGTCGTCAACGGTGACGATGCCGACCAACTTATTATCTTCATCGGTGACAGGAATGGCGAGGAGATCATAACGCGCCGCGAGCTGCGCCACCTCCTCCTGATCGGTGTCGGTGCGCACCTTGATCAGCGAAGTGGTCATCACCGTACCGAGGGTCGCCCCCGGCTCAGCGAGCAGGAGCTGGCGCAGGGAGGTGACCCCGAGCAGGTGACCGGCGGCGTCGACCACATAGAGGTAGGAGATCATGTCGACCTGATCGGCCATGGCCCGCACCCGCTCGATCGCCTCCTGCACCGTCATGGTCTCCTCGAGGGCGAGGAATTCGGTGTCCATGATCCGCCCGGCGCTGTCGTCGCCGTAGGTCAGCTGCTCCTGGACGGCGTTCAGGTGCTCGTCGAGATCGACGATCTCCAGCACCCGCTGCTTGAGCTCCTCGGGCAGGGAGTCGATGATGAACACCGCGTCGTCGACCGGCGCCTCCTTGAGCAGCCGAGCGATGTCTTCGGGACTGGTCTGGGCGAGCAGGGCGCGGCGATCCTCCGGCTCGAGCTTGGTCAGCAGCTCCCCCGCTCCTTCGAGATGGTCCTCGAGCAACAGGCGGAACACGCTGAGCTGTTCGGCAGGGGTCAAGCGGCGCAGAGCGACGGCCACGTCCTCGGGGCGCTCACGTCCCAAGAGGCGGGAGATCTTGTTGCGCGCGCCACGTCGCAGCAGACGCCGGATGGTGTTGCCGAGGACGTCCGTGCGGCGACTTCTCGGGTCATTGGCCATGGCGCTGGATCGTAGCACGGGGCTGCCTCATAAGGTGCCTCATAAGGTG
>RFGL01000445.1 GCA_003697015.1 Acidobacteriota bacterium | reverse complement strand
GACGGGAGGCGGGCGGCGCGGGTGGCCTCCTCGCTGGCCGCCAGGTCGACCTCCTCCAGGCGCAGGGACGAGAGGGTGCCGCGGGCGTCGGTAAAGATCACCATCCGCCCTTTCACCGTCCACGGCCCGCGGGTCTCGATCCGTTCGCCGCCGCGGGTCACCAGGTAGTCCGCGGCCGTCGGCCCGGCGAGGGCGGCGGCGAGGATCAGGGCGAGGGCCGGCGCCCGCCGTCGGCGCGGAGGCGGGCGATGCGGCTCGCGGTCGTCGAGGTCGTTCATCGATGACGATCTTACACCCGCCGCCCGGGGGGAGGCTCGGCGGCCGCGGGCTGTAACACCGGCGGCCTTTTCGGCGTTGTACCTGCGGACGAACCGTCAGGCCAGGGACGCCGGCAGCGCTCTTCAGCCCGCGGACTCCGGCCGGAACTTCGACCTCGCTGCGACGTAGGTCGACTGTGGAGGAGCCATCATGATCGCGCGCCCGTCAACGAGCCTGTCCGCCCCCATCGCCGCCGCCCTCCTCCTCGCGCTCTGCGCCCCCGCCGCCGCCCAGGTGGAGGCCCCGCTAGAGACCCACCCCGAGATCGACACCCGCGGCCTGATCTACGGCAAGGTGCTCACCACCCGCGGCGAGACCTACGAGGGGCGCCTGCGCTGGGACGGAGAGGAGAGTTTCTGGGGCGACTTCTTCAACGGCACCAAGGACGAGCTGCCCTTCTTCGACCGCATCCCCGACGAGCAGCAGCGGCGCAGCCGGCCGATCCGCGTCTTCGGCATCACCGTCGGCTCGCGCTGGGAGAGGATCTCCGACCGCCGCTCCACCATGGCCCGCTTCGGCGACGTGGCGGCGATCGAGCCACGGCGCAGCGACAACGTGGTGCTGCACATGAAAGGGGGCGACCGGATCGAGCTCGACGGCGGCTCCAACGACATCGGTGCCGACGTCGAGATCTGGGATCGCCAGCGCGGCGAGGTCACCGTCCCCTGGCATCGGGTGGAGCGGATCGAGCTCGGGCCGGCGCCGAGCGACCTGCCGGTCGAGGCCTATCGCCTCAAGGGCAAGGTGACGAGCACCGCCGGCACCTTCGAGGGCTTCATCGAGTGGGACAATGACGAACGGCTGTCGGACGAGATCCTCGACGGCGACGACCCGGACGGCAAGCGGCACAAGATCCCGATGGGCGACATCCGCCTGATCGAGCGCCACTCGCGCAGCAGCGCCCGGGTGGTGATGAAGGACGGCACCGAGCTGGTGCTCGACGACACCAACGACGTCGACGCGGGCAACCGCGGCATCGTGATCGAAGACCCCCGCTACGGCCGGGTCGAGCTGTCGTGGAGCGCCTTCGTCCGCCTCGAGCTCTCCGACGAGCGCTCCTGCGGCCCGCCGTACCAGGACTTCGAGCCCGGAACCCACCTGCGGGGCACCGTCACCACCCGCGGCAAGCAGCTGCGCGGCCGGCTGGTCTACGACGTCGACGAGAGCGAGACCTGGGAGTTCCTGAACGGCGAGCACGACGACGGCATCGAATTCGACGTGCCCTTCGCCTTGATCCGCTCCATCACCCCGATCCGGGATGCCGCCAGCCGGGTGGAGCTGATCAGCGGCGCCAGCCTCGAGCTGTCGGGCACCACCGACGTCGGCGGCGACAACGCCGGCGTGCTGGTGATCGCCGGCGGCGAGGCCGGCACCACCACCTACGTGCCCTGGGACGACGTCGATCGCATCGACTTCGAGCACTGACCCTCAGCCGGGATCGCCGCTGCGCAGCAGGAATTCCTCCGCCAGGTGATCGTACGCCCTCGCCCCGGTGGAACGCGGGCGGTAGTCGAAGATGGTCTGGCCGTAGGCCGGGGCTTCGGCGAGGCTGGTATTGACCCGGATCTCGGTGATGAAGACGTCGTTGCCGAAGCGCTGGCGCAGGGCGGCGATGCTGTCGCGGGTGGCGCGGGCGCGGTAGTCGGCGAGGGCCGGCAGGATGCCGAGCAGGCGGGTGTCGCTCTGGCAGCGGTGGCGCAGCCGGCCGACCGCCTCCAGCAGGCGTTCCAGGCCGTGGATGGCCAGGAAGTGGGGCACCAAAGGCACCACGAAGGCGTTCGCCGCGGCCAGGGCGTTGCGGGTCAGAAGCCCCATGCCGGAGGGGCAGTCGATGAAGGTGAAGTCGTAGCGGCCGCTGAAGGTGACGAGCTTGTTGGCCAGCACCCGCTCGTTGCGCGACAGGCGGCCGAGCTCGACTTCGACGCTCGCCAGGTCGACGGTGGCCGGGATCAGGTCGAGATTGGCGACGCCGGTGCGGCGGACGGTCTCCGCCGCCGGCCGGCCGAAGAGCATCAGGTCGGCGGCGCCCGGCGCCAGCTGCTGCCGCTCCAAGCCCAGGGAGCGGGAGGCGCTGGCGTTGGGGTCGAGATCGACCAGCAGCACCCGGCGTCCGCGCCGCGCCAGGGCGGCCGCCAGGTTGACCGCGGTGGTGGTCTTGCCGACCCCGCCCTTGTAGCTGATGATCGCGGTGCGCATGGCCCTTGCGCCTCAAGCGCCGTAGGCCCGTTCGATCGTCTCGTCGAGATAGCGCAGCAGGTCGTCCGCCGCCAGCGGCTTGCCCGTCGCCCGGACGACCAGCTCGGCGGCCTCGAAGCGACTGCCGTGGCGGTGGACGTGGCGCCGCAGCCAGCCGAGCAGCTGCGATGCCTCGCCGGCTGCGAGAAGCTCCTCCAGGTGGCCCAGCTGGCGTTCGGCGGCGGCGATCAGCTGGGCGGCGATCACGGTACCGAGGGTGTAGGTCGGAAAGTAACCGAACATACCCTGGGACCAGTGGATGTCCTGCAGCACGCCGTCGGCGACGTTCTCCGGCCGGATGCCGAGGAGCTCCTGGTAGAGGTCGTCCCAGGCCGCCGGCAGATCGCCGACCTCGAGCTCGCCGGCAAAGAGCGCCCGCTCGAGCTCGAAACGGACCACCACGTGCAGATTGTAGGTCGTCTCGTCGGCGTCGACCCGGATCAGGGACGGCTTGACCGTGTGCAGCGCCGGCCACAGCTCGGCGGCGGTGAAGCGCGGCGCGGCGGGGAAGTGGTCGCGGAAGGTGGGCAGGACCCAGCGCCAGAAGCCGAGGCTGCGGCCGACGTGGTTCTCCCACAGCCGCGACTGCGACTCATGCAGGCCGAGGGAGGCGATGGCGCCGATCGGCGTGCGGCTGCTCGCCGCCGGCAGCCCCTGCTCGTAGAGCCCGTGGCCGGCCTCGTGCAGGACGCCGAAGAGGGCGGGGCGGAAATCGTCCTCCACCAGCCGCCAGGTCAGGCGCACGTCGCCCGGATTGAGGCCGACGCAGAAGGGATGGGTCGCCGGATCGAGCCGGCCGGCCTCGAAACGAAAGCCGATGCCGGCCGCCACCCGGCGGACGAAGGCCTCCTGCGCCGCGGCCGGGAAATGGCCGCAGGCCGGCGACTCGTCGATCGTCTTGCCGCTCTCCACCACGGCCCGCACCCGCGGCGTCAGCGTGCGGCGCAGCTGGTCGAAGAGCGGCGTCAGCTGGGCCTCCGTCGCCCCCGGCTCGTAGCCGTCGAGCATGGCGTCGTAGGGCGGGCCGCCGTCGCCGATCGCCGCCGCCTGCTGGCGCCGCAGGTCGAGCAGCCGGCGGAGGGCGGGGGCGAAGAGCTCGAAGTCGGCCGCCTCGCGCGCCCGTTTCCAGGCGACGACGCCGGCGCTCGCTGCCTCGGCGATGGCCCGGCTCAAGGACTCGGGGACCCGCACGGCGCGGCCGACGGCGTGCCGTGCGCGCGCCACCTGGGCCGCCAGCAGGCTGCCCGGCCGCGCCCGCTCGGCGCAACGGGCGAGGACGTCGGCGAGCTCGGGGGAGGTGAGGCGGCGGTGGATCAGGGCTGCGACGGTGCCGAGGAGCTTGCCCCGGCCCTCCTGGCCGGCGGCCGGCATGAAGGTCTCCTGATCCCACTCGAGCAGCTCGGTCGCCGCTTCGAGATCGGCGATCTCGCCCCAGATCTCGTACAGTCTGGTCTCGTCCGCGCCCGCTGGCTCGCCGCTCGTCATCGGCCCTCTACGACGGGGCGCCGGCCCCCTCGTCCTCCAGGATCAGTTGAAGAGATGGCGCATCTTGTCGATCACGCCGCGACCCTCGTGCACCTCGACGCCCTCGCTCTCGGCCAGCTTGCGCAGCAGGGCGAGCTGCTCCTCGCCGAGCTCTTTCGGCCGCGGCACCCGCAGCAGGATGCGGACCACGTGGTCGCCGCGGCCCTCGCCGTCGAGCCGCGGGATGCCCTTGCCGCGCAGCCGGAACTCGTGGCCCGGCTGGGTACCTGCCGGCACCTTGAGCTGCTCCTCGCCGTGCAGGGTGACGACGCCGGCGGTGGTGCCGAGGACCAGCTGCGGGTAGGACAGCTCAAGCTCCTCGAAGACGTCGGCGCCCTGGCGCTCGAGACGCGGATGGGGCTCGACGTGGAGCACCACGTCGAGGTCTCCCGGCGGGCCGCCGCGGCGGCCGTGCTCGCCCTCGCCGCGCAGGCGCAGGCGCAGGCCGTTGTCGACCCCGGCGGGGATGGAGATCTCGCGCTCGCGCTCCCTTTCCGTGCGTCCCTCACCGCCGCAGACGTCGCACGGATTCTCCACCACCCGCCCCTGGCCGGCGCAGCGCGGGCAGGTCTGGGCCAGGGTGATGAAGCCGCGGTTCATCCGCACCTGCCCGAGGCCGCCGCAGGTGCCGCAGGTGGCGAGGTTGCCGTCGCGGCTGCCGGTGCCGTGGCAGGCATCGCAGCGCTCGAGGCGAGGGTAGCGGATCGTCACCTTCTTGCCGAAGGCCGCTTCTTCGAAGGTCAGCGTCAGATCGTAGCGCAGATCGGCACCGGGGATGCCGCGCGGGCCGCGGCGGTGACGGCGGCCGAAGAGGTCCCCGAGGCCGAAGAGGTCGCCGAAGACGTCGGTGAAATCCGAGAAGATCGTCGGATCGATGTTGACGCCGCCGGCCACCCCCTGGTGGCCGTAGCGGTCGTAGCGCGCCCGCTTCTCCGGATCCGAGAGCACCGCATAGGCTTCCGCCGCTTCCTTGAACTTCTCCTCCGCCTGGGGATCGTCCGGATTGCGGTCGGGATGAAACCGCACCGCCAGCTTGCGGTACGCCGCCTTGATCTCCCGCTCCGAGGCCTGGCGGGAAACCTGAAGGACCTCGTAGTAATCGCGTTTCGTGCTCATCGGATCGTCGCTTCACCCATGCGGCCGGTGCGGCCGGACCGAGTATTCTACGGCACGCTTCCGGGCCGCAGGACGAGGGCCTACTTCGAGCCCGGCTTGTCGGCGCTCGCCTGCTCGAGCATGATCTTCGACAGGGTCATGGAAACCGCGTTCAGATCGTAGATCGCCGCCTCCAGGTCGGCGCGGTCGTTCTCCCCCAACGCCATCCGTGCCCGCAACAGGGTCTGGTTGGTCTTCTTGCGGGTCTTCTCGTCCATCGCCTCACGGTACTGCTCGAACACCCGCTCGTTGGAGTAGATCAAGCCCTCGACGCGGTTCTTGATGCGGCGGATCTCCCGCCGCTCGGCATCCTGGTCGGCGAACTGCTGGGCTTCCTTGACCAGGCGGTCGACCTCGTCCGACGACAGGCCGCTCGACGGGTTGACCTCCAGGCCCTGCTGCTGGTTGGTGGTCAGGTCCCGCGCCGAGACGTTGACGATGCCGTTCGAGTCGATGGCGAAGGTGACCTCGATCTGCGGCGCGCCGCGCGGCGCCGGCGGGATGCCGACCAGCTCGAAGCGCCCGAGGGAGCGGTTCTCGGCGGCGATCTCGCGCTCGCCCTGCAGGACGTGGATCTCGACCGTGTCCTGATTGTCGACCACGGTGGTGAAGATCTGGGTGTTCTTGGTCGGGATGGTCGAGTTGCGCTGGATGAGCGGGGTGAAGAGCCCGCCGTGGGTCTCGATGCCGAGGGACAAGGGGGTGACGTCGAGCAGCACCACGTCCTTGACCTCGCCGCGCAGGATCCCCGCCTGGATGGCGGCGCCCATCGCCACCACCTCGTCGGGGTTGATGTCGCGGTTGGGCTTGCGCTTGAAGATGGCCTCCACCGCCCGCATGACGATCGGCGAGCGCGTCTGGCCGCCGACCAGGAGCACCTCGTCGACGTCCTCGGGATCGACCTCGGCCCCGTTCAAGGCCTCGAAGCACGGGCCTTCGGTGCGCTTGACCAGATCCTCGACCAGGGATTCGAAGTGATCCCGCGTCAGCTTGCGCGCCAGATGCAGCGGACCGCTGTCGTTGGCCGAGATGAAGGGCAGGTTGATCTCCGCTTCCTCGCTGGTCGACAGCTCGCACTTGGCCCGCTCCGCCGACTCCTTGAGGCGCTGCAACGCCATGCGGTCCTGGCGCAGGTCGATGCCGTGCTCCTGCTGAAACTCCTCGATCAACCAATCCATGATCCGCTGGTCGAAGTCCTCACCGCCGAGGTAGCTGTCGCCGGCGGTGCCGCGCACCTCGAAGACGCCCTTCGACAACTCGAGGATCGAGATGTCGAAGGTGCCCCCGCCGAGGTCGAAGACCGCGATCAGCTTGTCTTCGTCTTCCTTCTCGAAGCCGTAGGCGAGGGCGGCGGCGGTCGGCTCGTTGATGATCCGCAGCACCTCGAGGCCGGCGATCTTGCCCGCGTCCTTGGTCGCCTGGCGCTGGGAGTCGTCGAAGTAGGCGGGGACGGTGATGATCGCCTCTTTGACCACCTCGCCGAGGGTCTCCTCGGCGAAGGACTTGATGTCGGCGAGGACGAAGGCGGAGATCTCCTGCGGGCTGTAGTCGCGGCCGCGGACCCGCACCCGGACGTCGTCGTTCTCGGCCTTGGACAGCTCGTAGGGCAGCACCTCTTTCGCCCGCTGCACCGCCGGATCGTCGAGCTTGCGGCCGATCAGGCGCTTGACCGCATAGACCGTATTCTGCGGATTGGTGACCGCCTGGCGTTTGGCGATCTGCCCCACCAGGCGATCGCCGTCCTCGGTGAAGGCGACGATCGACGGCGTGGTCCGGCTGCCTTCCCGGTTGGCCAGCACCTTGGGCGCCAGCGCTTCGACCACCGCCACGCAGCTGTTGGTGGTTCCCAGATCGATGCCGATGACCTTGCTCACGGACGCCCCCAACGCACCCACCCGGCACCGTGCCGCGGCCCTGGCGTTCGTTCTCCGCCCGGCGTCCTTCCTGGGCGGACCTTGCTGTCCGGTCGAAGCCGCCGCGGCCGCGCGCCTGGATTGCTACCGGCTCGTGCCACGGTGAAAACGACCTCGCGTGGGTCAGGGCGTCGACCACGCCCTCCCCACACTAGCCGGCAGCCTCCGGCGCTGACGGCGATCCCTCGTCGCCGGCTGCGTCGCCGGCCGCCGGCATCGCCACGGTGGCCATCGCCGGCCGCAGCAGGCGATCGTGATACCGGTAGCCCTTCTGCATCTCGCTGACCACCGTCGGCACCGTGACCTCCGCCGACTCGACCCGCGACACCGCCTCGTGGACCGTGGGATCGAAGGGCTGTCCGACCGCTGTGATCTTTTCGACCCCGAGCTTCTTGAGCACGTCCTCGAGGCTCTTCATCGTCATCTCGAGACCCCGCTTGACGTCCTCCACGGTGCCTTCCGCCGACAGAGCGCGCTCGAGGTTGTCGGCCACCTCGAGAATGGACTTGAGCGGCTCGAACATGGCGTAGCGGCGCAGGTTCTCCTTGTCGCGCTCGGCCCGTTTGCGGAAGTTGTCGAAATCCGCCAGGGTGCGCAGGTAGCGCTGCTGGGCCTCCTCGAGCTGCCGCTCGAGCTCGGCGATGCGCGACGCCGCATCCGGCTCCGCTTCGCTTTCGGCCTCGGCGTCGCCTTCGGCGTCGGGGCTCTTGCTCGCCGCGCTGCGCTGGTGGCGTTCCACCGCGGCGACCGCGTCTTCCACCGCCTCGTCCAACGACCCGCCGTCCTCGAGGTCGAGCTCGTAGGCTTCGTCGTCGGCGACGCGGGTCGGTGATGTCGTCTGTTTCGCCATCGCAATTGCTCTCCTGCCGTTCTTGCGGCGCCCGTCTGCAGGCACCGGACGACCCTCAGTCGATCGCGCTGGCCGCCAGCCTGGAGCTCAGGGTCTGCCCCAGGAAATGGACCAGCGAGACGATCCGGGCGTACTCCATACGCGAGGGTCCCAGAATCCCCAGCGTACCGAGCGGCTGGGAGCCGATACCGTAGCACGTTGCCACCAGGCTGAAGTCGAGCTCCGAGGTCAGCTCGCTATCCTCGCCGATCACCACCCGCACGCCGCCGCTCGCCAGGCACTTGTTGAGCACGCTGACCAGCCGCGCCTTGTCGGCGAAGGTGTCGAGCATGCGGCGGACGCGGTCGACGTCGGCCAACTCGGGCTGATCGAGCAGAGCGTTGGCGCCGCGAACCAGCACGCCGGGGGCGGACTGGGAACGGTCGATCGCCCGGCGGGCGAGATCGATGACGGACGACAGATGGCGGTCGACCTGCGCCCGCTCTTCGGCCATCATGGCGATCAGGCGGTCGCGGATGTCGCGCAGGGTGAGGCCGGCGAAGTTGTCGTTGACGTAGTTCGAGATGCGCACCAGCTCGTCGCGGCTCAGCTCGTCGTCGGCCTCGATGACGAAATTGTCGATGAAACCGGTGGTGGACACCACCACGCAAAGCACCCGGCGCTCCGCCAGCGGGACGAAGTCCATGGCCTTGAGCACCGCGTCCCCCACCGCCGGCTTGAGGGCTACGCCGACCTTGTGGGAAAGCTCGGAGAGCAGCCGCGAGGCGGCGTCGATCAGCTCGTCGCCGTCGCTCACGTGGCGCAGGTGTTCTTCGATGTAGCGCCGCTCGTGCAGCGGCAGCTGCTGCTGCTCCATCAGGCTCTCGACGTAGAGGCGGTAGGCGGACTGCGTCGGCACCCGCCCGGCCGAGGTGTGGGGCTGGTAGAGGTACCCGCTCTCCTCGAGATCCGCCATCACGTTGCGGATGGTGGCCGCCGAAAGACTGGGCTCGACGTGCTTCGAGACCGCGCGCGAGCTCACCGGCCTGCCGCTGGTGATGTAGGTGTGGATCACGTCGCGCAGGATTTCGCGGTCCCGCGGGCCAAGGGTTCGGTGGTTGGTCGTCTTCGTCGACACGATCGTCCTCACGCCGGACCGGTAACGTCCCGAGCTACGACGGCGGTGGCCGAGCCACCCCGGGCCCTCGTCCGGAGCGCTATTTTAGCGTAGCTGAGCGCCGCCTCGCGACTCCCGCGAAGCGCGCCCCCGCCGGGCCCTCGCGCAGGCCGTGCCGGCGACCGGCCACGGGCTCGCCGACCGCCGGCCGCCCGGCGGCGAAAACTAACCGCAACCTATTAACAACAAATGACTTAACTACTATTCCCCGGCCTGGTGGGGGAGCGCCTGGGCGCCTTGACCCCCCGGGGGGGCGATGGTATGCTCCCCTATCCTTCTGCAGGCGATTTCCATGGTCTTCTTCAATTACAGCACGATGCAGATGGCGGCCAAGGTGGTGTACTACGGCCCCGGTCTGTGCGGCAAGACGACCAACCTGCAGTACATCTACGAGCGCACCGCGCCCGAGTCGCGCGGCGAGATGGTCTCCCTCGCCACCGAGACCGACCGCACCCTCTTCTTCGATCTGCTGCCGATCGACGTCGGCTCGATCGCCGGCTTCTCCACCCGCATCCAGCTCTACACCGTGCCCGGTCAGGTGTTCTACAACACCACCCGCAAGCTGGTGCTCAAAGGGGTCGACGGGGTGGTCTTCGTCGCCGATTCGCAGCGGCCGATGTTGCAGGCCAACATCGATTCGTTCAAGAACCTGGAAGAGAACCTGGCCGAGATCGGCCTTTCCCTCGACAATCTGCCCCTGGTGCTGCAGTACAACAAGCGCGATCTGCCGGGGATCTGCTCGGTCGAGGAGCTCGACCAGGCGCTCAACAAGAACGGCTGGCCGGCGATCGAGAGCTCGGCGATCACCGGCATGGGGGTGATCGAGACCCTCAAGACCATCTCCAAGCTGACCCTCCTGGCACTGAAGAAGCGCCTCACCCGGGGCCAGGCCGAGGGCGCGTCGCGCCGGTTGAGCGCCTCGCGGCCGCGGCCGGTGGTGGCACCCGGCGCCGGCACGGCATCGCCGCTCAGCGCCGACGCCACCGAGGTCTCGGCCCCCGCCCGGCGGCCGCCGGGATCCGCCACCGG
>RFGL01000048.1 GCA_003697015.1 Acidobacteriota bacterium | reverse complement strand
TCTCCGGCGGCGGCAGCGGCGGCGGCTGGTGAATCAGGCGGCGGGCTCGCGGAAGCTGGCGACGGCGTCGATCTCGTCGTCGTAGGTCTCGAAGACGCCGATCAGGCGGGTCATGGTCAGCACCTGTTGGACCTTGTCCTCGACGTGCAACAGCTTGACCACCGCGCCGTGCTTGGCGGCGGTGGCCTTGAGGCGCACCAGCTCGCCCAGGCCGGAGGAGTCCATCGCCTTGACCCGCTGCAGGTTGAGGAGGATCTTCTTCGCTCCGGCACGCAGCACGTCGGTCACCACGCGGCGCAGCGCGACGTCGCCGTCGCCGATCGTCAGCCGGCCATCGAGATCGAGGATCGAGATGCCTTCCTCTTCGCGGTGCGTGATCTTCATCTGGTGTGCTCCGTCCGGTCCGGGGTTCAGAACGTCCTGATCCAGGGATGGAATTGTAGCCCGGAGTATACGCCACCCCACCGCCGCCGGCAATGCAGCCGGCGACGCAGCGGCGCACCGCGGCGGCGCGTGCTAAACTCGCGGGCGGCCCACGTCCGCGTATCGAGTCCACTCCAAGGGTGCTCATCGCCGGGATGCCGAAGCACGACCTCGCGTTCATCGTCTACGAAGGCTCGCACGAGAGCACCCGCGTGTCCTGGGAGGATGCCGAACGGATGATCATCGGCCGCCGGCGCGACGCCGACCTGCGGGTCAAGGAGCCGACCATGTCGTCGCGCCACGCCGAGCTCGTCGCCCTCGACGACGGCGTCCACGTCCGCGACCTCAACAGTCTGAACGGCACCTACGTCAACGGCAGCCGGGTGGCGGACGCCCTGCTCAAGCCCGGCGACCGCATCCAGATCGGCCGCGCGACCATCCTGGTGACCCGCGCCGGCAACCTGTCGGGGCCGTTCGAGGCCCCCAAGCCCTTGCCCTCGGCGCCGACCCCGCCACCGACGTCGGTGGCGGATCTCGTCGGCAGCGGCGGCGAGACCCTGCGCGTCAGCCTCGAGGACCTGCGCGGCCGCCACGACGCGCCGCCCCTCGAGGAGGACTCGCGCATTCTGCTGCTGCGCGATCTCTCCGAGTCGCTGGCGCCGACCGACCGCAAGAGCCAGGTCTTCGAGCAGGTGCGCCGGGTCTTCGAGCAGGCCTTCCCCGACGCGCGGATCTTCATCCTGCGGCCGGCGGCGGACGGCGACTGGGCCGACGATCGGCGCGACGATTGCCCCAGCCTGACCGTCGCCGCCGAGGCGGCGCGGTCGCGCAGCGCCGTGCTCTCCACCTCGATGCCCCAGGACGAGCGCTTCGCCTCGGCGGACAGCGTCCGCATCTCCGGCATCCAGACCGCCATCGCCGCCCCCGCCAGCTGCGACGGCACGGTCGAGGCGGTGATCTACGTCGACCGTCTGGGCCTGCCCGCCTTCAGCAAGCGCGACCTCCACCTCCTCGGCATCGCCGCCAACCACGTCTCGGCGGTGCTGGAGAACGCCGCCCGCATCCGCCAACTGGAGCAAGCCCAGGCCCAACTCGCCGAGCTCAACCGCGAGCTCGAGGCGCGGGTCGAGGCGCGTACCGCCGAAGTGCGCCGCCAGGCGGAGGAGATCGGCCGTCTGGCGGAAGCCAAGGACGAGCTGCTGGGCATCGCCGCCCACGACATCCGCGGCCCCCTGACCGTCATCCAGGGCACCACCGAGCTGCTCCAGCTGCGCCTCGACGACCTCGACGGCGACACCCTGCGCTCCAGCCTGGCGCTGATCCACGCCGAGGCCAAGAGCCTCGGCCGGCTGCTCAGTGAGCTGCTCGACGCCAAGGCCATCGAGTCGGGCAAGCTGCGCGTCGCCAAGCGCCCGATCGGCGCCAGGGAGCTGCTCGACGGCGCCCTCCCCGCCGCCCGACTGGCGGCCCGCCACAAGGGCATCGAGCTGGTGGTGGAAGCGCCGGACGACCTCGGGATCAACGCCGACCCCAGGCGCCTGCGGCAGGCGATCACCAACCTGGTGTTGAATGCGATCAAGTTCTCCGAACCGGGAACCGCCATCCGCCTCGAAGCGCGGCCGGCGGCGGACGGCGGGGCCGCGATCACCGTCGCCGACCAGGGGGTCGGCATTCCCGAGGACGAGCTCGACCGGCTCTTCGACCCCTACGAGCAGGGCCGGGCCGGCAAGCGGCTCGGCGGCGGCAGCGGGCTCGGCCTGATGATCGCCAAGCGCCTGGTCGAGCTGCACGGCGGCCGTCTGGCGGTGTCGAGCCAGGTCGGCGCCGGCACCCGCTTCGTCCTGTCCCTACCCGGCTGACTGCGTGGGAGAGAGCATGGATCCGACCAATCTGAACGACTTCGAGGAGCTGGCGCGCGAGCGCCTGCCGGCGTCCCACTTCGGCTACCTGGCGAGCGGTGCCGACGACGAGATCACCCTCGAGGGCAACCGCCGGGCCTTCGAGCGCCTGCGCCTGCGGCCGCGCTACCTGGTCGACGTATCGTCGATCGAGCTCGGGATCGAGCTGCTCGGCCAGCGCCTGTCGATGCCCATCCTGCTGGCGCCGACCGCCTTTCAGGTCCTCGCCCACGCCGACGGCGAGCTCGCCACCGCCCGCGCCGCGGCCGCCGCCGGAACCGTCTTCGTCGCCAGCACCCTGTCGTCCAAGAGCCTGCAGGAGATCGCCGCGGCGAGCGACGGCCCGCGTTGGTTCCAGCTCTACTGCGCCCGCGACCGCGGCATCACCAAGACCCTGGTCGAAGCGGCGGCGGCGAGCGGCTACCAGGCCCTCTGCCTGACCGTCGACGTGCCGGTCCTCGGCCACCGCGAGGCCGACGTCAAGAACCGCTTCCGCCTGCCCCCCGAGGCCCTGCCGGGCAATCTCACCCCCCTGCTCGATCTCGACGGCTTGACCGAAGAGGCCCAGGAGAGCGCCCTCGCACGCTTGATCGACCGGCTCTTCGACCCCAGCCTGAGCTGGAAGGATCTGGAGTGGCTGCGCTCCCTCTCCGACCTGCCGTTGGTCCTGAAGGGCATCATGACCGCCGAGGACGCCAAGCTCGCCCTCCACCACGGGGTCGACGGCATCGTCGTCTCCAACCACGGCGGCCGCCAGCTCGACGGCGCCTCGCCGACCATCGACGTGCTGCCGGAGATCGTCGAGGTGGTCGACGCCCGCTGCCCGGTGCTGCTCGACGGCGGCGTCCGCCGCGGCACCGACGTGCTCAAGGCCCTCGCCCTCGGCGCCGACGCGGTGCTCGTCGGCCGCCCCTACCTGTGGGGGCTGGCGGCGGACGGCGAGGCCGGCGTGGGGCGGGTGCTCGACCTGCTGCGCAGCGAGCTCGCCCGCGCTCTCGCCCTGGTCGGCCGGCCGTCGATCGACGACGTCGATCCCACCGTCGTCGAGCGCCGCCGCTGGTGGCGCTCCTAGCCCGCCGCCCACGGCCGCGGGACCCGCAGTCCGCTCCCGCCGCGCCCTCGGATCGCCGTCGCTAGCCCCGCAGCAGGTGGCGGGCGGCGACCAGGCGCTGCATCTCGCTGGTGCCTTCGTAGATGGTGGTGACCCGCACGTCGCGGTAGAGGCGGGCGATCTCGTAGTCCTCGCAGAAGCCGTTGCCGCCGTGGATCTGGAGCGCCTCCCACACCGCCCGATTGGCGGCCTCGGAGGCGTAGAGCTTGGCCTGCGAAGCGAGGCGGCCGGCAGCGCGGTCGCCGCGGTCGCCGGCGAGGGCGCCGTGGTAGGTCAGGACCCGGGCCGCCGCCAGCTCGGTGGACGTCTCGGCGATCTTGAACTGGATCGCCTGATGGCGGGCGATCGGCACCCCGAACTGGACCCGCTCCTTGGCGTAGGCGACGGCCAGCTCGAGGGCGCGCTGGTGGATGCCGACCGCCTGCGCCGCGATGCCGAGGCGCGAGTGGTCGAGGGTGGCGAGGGCGATCTTGAATCCCTGCCCCTCTTCCCCCAGGAGATTCGCCGCCGGCACCCGGCAGTCCTGAAAGTAGAGCGGCGCGGTGCACGACGCCTTGAGGCCGAGCTTCTCCTCCGCCGTGCCGACGCTGAACCCCGGCGCGTCCGACGGCACGACGAAGGCCGATACCCCGCGCTTTCCCGCCTCCGGATCGGTGCGCGCCAGGACGACGAAGTACCTGCCCTCGCCGGCGTTGGTGATCCACGCCTTCTCGCCGTTGATCACCCAGGCGTCGCCGTCGCGGCGGGCGACCGACTTCATCGCTCCGGCATCGGAGCCGGCCTCCGGCTCGGTCAGGCCGAAGCCCCCGATGGCGCGGCCCGACGCCAGCTCGGGCAGGACGCGGCGCTTGAGCTCCTCCGAGCCGAAGCGCTCGATCGGCCAGCAGCACACCGAGTTGGTGACGCTCATCGTCACCGCCGTCGACGGGCAGACGCGGGCGATCTCCTCCACCGCCAGCAGGTAGGAGAGGGTGTCGTAGCCGGCGCCGCCGTAGGCCTCCGCCACCATCATGCCGAGCAGCCCCAGCTCCCCCATCTCGGCGATCACCTGGCGGGGGAAGGCGTGGTTGCGATCGCGCTCCGCCACCCCCGGGCGGATGCGCTCTTCGGCGAAGCGCCGCACCTCCTCCTTGAGCAGCCGTTGATCCTCGGTGAGGGCGAAAGACGTCGGCGCGTCGTGGTCCGTCGGCCTGGGGGCGGTCGCGATGGTCATTTCCTTATCTCCAGAGAGCGCGGAATCGGTCCGCATCCTTCGATCGCCGGCGCCGCTACCGACCCGGCGCCGCGGCCCGGGCCCTCGAGCCGGCGGCGAGCGGATCGGCACCGGGCGAGCGGTCGGCGGCGAGAGGCTGCGGGCGCGCCGCCGCCGGCCTTCTCAGCTCTTGTTCAGCACCCAGTCGGCGATGACCATCTTCTGGATCTCGCTGGTGCCTTCGTAGATCTCGGTGATGCGGGCGTCGCGGAAGTAGCGCTCGACGTTGTACTCGCGGATGTAGCCGTAGCCGCCGTGGATCTGCACCGCCTTATTGGTCACCCGCTGGGCCATCTCGGAAGCGAAGAGCTTGGCCTGCGCCGCCTCCAGGGTGGCGCGCTTTCGGTGGTCCTTGGCCCACGCCGCCTTCCAGGTCAGCAGGCGGGCGGCGTCGAGCTCGGTCGACATGTCGGCCAGATAGTGCTGGATGGCCTGGAAATTGGCGATCGGCTGGCCGAACTGCTGGCGCTCGGCGGCGTAGGCCAGGGCCTCCTCGAAGGCTCCCTGGGCGATGCCGACGGCCTGGGCGGCGATGCCGATGCGGCCGCCGTCCAGGGTCGACATGGCGACCTTGAAGCCCTCCCCCTCGCCCCCCAGGCGCTGGCTGGCGGGCACCCGCAGGTCCTCGAAGGCGAGCTCGGTGGTGCCCGAGGCATTGACCCCGAGCTTGTACTCGTGGCCGCCGTGGCTGTAGCCCGGCGCGTCCGCCGGGACGATGAAGGCGGTGATGCCCTTGTGCCGGAGGCTGGGATCGAGGGTGGCGAAGACGATCGCCACGTCGGCGTCGGTGCCGTTGGTGATGAAGACCTTATTGCCGTTCAGGACGTAGTCGTCGCCGTCGCGCCGGGCGGAGGTGCGCAGGGCGGCGGCGTCGGAGCCGGCGCCGGGCTCGGTGAGGGCGAAGCAGCCGAGCAGCCGGCCGCTGGCCAGGGGCTCGAGCCACTTCTTCTTCTGCTCCTCGTTGCCCCAGCGCAGGAGGGGATCGCAGACCAGGGAGTTGTTGACCGACAGGATCACGCCGGTGGAGGCGCAGACGCGGCTGATCTCCTCGATGACGATGCAGTAGGCGAGCATGTCCATGCCGGCGCCGCCGTACTCCTCCGGCACGTAGACCCCGGTCAGGCCGAGCTCGGCGGCACGGTCGAAGGTATCGCGGGGAAACTCGCCGCTCTCGTCGATCTCCCGCGCCTTGGGCTTGACCACCTCCTCGGCGAAACGGCGGACCTCGTCGCGCAGCAGCTTCTGCTCTTCCGACAGCTCGATGTGCATCTACGTCCTCCGTGGCTGGCCGGCGATGGTAGCACGCCGGCCGCCGCCGCTCAGGCCTCCTGGCGGCGGATGTCGTATTGGTCCATCTTCTTGTAGAGGTTGGAGCGCGGCGTCTGGATCGACTGCGCGGTCTGGGTCACGTTCCACTTGTTCTCCTCCAGCTTGCGCAGCAGGAAGAGGCGTTCGGCGGCATCGCGGAACTCGCGCAGGGTGGGGATGGCGAGCAGCGCGTCCGACAGCTCGGAGCGGTTGCCGCCGGCGCACTCGATGACGTCCTCGCGGCTCACCTCGTCGCCGCGGGACAGGAT
Source organism: Acidobacteriota bacterium (assembly GCA_003697015.1). Classification (GTDB taxonomy): domain Bacteria; phylum Acidobacteriota; class Thermoanaerobaculia; order Multivoradales; family J023; genus J023. Next base: position 5,814 of record RFGL01000048.1, on the reverse strand, counting down.
CAACAGCCGCTCGACCAGGTTCTTGAGCTCGCGCACGTTGCCGTTCCACGGCAGGCTCCGCAGGTGCTCGACGGCGTCCTCGGCGAAGGGCTTGGGCCGGTAGTTGCTGGCCTGGGTGAAGCGGCGTACGAAGTAGTCGATCAGCGCCGGCACGTCCTCCAGGTGCTCGCGCAGGGGCGGGGTGCGGATGGGGACGACGTTCAAGCGATAGTAGAGGTCCTCGCGAAAGCGGCCGGCGGCGATCTCGTCCCGCAGGTCGCGGTTGGTCGCCGCCACCACCCGCACGTCGACCCGGGTGCTGCCCGCCGCGCCCACCGGCTCGACCTCGCCGTTCTCCAGCACCCGCAGCACCTTGGCCTGGGTGCGGGCCGACATGTCGCCGATCTCGTCGAGGAAGATGGTGCCGCCGTGGGCGGCGACGAACTTGCCGATCTGCTTGCGCATGGCGCCGGTGAAGCTGCCCTTCTCGTGGCCGAAGAGCTCCGATTCGATCAGCTCGTCGGGGATCGCCGCGCAGTTGACCTGGACGAAGGGGCGATCGCGGCGCGGGCTCTGGCGGTGGATGGCCTGCGCCACCAGCTCCTTGCCGGTGCCCGACTCGCCGGTGATCAGGACGGTCGCCGGGGTCGGCGCCGCCTTGTCGATGGTGGCGCGCAGCTGGCTCATCGCCGCCGAGTCGCCGATCAACTGATCGGGCTCGTGGCGCAGCACCCGGTTCTCCGCCGCCAGCCGGGCGCTGTCGATGGCGTTCTTCAGCGACAGCAGCACCCGTTCGCGCTGCAGCGGCTTCTCGAAGAAGTCGTAGGCGCCGCGCCGGGTGGCCTCGACCGCGGTCGAGACGTCGCCGTGGCCGCTGATGATCAGCACCGGCATCTCGTAGCCCCGCTGGCGCAGGGCGGCCAGCACCTCGAGGCCGTCCATCTCCGGCATCTTGACGTCGAGCAGGATGGCGTCCGGCGCCCGCTCCGCCACCTTGGCCAGCGCTTCCGCGCCGCTCCCCGCCTCGTCGACCCGGAAGCCCTCGAACTCGAGGATCATCCGCAGGCTCTCGCGGATCGCCGGCTCGTCGTCGACGATCAGGACGACCCCTTGCTGACCGCTGGGCTTGTTGGCCATGGCGCTGTGCCGTTTCTCCTCGGGGTGGATCGATCGCCGGCGGCGTCCCCGCTGCCGACCCTATACAAGACGGGCCGGTCCGTCGACCGGCCCGGGCCCCCGGCGAGGGTCTGACCTCAGGGCTTCTCGACCAGGGCGAAGAACGCCGCCACCTGCTCGCCGCGGGCGAAGCGGCGCACGTAGAGCCGCAGCAGGCTGCCGCTCGCCGCCTGTTCGACGGCGCGCTCGAAGTCGCCGGCGCTGGTCACCGGCTGGCCGTTGACGCTGACGATGACGTCGCGCGGGCCCACCCCTTCGTCGTAGAGCGGGCTCGAGGGCGCCACCTCGCTGATCCACACCCCGTCGACGTCTTCGGGGATGCCCTGGGTCTCGCGCACCGCCGAGGTGATGTCCTGGTACTCCAGGCCGAGCCACTCGATGCGCTGCTCCTCCGGCTCGTCGGGCTCCTCCACCTCCGGTGCGCCGCCGTTGCTCGGCCGCTCGCCGAGGGTCACCTTGCGGCTGATGGTGTCGCCCTCGCGGAAGATCTTGAGCTTGACCTCCTCGCCCGGCATCTTGCTCGACACGTAGTCGATCAGCTGGCGGGTGTCGATCACCGGCCGGCCGTCGATCTCGAGCAGGATGTCCCCGGGCTGGAGGCCGGCCTCCTCCGACGGACTGCCCTTGCGCACCAGATCGACCAGCACGCCGCGCGCCTCGTCGAGGTTGAAGCCGGCGGCGATGCGGTCGGTGACGTCGCGGATGTCGACCCCGAGGTAGCCGCGGTGCACCGTACCGCTGTCGCGCAGCTGCGGCAGCACCCGCTGCAGGATGGTGATCGGCACCGCGAAGCCGATGTTCTCGGCGCCGTAGTTGATCGCCGTGGCGATCCCCACCACCCGGCCGCGGAGGTCGACCAGGGGACCGCCGGAGTTGCCGAAATTGATCGCCGCATCGGTCTGGATGAAGTTCTCCAGCGAGCGGTCGCGGGTGATGTTGATGCTCCGTCCCTTGGCGCTGACGACGCCGACCGACACCGAGTTCTCCAGCCGCAGGGGGCTGCCGATGACCATGATCCAATCGCCGACCCGCAGCGACTCGGCGTCCCCCAGCTCGAGGTAGGTCAGGGGCTCGCGCGGCTCGATCTTGAGCAGCGCCAGGTCGGTCGCCGGATCGCTGCCCCGCACCTCGGCCTCGTACTGGTGGCCGTCGACCGTGACGTCGACCCCGGTGGCCCCCTCGATGACGTGGTAGTTGGTCACCACCAGGCCGTCGGCGCTGATCACGAAGCCGCTGCCGGAGGAATCCCGGCGCTGCTCCGGCGCCTCGCGCTCCTCCTGCTGCGGCCGGCGCTGGCGGAAGAAGAACTCGTAGAAGGGGTCGATGCGCCGGCCCTCGGCCTTCTCGATCGTCCGCACCTCGATGAAGGCGACCGCCGGCGATACCGCCGCCGCCAGATCGGCGAAGCTCGGCAGGCCGCCGTTCGGCGGCGCGACGGCGACCGGTCCCGCCGCATCCGGCGCTGCCAGGCTGGCGGGGGTCAGGTCGCTGCCGCCGGCCAACACCATGCCGAAGATCATCGCGCCGAAGGCCAAGAGGAGAGGGAAGGTCGCGCGGCCTCGGGAATCGTTCATGCTCATCGTCTCCTGTCCGTGTCGTCGTGCTGGATTGCGGTCTGTTCGAATGGCTGCGGTCGCCGTCCTCGGGGAGCAAGCAAGTTCGTTGCCAGAATCGGCGGGGGGCTGATTCCGGCAGCCGCGCCGCATGCCGGCGGCCCGCGCCGCCGCCGCCGTCGATTCTACCCCAAGCGCCGGCGGCGCGCGCACCGCGAGCGGCGCCAAATTGGCATGCCCCGCTCCCACCGGCCGCGCGCGACGGACGCGCCGCGTCTACGCGCCGCGACTGGACGTTGCGCATAGAGAGCGTTTCCTCTATACTCAGGGAGCCAGCTTTCTCCACTGGGAAGGTGGGTTACGACCCGCCTTTTTTGTTGGCACCAACCACCCGCAGACCAACGACCCAGTGGCAGCTCCCCCGCGAGTGCGTGAGAGGCCGGAAGGCGGGGCCGCGGGGCCCGCGCCGGAAGCGATGATGATGAAGACCATGGCGCAGACGACGATCGAATCCGAGCTCGCATCCGAGATCGCCGCGGTGGCGGCGGACGCCGGCTGTCAGCTGCTGGAGATCAAGCTCGCCGGCAACACCCTGCGGGTGGTCCTCGATCACCCCCAGGGGGTCACCCTCGCCCACTGCGAGACCGTATCGCGGCAGCTGTCGGCGCTGCTCGACGTGCACGACTTCGGCCGCGAACGCTACGTCCTCGAGGTCACCTCCCCCGGGCTCGACCGGCCGCTCTACGGCCCGGCCGACTACCGGCGGTTCCGCGGCAAGCTGGCGCGCATCACCTACGATGCGCCGGCCGGCGGGCGGCGGACCATCGTCGGCCGCCTGGAGGACTTCACCGACGAGGACGGCGGCCGGCTGACGGTGATCGAGGCGGACGGCGGCGTCCGCCACGCCATTCCGCTGGCCGGCGTGGTGCGCGCCCGTCTGGAAATTGAACTGTAGACAGGAAGACGTGAACATGGCCCAGGTACGAGCACCCGAGATCGACTTGATGCAGGTCCTGCAACAGGTGGCACGGGAGAAGAACATCGAGCTCGATCGCTGGATTCAAGCGCTCGAGGACGCCATGGCCTCCGCGGCCAAGAAGCAGCACCGGATCAAGGAGCCGGTGCGCGCGCGCTTCGACCCCGAGACCGGCGAGTTCGAGGCCTTCATCGTCAAACAGGTGGTCGAGGAGGTCGAGGACCCCCTCGCCGAGTGGACCGTCGACGAAGCGCGGGAGACCAAGCCCGACGCCGAGGTCGGCGACGAGATCCTGCTGCCGATCTCGACCGAAGGCCTGGGGCGGATCGCCGCCCAGAGCGCCAAGCAGGTGCTCTACCAGCGCATCCGCGAAGCCGAGCGCGAGAAGGTCTACAACGAATACATCGACCGCCTGGGGGAGATCGTCAACGGCACCGTCAAGCGCTTCGAGCGCGGCGACATCATCGTCGACCTGGGACGCACCGAGGCGGTGGTGCCGCGCAGCGAGCAGGCCCGCCACGAGCGCTACAGCCAGGGCGAGCGCATCCGCGCCGTGATCATCGACGTCCACACCCAACCGAAGGGACCGCAGATCGTGCTGTCGCGCACCGACCCGCGCCTCCTGGTCAAGCTCTTCGAGATGGAGGTGCCGGAGATCTACGACGGCACGGTGCTGATCAAGAACGCCGTGCGCGCCCCCGGCGAGCGCGCCAAGGTGGCGGTGATCAGCCGCGAGCGCGACGTCGACCCGGTCGGCGCCTGCGTCGGCATGAAAGGCTCGCGGGTGCAATCGATCATCCGCGAGCTCCGGGGCGAGAAGATCGACATCATCGAGTACTCCGACGACCTGGTGACCTTCGCCCAGAGCGCCCTGGCGCCGGCCAAGATCACCCGCGTCAAGGTCACCCGCTCGACCGGCGTGCCCCACCTCGACGTCATCGTCGAGGACGAGCAACTCTCCCTGGCGATCGGCAAGCGCGGCCAGAACGTCCGCCTGGCGTCGGAGCTGATCGGGGCGCGGATCGACATCAAGAGCGAGTCGGACGTCAAAGACGAGGTGGCCGACGCCCTCGCCCGCATGCTAGAAACGGCACAGACGGAGACCGCCGCGCCGGCAGCGCCGAGCGGCGAGATCGACTGGAGTACCTGCCCCGGGGTCGGCGCCAAGACCGCCGAGCACCTGCGCGAGGCCGGCTTCGTACGCTACGAAGACCTGCTGGCGGCCGACGCCGAGGCGCTCAAGGCGGTCGAGGGCATCGGCCCGAAGACCGCCGAGGCGATCCTCAGCTGGGCGCACGAACAGCAGCCGGCGATCGCCGAGCCGGAGGCCGAAGAGGAGAGCCCGGGGCTGGAAAACGACGACTTCATGGCCGCCCTCAGCCAGGCGCTGAAGGAGAGCGAGCGCTACCGCGAACGCAACGAGGCGGCGGAGGAGCCAGCACCGGAGCCGACCACCGAAGGTGCCGGCTGATCGACAGGGCCGCGCGGAGACGACGGCTGGAACAACGGCTGGATTTGGAAGATCGATGGAAAAGATTCGCGTCAAAGACCTCGCCAAGAAAATGGGCATCCCCGGGCAGGACCTGGTGTTCAAGCTCAAATCGCTCGGCGCCCGGGTCGAAAATGAGGACACCCGTCTCGACGCCGACGTCATCCGGGCGATCCTCGAGGGCAAGCGGCTGGCCCAGCCGCGCGAGGTCATCCTGCGCGACTCCGCAGCCGCGCCGAGATCCGCCCCGGTGGCTGACCGCCGCCGGCCGCCGGCAACCCCCCTGCGGCCTGCCCGCCGCCACATGATCCAGCGGGTCGAATCGCCGATCCGCACCATCGAGGTGCGCGAGCGGGCGGCCCGCGAGGCCGCCGCCGCAGCGGCCAAGAAGGCCGACGTCGCGGCGGCCAAGGCCCAACCGGCCGCGGCCGAGACCCCACCGGCGGCGGCCAAGGCCCAGCCGCCGGCTGAGGCTCCGGCCGCCGCAGCGCCGAAGCCGGCGACCGCGGCCAAGGCCGAGACCACCGCCGTGGCGACGGCCAAGGCCGGGACGGCGACGGCCGAGCCCGCCTCGCCGCCGGCCGCGGCGGCCTCCGCGGCGGCCGAGGCGACGGCGGCACCGGCCAAGACGCCGCTCAAGC
>RFGL01000444.1 GCA_003697015.1 Acidobacteriota bacterium | reverse complement strand
GGCCAGGGGGGCGAGGGCGAGGGGGAGGGGATCGAAGCTCCACGGCAGGTCCATGCCCCGGCGGGTGACCAGCCACGCCACCAGCGCGCCGCCGGCGGTGCCGAGCAGACCGGCGACCAGACCGACCAGGGCGTATTCGGTGGCGAAGGCCGCCACCACCTGACGGCGGGTCATGCCGAGGGTCTTGTACAGCGCCACCTCGGCGCCGCGGCGCACCGCCCCGGCACCGATCGCCCCCGCCAGGATCAGCAAGCCGGCGAGCAGCACCAGGACGCCGAGCGCCGCCACCGCCAGCTCCAGCTTGCCGAGCACCAGCCCCAGGCGCTCGAGCACGTCGCGGATGCGGATCATGGTGACGTTGGGGAAGCTCGCCGCCAGCCGGTCCTGCACCGCCTGCTCCCGCCCCCGCGGCAGGCGCGCCGCCACCACCCGGTGCTGCGGTGCTCCTTCGAGCACCCCGGGCTCCACCACCAGGAAGAAATTGATCCCGAAGCTCTCCCACTCGACGGTACGGATGCTGGTCACCGTCAGCTCGAGGGGCACGCCCTGGACGTCGAAAGCCAGCCGCGAGCCGACGCCGACGCCGAGGTCGCGGGCGAAGGAACGCTCGACGCTGATCTCGGCCAGGTCGTCGCGCTGCCACAGCGCCCCCTCGACGACGGCGTTGTCGTCGGGCAGCCGCTCGAGGTAGGTCAGGCGCTGCTCGCGGGTCAAGGCCCAACGCCGGCCGGCGTCGCGGCGCGCCCGCTCGGGGTCGGCCGGCGGGCCCGTCGCCGCCGTCAGCTCGGCGATCGACTGGCCGTCGATCCGCCGCAGGCGGGCCGTCACCACCGGCACCGAGTCCAGGCGCTCGGCGCCGGCGTCGCGCAGCAGGGCCTCGACCCCCGGCCACTGATCGGGCTGCACGTCGATCAGGAAGGCGCTGGGGGCGTCGGCCGGCAGATCGCGGTCGAGCTGGGCGTGAAGCCGGCGCTGGACCAACAGCATGCCGACCAGCACCAGCACGCCGAGGCCGAGGGCGACGACGGCACCGCCGGTCGCCGCCCCGGGACGCCCGAGGGCCGCCAGGCCGTGGCGCAGCACCAGGCGAGCCCGGCGGCGCGGCCGCTGGGCCAGACGCACCAGCGCGCGGGCGGCGACGACCAGGGCCAGGGCGGTGGCGCCCAAGGCGGCGGTGAACTGCGCGCCGTAGAGCACCGAGCGCGCCTGCCAAGAGGCGAGGGCGAAGACCCCGGCGGCGATCAGCCCGGCGCGCAGCAGACGGACGGCGCGCTTGGGCGCCAGGGGCTCGGCGGTGCGCCGCAGGACCCGGATCGGCGGTACCCGGCGGGCATCGAGCAGGGGCGGCGCGCTGAACAAGAGCGCCACCCCCAGACCGAGGCCGAAGCCCCGCCCCAGCGCCGCCGGCTGCCACGGATCGACCAGCCCCACCGGCACCAGCCCCGCCAGCAGATAGACCGGCAGCCGGCTCAAGACGACGCCGAGAAGGACGCCGGCGGTGCTCCCGGCCAGGGCGAGGAGCAGCGCCTGGCCGAGGTAGAGGGCCAGCACCTGACGCGGCCGGTAGCCCAGGCACTTGAGCACCGCGATGGCGTCGAGGCGACCGGTGAGCCAGGCGCGCACCGTCTGGGCGACGCCGATGCCGCCGATCAGGAGCGACAACAGCGCCGCCAGACCGAGAAAGCGGTCCAGTCGCCGCAGGCCGCGGCGCAGGGTCGGCTGGGCGTCGCGATAGGTCTCGAGGCGGAAGCGGCCGTCCTCCGGCAGCGCCTGGCGCAGGCGTTCCTCGAAGGCCGCCAGGGTCTCGGCGCCGTCTTCCGGCAGGCGCAGCAGCAGGCGATAGGTGACCCGGCTGCCGCGTTGGATCAGGTCGGCCCGCGCCAGCCCACCGAGGCTGACGAAGACCCGCGGCCCACCGCTCATGGCGGTGGCGATGCGGTCGGGCTCGCGCAGCACCGTGCCGGCGATGCGGAAGACCTCGCCGCCGATCTTGAGCTCCTCCCCCACCGCCAGCCCCAGGCGGGCGAGGAGATCCGGCGCCACCACCGCCGAGCGCTCGTCGAGCAAGTGGTCGAGGGGCGCCGGCGGCGCCAGCTCGAGCTCGCCGTAGAACGGGTAGCCGCCGCTCACCGCCTTGAGCTCGACCAGCTGGCTGCGCCCCGGCCGGCCGGCGTTGCCGGGCGCGGCGACGACGGTCAGGAGCTCCCTCACCTCGGCCTGCTCCACGCCGGGCCGGGCGGCCGCGTCGCGCACCGCGCCGGGGATCGGCGAGCGCCCGCGCACCGCCAGGTCGGCTGCCAGCAGCTGGCGCGCCTCGCCGCGGATGCCCCGCTCGAGGCCGTCCGACAGGCTCTTGACCGCCACCACCGCCGCCACCCCGACCGCCAGGCAGAGGACGAAGAGGACCAGCCGGGAAGCGCTGCCCCGGACCTCGCGGCGCAGGTGGCGTAGATAGGTGGCGACGCTCACCGGGCCGCCTCCAGCGGCCGGCGCTCGCCGGCGGAGGAGGCCGCGACGTCGCGTACGACGCGGCCGTCGCGCAGGTGGATCTGGCGGTCGGCGCGGCCGGCGACCGCCGGGTCGTGGGTGACCAGCACCAGGGTGGTCCCGGCGTCGCGCCGCAGGTCGGCGAGCAGGCCGAGGATCATCTCGCCGGTGGCCGAGTCGAGGTTGCCGGTGGGCTCGTCGGCGAGGAGCACCGGCGGTCGGGTGGCGAAGGCGCGGGCCAACGCCACCCGCTGCTGCTCGCCGCCCGACAGCTGCACCGGGTAGTGGTGACCGCGTTCGGCCAGGCCGACCTGGGCCAGCAGCTCGTCGGCCCGCTCGCCCGGCGCCGGATGACCCGCCAGCTCGAGGGGCAGGAGGACGTTCTCCCGCGCCGTCTGATCGGCCAGCAGCTGAAAGGATTGGAAGACGAAGCCGACGGCATCTCGGCGCAGCACCGCCAGCTCGTCCTCCCCCATGCGGTGCACCGGGTGGCCGGCCAGATAGATCTCGCCGCTGCTCGGGCGGTCGAGGCCGGCGATCAACGCCAGCAGGGTCGACTTGCCGCTGCCGGAGGGGCCGAGGATGGCGACCATCTGGCCGGCGGGAATGGCGAAGGAGACGTCGTCGAGGATGCGCAGCAGCCGATCGCCCGACGGCAGCTGGCGGCTCAGGTGGCGGAGCTCGATGACGGGGTTCGGAGCCATGGCGCGAGAGCGGCGGCGGCCGCGTCGCCGCAGCGTACCACCGCTTGGCGCGGCGGTCGCCGCCGCGTGACGGATCGCCCCCCGGCGGCTGCCGGCGACGGACGGCGGGGGGTAGAATCCGGCCGATGACGCGCCTGCCCCACGCCCTCCGTCCCGCCGTCGCCGCCCTCCTGCTGGCGGCCGGCGGC
>RFGL01000443.1 GCA_003697015.1 Acidobacteriota bacterium | reverse complement strand
GGGGCGCTCGCCGCAGCCGGCGAGGGCGGCGGCGAGGGCGGCGGCGAGGATCGGCAGGGCGGCGGCGAATCGGCGTGACATGCTGCGAGCTCCGGCCTCAGTCTAGCGCAGTGCGGGGCTCGGGTACAGGGTCGAGGAAGCCCCGCAGGGCGGCGAGGAGGGGGTCTTCCTGCGGCTGGCCGACGAGCAGCAGGAAGGGCTCGTCGTCGCGGTGGTAGGCGTGGCTTGAGAGCTTCCAGTAGAGGATGCCGCGCAGGGGGAAGCGGCGCTCGCGGCGCACGTGATCGAGGGCCGCGACCGCCAGCGCGCGTTCCCGTTCGTCGATCGGCTCTTCCTGCCAGATCACCAGCCGGCGGTCGTCCGGCGCCGCGTCGGGGCCGCGCCGTACCAGGGCGAAGCCGGCGTCGGCCCAGGTCTCGATGGTCGAGTTGCGGCGCCGGGTGAAGCCCATCTCGGTGAAGATCACCGGCTTGTCGCCCAGGCCGTAGAGGGCGCGGAAGGCGTCGATCTCGCCCAGCACGCGGCGCCAGCCGGCGGCCAGGGTGCGTGCCAGTCGCTGCTCGTCGCCGGCCGGCAGCAGGTGGTCGCGGAGCTTGAAGTAGGCGTTGATGCCGATGACGTCGAGGCGATCCCAGAAGGTGACCGCCTGGTACTGGTCGAAGTTGGCGGCGTAGCCCATGGGGCCGTGGTAGACCGCGCGCACGCAGTCGATCAGCTGCAGCCAGTGCTGCTCGAGCAGCGCCCGCCGGCGATTGAGCCGCGCCACCGCCTGCTCGGGATCGCCGGAGGTGACGGAACGCGCCCAGGCGCGCTCGGCGGCGATGCGCGCCTCGAGGTAGCCGCCGAGGTCGGCGCCGTCGCGCTCGTCGGGATCGGCGTTCTGCCACAGGTGCTCGCCGGCGACGCGGTCGCGGAAGGCCATCAGCTGGGCCTTGCGCTCGGCCTGCTTGTCGTCGTTGAGGAAGTACTCCAGAAGCGCCGGCAGGCGATCGACCGGCTCGGTCGAGGTCAGGGCGTTGAGCTCGCTGCCGATCATCAGCGCGTCGATCCCCTCCTCTTCGGCGATCTCCGCCCAGTGGAGGACGAAGCCCTGGTAGCGCGCGAACCACTCCCGCAGCTGCCAGTCGTGGTGCGGCATGATCATGCCGTGCCAGAGGAAGCGGTTGCGGGGGAAGGCGCGGTCGAGGGCCAGGCGCAGGATCAGCACCACCTTCATGCCGCGGGCCTTGGCGGCGCGGATCTCGGCCAGCAGGCCGGGGTTGGGCTGCCACCACAGGTTGTGGCTGTCCCAATCCCCCTGGTGGGCGTAGTCGGTCACCGACACGGCGTTCATGCCCGCCCCCTGGACGGCGTCGAGCCAGGCCTCGAGGTCGGCTTCGTTGACCTGGATGCCGCCGAGGAGGAAGCCGTCGTCGAGGGTGCGGCGAGCGGCGGCGGCGGCCGGCGGCGGCTCGGCGGCCGGCGGCGGCTCGCCGGCGCAGGCGACGAGCAGCAGGACCAGCGGCAGGAAGGCGCGCCGGGCGCGTCGGCGATCCATGACAGGGGGTATAACGGGCCGCGGTCGCCGCCGGTTTTCCCGGCCGCGCCGGGTCTCAGGCCACCACCGACTCGTCGTCGTCGTCCTCCAGCGGGTAGAGCACCACGTCGTGGGTCTTCCCCTGGCGGTAGTAGGTCAGGGTGATCGACTCCGGCCGCTGGCGCAGGCGGTCGAGGAGGTCGATCGGGGCGCTCACCGGCTGGCCGTCGATGGCGACGATCAGGTCGCCGCGGCGCAATCCCTGGGCCTTGGCCTGGCCGCTGGCGGCGATCACCACGATGCCCTGGCGGTCGCCGAGCTCGTAGGTACGCCGCAGCTCCTCGCTCGGCGACACCACCGTCAGCCCGAGGGTGCGCACCACCTGGTCGGGGGCGTCGGGGGCGAGGAAGTCGTAGTCCGGGAGGTCGTCGAGCAGGCTGCGGGCGAGGCGGATGGTGGCGCCGGTGCGCAGGGCGAGGGCGAGGCCGTCGCTCGGCCGGGTGTCGATCCAGCGCGCCTCGTTCTCGCCGTCGACCCGCAGCTTGAGGCGGCCGTAGTAGACGCCGTCGCGCAGCTCGGTGATCAGCAGCTCTTCGAGGCCGGCGTGGAGATTGCTCAACAGGTTGGCCATCAGATCGTGGGTCATCGGCCGCGGCATCACCACCCCGTGGAGGGCGCGGGCGATGGCTTGGGCCTCGGCGATGCCGATCCAGATCGGCACCACCTGGCCGGCGTCGAGGGTGCGCAGCAGGACCACCGGCGAGCCGGTGACGGCGTCCCAGCCGACGGTGGTGAGCTCGGCGGCGAAGAGCTCGCTGGCCGGCGGCGGCAGCCACCGATCCTCGGCCGGCGGCAGCTCCGGGACGGCGGGCGCCGGCTCCGTCGCCGGCGGACGCTCGGCCAGGTCGCCGGCGACGCTCTGTTCGCCGGCGTTGCGGTCGGCCGCCGCACAGCCCTGAACGGCCAGGGCGAGGGATCCTGCGAGCAGCAGGCGGGGGGCTGAGGATCGGAGGTCCATCGTCGGTTCTCTGCCGTCCATGATACCACGCCGCCCGCCGCGCCCGCCGCGGTCGATTAAGATCGGAGGACGAGCGCGCCGGCGCCGCCGCGAGACGGTGCCGGCGTCACCCCGGCCGCGGCGCAGTGCGGCTGCCACCGAGCCCGAGGAGGATCGTTGATGACCGACCCGACCCACCCCATCGTCCGCCCGGCGCGGCTTCTCCTGGCCCTCGGCCTGGTGCTCGTCGCCGCCGACCTCCAGGCCGCCGGCGGCTCCTCGAGCGCGCCGCCGCCCGCCCCGGTGCCGCCGCAGGATCCCAAGGTGCTCGCCATCCAGCACTACAACAGCGGCGTCCGCCTGCGCGAGAAGGCGGCCAAGCTGGAACAGAAGCTGCCCGCGCTGCCCGACGCCAAACGCGCCAAGACCGAGCGCAAGATCGCCAAGTCCTACGAGCAGGCGGAGGCGGAGTACGTCCGGGCCTTGCGTCTCGACCGCGGCCTCTACAAGGCGTGGAGCGATCTCGGCTACGTCCTCCGCCGGCAGGGGCGCTACGACGAGGCGCTGGAGGCCTACGACATGGCCTTGAAGCTCGAGCCGGGGTACGCCGAGGCGATCGAATACCGCGGCGAGGCCTTCCTCGGGCTGAACCGCCTGGAGGACGCCAAGGCGGCCTACATGACCCTCTTCGCCAGCGACCGCGCCCGCGCCGACGAGCTGATGGGGGCGATGAAGCGCTGGCTGGAGGAGCGGCGGGCGGATCCCCGCGGGGTCGAGGCCGCCGAGCTCGAGGCCTTCGCCGCCTGGCTGGCGGAGCGCGAGCAATTGGCCGGCTTGGTGCCCGACCCCGGCCCGCGCCAGGCGCGCTCCTGGTAGGCCGGCGCCCGCGAGCCCCCGATGTGCCGGCAGGCGATCCCGTGGCTGCTGGCCGCCGGTGCCCTGGCGCTCGCCGGCTGCGCCGGTCGGACGCCGCCGCCAGCGCCGCCGCCGGCGGCGGGCTGGACCTGGCAG
>RFGL01000442.1 GCA_003697015.1 Acidobacteriota bacterium | reverse complement strand
TCCGGGCTCATGGCGCCGGCGAGGGGGCCGAGGCCGCGGTGGGGCAGGCGCGCGCGGCGCTCCAGCTGGCGCCGGGCCCAGGGCAGGGTGAGGTGGTGGTAGGCGAGAGCGGCGGCGCGCCGCAGGTGGGCGGGGCGCAGCCGCTGGGGCCGGCTGAGGGCGCGGCGCAACTCGTCCGCCGCCAGCTGGGCGCGGAACTCCTTCGACACCACCCGATGGAGCTGGCGGTAGAAGGCGGTGGGGAAGGGCCCGCGGTACATCATGTCGAGGTCCTCGGAGTCGACCCAGTTGCGCTTCGCTCCCAGCTCGGCTTCGACGCGGCGGTAGAACGGGGTGCCGGGCAGGGGGTAGGAGACCGACATGCCGATCTCGTCCGGCCGGCAGTCGCGCACCAGGGCCCGGGTCAGCTCCAGGTCCTCCCGCGTCTCCCCCGGATAGCCGAATTGGAGGAAGAAGCCGATCCGCATGCCGGCCTCGTGCACCTTCTGCGCCGCGGCGCGGATCTGCTCGACGGTGGTGCCTTTCTCCATCGCGTCGAGGATCTTCTGCGAGCCCGACTCGGCACCGATCCAGACGATGTCGCAACCCGCCCGCGCCAGGCTCTCGACTTCCCCCCGGCGGCCCAGGAGGTCGGCCCGCGACAGGCACTTGAACGGCGTGCGCGCGCCGCGCGCCGCCACCGCCGCGGCGAATTCCGCCATCCAGCCGCGCTTCAGGCCGAGGATGTCGTCGGCGAACCACAGGTGGTCGGGGCGGTAGCGGGCGCGCAGCTCGGCCAGCTCGTCGGCGACGTTCTCCGGGCTCCGCATGTGGTAGGTCTGGCCCCAGATCGGCTTGGCGCACCAGTTGCAGTGATAGGGGCAGCCGCGGGTGGCGACCAGGTTCATCGAAAAGTAACCGTGGCGGGCGAGCCACAAGCGGCGGTAGCGCTCGACGTCGACCAGATCCCAGGCCGGGAAGGGCAGGGCGTCGAGGTCGCGCAGCACCGGCCGCGGCGGGGTGCGCAGGGCCTCGTCGCCGCCGGCGAGCTGGGGGGCGATGGTCAGGCCGGCGACGCGGGCCAGGTCGCCGCCGCCGTCCAGGGCCGCGAGGGCTTCCCCCAGGGTCGCCTCGCCCTCGCCGTGGATCACCAGCTGGGCGCCGGCCTCGAGGTAGGCGGCGGCGTGATCGGTGGCGTCGGAGCCGCAGACCAGCACCGTGGCGCCGTGCCGGCGGGCGCTGCGGATCATGGTGAAGGCGGCCTGGCGCATGCGCAGCAGGCACATCTTCGACAGGTAGTTGAAGTTGTCCTCGAAGAGCACCGCGTAGCGCGGCCGGTGGCGCTCGACCGCGGCCTCCCACTCGCTCTCGTCGCGCGCCAGCATGGCGTCGAAGAGGGCGACGTCGAAACCGCGCTGGCGCAGGCAGCTGGCGGCGATCAGGGTGCCGAGGGGGGCGTAGGGCTGCATCGCCCGCCACAATTTGGGGTCGAAGCGCAGGAAGTAGGACTGGCCGAGCAACACCGCGCTCATCGTCCACCCCCGTAGCGGCGGGCGAAGAGCTCGGCGTAGAGCGGGTCGGCGCCGGCCGGCGCGCCGTCGCCGCCGTCGCCGGCCTCCCAGCCGCCGGCGAAGATCGCCTCGGCGGCGGCCCGCCCGCCGTCGCCGAGGACCTCGCCGGCGCGGATGGCGAAGCGCTCGGCCACCGCTCCGAGGTAGCCGCCGGTGACCACCACCTGGCGCTCGCGGCGGTAGGCGAGCTCGATCTCCGCCCGCGGCCGGCGGAGGCGGCGGGCGTAGTAGCGCACCAGCAGGCCGTACACCAGGCGGTCGAGACGGGCGCCGGCGGCGCCGCCGAGGAGCGTCTCGAGCGCCGTCTTGAGCCGTCCCGGCGGCGTGTCCCGCAGCTGTTCCGGCCGCCCGCCGGGCCGGCGCTGGGGGAGGAATCGACCGATCCACCGGTTGGCGGCGAAAAAGCGCTGCGCCGTCGCCGCACCCCACAGCGGCACCACCTGCGCCACCTCGCGGGCGGTGTAGAGGGTGTGCGGCGCCACCTCCAGCCGATCCTCGCTCAGCAGGTAGTTGGGGCACGGCTCGATGCCGATCGCCAGGCGCGCCAGGCGGCGCAGCACCATGGTCGCCGACTGCGCCAGCCACAGGCGGCCGGGAGCGGTGACGAGGAAGAGGTCGACGTCGGCGTCGCGGGTGGCGTTGTCCACCGCCTGCGAGCCGCACACCGCCACCATGCGCACGAAGGGCACCCGCGCCAGCCAGCGGGCGAAGCGCCGCGCCTGGCGCCAGCGGCGGGCCGCCCGCCGCCGCCGCGCCGCGCGCAGGGGGACGATCGCCCCGCGCCCGGCGAGGCAGTAGAAGTCGCCGTCGCATTCGACCGTTCCGTCGCCGACCATCTCGGCCAGCGCCGCGGTGCAGCGCCCGGGGTCGTCGCAGGGCACCACCAGGTCGCGGTGGAGCTCCTCCGCCGTCAGCGGATAGTCGAAGAGGTCGCTGTAGACCAGGGTCAAGAGCAGCCCGCGGCGCAGGACGTCGCCGTCGGCTTGTCGCGACGTGCCCGCGGCGGGAAGCGGCTGAGCTGTGGCCGTCGATCGCATCGGTTTCCAAGAGTGGACGGCAGCCAGGAGTTGGACGGCGGCTGATGGCCGCATTCTAGTACAGCGGTCGGGTATGATGCCCGCCCGTGACGACCCCGAGCCTTTCCGCCGCCGCAGCGAGCCCCTGATGGACGGCCACCACCCCCTCCCGGCGGTCGCGGTCAGCGCCTTCGCCATCGCGCTGGTAGCGACGCCCCTGGCGCGCTGGCTGGCCCTCGATCGGGGCTGGGTGGACCGGCCGGCGGCGCGCAAGGGCCACAAGCGGCCGACCCCCCTCCTCGGCGGCGTGGCCCTGGTCGCGGCGCTGCTGCCGGGGGTGCCGTGGGGCCGGTCCGAACCGGGCGGCTGGGCGCTGGCGGCGGCCTTCGCGGTGCTCTTCGCCGCCGGTCTGTGGGACGACCGTCGCGGCCTGGGGATGGTCGCCAAACTCCTCCTGCAAGGCGGCGTGGCGGTGATGCTGGTGGCGGCCGGGTACCGCCTGGCCCTGCCCCTGGCGCCGGAGCTGACCGCGGTGGCCAGCCTGGCGTGGATCGTCGGCGTCACCAACGCCCTCAACCTGCTGGACAACATGGACGGCCTGGCGGCGTCGATCGCCGGGGTTGCGGCGCTCGGTTTCCTGCTCCTCCTGCCGCCGTCGTCCCCCGCCTCGCTGCTGGCGGCGGCGGTCCTCGGCGGCAGCCTGGGCTTCCTGCCCTACAACGCGCCGCCGGCGAGGATCTTCATGGGCGACGCCGGCAGCCAGCCCCTGGGCCTGGCGCTGGCGGTCCTCGGCCTCGAGCTGACCCACTCCCAGGCCCCCCGCGGTTGGCTGCTGGCCCTCCTGGTGTTGGCGGTGCCCCTCGCCGACACGACGACGGTTTGCGTCTCCCGCCTCCGGCGGGGATACAATCCCCTGACCACGCCGGGCACGGATCACCTTTCGCACTGTCTGCGCGCCCGCGGCGCCGGCGACGCGGGGGCGGTCCTGCTGCTGGTGCTGGCCGCCGTCGCCGGCAGCGTCCTGGCCTGGTTGATGCGAGTTGGATGAGCTCAGAGCGAGCCATGACCGAGAGCGCGGACCACCGCCCCCAGCATCTGCCCCTGGCTCCCGGCACCCGGGTGTTGATCACCGGCGGCGCGGGTTTTCTCGGCAGCCATCTGGCCGAGGCCCTGCTCGACCGCGGTTGTCGGGTGGCGGTGATCGACAACCTCTCCACCGGCCGCTTCGACAACATCCGCCACCTGACGCCGAACGCCCGCTTCAGCTTCGCCATCGACAGCATCACCAACGAGGCGGTGCTCGACCACCTGATCGGCGATTGCGACCTGATCTACCACCTGGCGGCGGTGGTGGGCGTCGAGCTGATCGTCAAGGACCCGGTCAGCGTCCTGGAATCGAACGTCTTCGGCGCCCGGGCGGTGCTCGCCGCCGCCAATCGCTACAAGAAGCCGGTGCTGATCACCTCCAGCTCCGAGGTCTACGGCAAGAGCGAGCGGGTGCCGTTCGCCGAGGACGACGACCAGGTGCTGGGGCCGACCACCCGGGCGCGCTGGAGCTACGCCACCTCCAAGACGGCGATCGAGCACCTCGGCCTGGCCTATCACCGCCGGCTCGAGCTGCCGGTGATCATCGCGCGCCTGTTCAACGTCGTCGGGCCGCGTCAGCGGGCGCGCTACGGGATGGTCATCCCGCGCTTCGTGCGCCAGGCGCTGGCGGGGGAACCGCTGACGGTCTACGGCGACGGCCGCCAGCGGCGCTCCTTCTGCGACGTCAGCGACGCGGTGCGCGCCCTGGTGCTGCTGGCGGAGCACCCGCAAGCCAGGGGGCGGGTGTTCAACGTCGGCGCCACCCGCGAGATCGCCATCCGCGATCTCGCCGGCTTGGTGCTGCGTCTGGTGACCGGTGAGCCGCCGTCGAGCGAACGCATCACCCTGGTGCCCTACGACCGGGTCTATGGCCCCGGCTTCGAAGACATGCAGCGGCGTCTGCCCGACGTCTCGCGCATCCAAGCCCTCACCGGCTGGCGCCCGACCGTTCCCCTCGAAGACACGCTGCGGCGGGTGATCGCCAGTCTCGGCGGGCCCGCCGCCGGCCGGCCGATCGCCTCGCCGGCGGTGGCCGGCGACGGAGAGAACGCATGACCGACCGCCAGGCGGAGGGGGGGTGCCGCCGGCGTGGTCGCGTCCTGACGTAGCATCCCGACGGAGGTTGACCGTGGATCGTGCCGACTCCTGGGCCCGTGCCCTGCGTTGTTCCGCCGGGGAGAGCGAAGCACCTCTCGACCGGCGCGCCGGCTTGTCGCCGGCGGGGGCGCCGTGGTTGGTCGACTACCGGCTCGACCCCGCCACCGGCGCGGCGTGGCGCCGGCGCTTGCGGGGACGATCGTGGTCTCTGTGGCGGTACCGCGAGCTCCTGCCCCTGGCCGACTTCGAGCGCCGGGTCGACCTGGGGGAGGGGGGAACGCCGCTGGTTCCCCTCTACCGCTCGGCACCGCCGGAGGTGACGGTGTGGATCAAGGACGAGGCGGGCAATCCGAGCGGCTCGTTCAAGGATCGCGGACTCTCCCTGGCGGTCAACCGGGCGCGCGAGCTCGGCGCCGGCGGAGTGCAGCTGGCGAGCGCCGGCAACGCCGCCCTGGCCCTCTCCGCCTACGCCGCCGCCAGCGGCCTGCCGGCGCGGGTGGCGCTGCCCGCCGATACCCCCGAGACCGTCGCCCGCCGATGCCGTGCCTACGGCGCCGAGGTGCTGACCGCTCCCGGCACCCTGCTCGACGCCGCCCGGCGGCTGGAGGACGGCGACGGGCGCTTCTGGACCCTGGCGACCTTTCGCGAGCCCTACCGGGTCGAGGGCAAGAAGACGATGTTGCTCGAGGTCGCCGAGCAGCTCGATTGGACCCTGCCCGACTGGCTCGTCTTCCCCACCGGCGGCGGCACCGGGGTGGTGGCGATGCACAAGGCCTTCGTCGAGCTCGAGGGCCTGGGGCTCGTCAGCGGTCCGCCGCCGCGGATCGCCGCGGTGCAGATGGCCGGCTGCGCTCCCTTGGTGCGGGCCTACGAAGAGGGCCGCAAGCGGGTCACGCCGTGGCCCGACCCCGAGACCCGCGCCTGGGGCCTGCGGGTGCCCCAGAGCCTCGGCGACCGGCTGGTGCTGGCCGCGCTCGAGGCCACCGGCGGGGCGGCGCTGGCGGTGCCGGAGGAGCGGATCGAGGGGATGCGCCGGCGCCTGGCGCAGCGCGAGGGACGGCTGGTGGGGCCGGAGGGGGCGGCGGCGATGCTCGGTCTCGAGGCCCTGGCCGACCGCGGCCTGGTGAGCGCCGGCCAGCGGGTGGTGGTCTTTCAGACCGGCCATCCGGCAAACTACGGCCTGGCGTAGGACGCCGTCCCGAGCCGGGGCGCGCCAGCCGCCGGCCCTCGGCCTCGGCGTCGCCGCCGAGGCGCCAAGCACCATGTCCGAACCCATCGAGCCGACTCTGCGCCGCTTTCTCCACCGCCTGGTGGCGGCGGGCGAAGTGACGGCGGCGGTGGCGTTGGTGGCGGAGGGCAAGGAGGTGCTGGGGTGGTCGGCGGCCGGCGCCGTCGCTCCCGGCGAGCCCGAGCCGCCGGCGCTCACCTCGCGTTTCGACCTGGCCTCCCTCACCAAACCGATCATGGCGACCCTCGCCCTGATCCTCGACCGCCGCGGCCTGCTGCCGCTGCGGGCGCGGGTCGGCGACGTGCTGCCCGGCGTCCACCCGCGCCTGGCGCGGCGTCAGCTGGCCACCCTGCTGCGCCACCGAGCGGGCTTCGTGCCCTGGACGCTGCTCGCCCGGCGCTGTGCCACGCCGCGGGAGGTGGCGGCGTACCTCGCCGCCGCCCCCGAGCTGCTCGGCGCGCCGCCCGGCACCTACAGCGACCTGGGCTACGTGCTGTGGGGGCGGTTGGTGGAGACGGCGACCGGCACGCCCCTCGCCCGGCTTCTCGCCCGCCACCTCGCCGAGCCCCTGGCCATGACCGGCCTCGCCGCGTCGCCGGCGGCCGGCGGCGACGTCGTCGCCTGCGGCCTCGACAACGGAGTCGAGGTCGAGCTGGCGGCGGCCCAGGGCCTGGCGCTGGCGGCGGAGCGGAGGTGGCGGCGGGGCGAGCCGCAGGACGCCAACGCCCGCTTTCTCGGCGGTCTCGGCGGCCACGCCGGCCTCTTCGGCTCGGCCGCCGATCTGTTGCGCTTCGCCCGCCTGTGGCTCGACGACGGCGCCGGTCTGCTCGCCGGCGGCCGGCGCCGAGCCCTGGCCGGGGGCGGGCCGTACGCCCTGGGCTGGGC
>RFGL01000441.1 GCA_003697015.1 Acidobacteriota bacterium | reverse complement strand
GGCACCTGCGGGAAGCACCTGCGGGAAGCAGCCGGCCACGGCGCGCTTGTCTTTTATCCAGGTATCTTGGTACCATAGGCTGGACGACCAGGAGAGAACGATGAGCATCAAGACCCCGGACGCGGCGTTCAGACCGGCCTGCGTGGAGCACGCCGGCGGATTCCGTCTCGATCTGCCGCCGGAGCAGGCCATCGCCCTGTTCACGGCACCCGGAGAGCGACTGTGGGTGCCCGGCTGGAATCCGACCCTTCTCAGCGGCGACGGCACCGCGGCGGGGACCGTCTTCGTGACCCCCGAGGGGCCCCACACGACGATCTGGGTGGTGGTCGACTACGACCCGCAGGCCTTCCGCGCGCGCTACTCGCGGACGACGCCCGGGATCAAGGCCGGCACCGTCGGCGTCGAGGTGCGGGCGGACGGAGAGGGCGGCTCGGAGGTGCGGGTGACCTATGCGTTGACCGCCTTGAGCGAGGACGGCAACCGGGAGCTCGCCGCTTTCGACGCCGCCAGGTATTCGCAGATGATGAAGGAGTGGCAGCAGCTCATCCGGGACGCGACGGCGGAGCGCCGGCCAGGAGCCCCCCTGCCGTGAAGCGGGTTCGCGCTCAGCCGCCCCGGCGATGGATCGGCCGATAGGGCCGTCCGGCGCTCAGGGGGGGAAGAAGGCCGCCAGGATCTCGCCGGCGCGGGCGCGCCAGCTGCCCCAGCCCGAGGCGTCGCGGGCCTCGCCGCCGAGCACCCGGTGGCCGTCGCGGCGCAGGCGGTCGAAGAGCGCCGCGCCTGCCGAGCGCAGGTCGACGCCGCCGGCGCGGTGCTCGCGGTCGTAGAGGTTCCAGCCGGCGAAGAAGGTCTGGCGCGCCGGCGGCGCGCCCTCCAGCCGGGCGAAGAGCTCGTCGCGACGATCGGGGGACCATTCGATGCTGAGCAGCGCCGCGCCGGCGAAGACCTCGGGGTGGCTGCGGGCGGCGAAGAGCACGTCGGCGACGTTGGCGACGTGGCCGAGAAGGGCGCGCGACGACGCCTCGCGGCGCAGCCGGTAGCGCCCCTCGAGGGCGCCCACCAGCTCCCGCGCCAGCAGGCGCGCGAAGCCCTCGCGCGAGGGGCCGCCCTGCTCCCCGCCCCAGCCGCTGCGGGGGGGCACGAAGGCGACCACCAGCGGCGCCGCCGCCCCCTGCTCGAGACGATGGTCGACGACGCTCGCCAGGTCGCCGCGCTGCTGCCAGATCGGGTCGACGACCACCAGCAGCGGGTAGTCGGCGTCGCTCTCGTCGTAGCCCGGCGGCAGGTAGACCGTCACCTCGGCCGCAGCCCCCAGCTCGTCGCTGGCGTGCTCGAAGCTCTCCAGACGGCCGGCGCGCGCCCCGCGGTAGGCGTCGACCCAGGGCGGCCGCGCATAGCCCGGCAGGGCGACCTCCGAGACCTCGAAGTCCCACCACCCGCGCTCGTAGGGCAGCCGCCGGGGATTGAGCGGATCGGGGATGCGGTGCTCGAAGTCGACGGCGAAGTAGTACTCCACCCGCGATCCCGGCTCGAGGCGATAGGTCTTGTAGTAGAGGTCGGTGTCGGCGATCCGTTCGAGCTCCTCCTCGTCGTAGCCCGGCACCATGCTGCCGCCGATGGCGACGTCCTCGACCCGGCCGTGGAAGACGAAGTGCACCAGCTCCCCCTCGACGATCGGAAAGCGTTCCTGCCGGCGCAGGAAGCTGTCGACCAGCGCCCGCCGGTTGCGCGCCCCCTCGACTTCGCGCACGAAGGCCTCGAAGGCGTTGGCCGGCCGCGCCGGCTTCTCCGCCGCCACCGCCCGGCCGATGCGCAGGGCGGCGACGTCGCGGGTGTTGCGGACGAAGATCATGCCGCCGGCGAAGCTCGGGTAGGTGACGCCCTCGCGCTCGGCGACCGCCAGCCGGGCGCGCTCGCGGTAGCCCTCGGGTGTGGCCTCCACCACCACCACCTCGCCGCCGCGGCCGAAGATCACCAACCGGTCGCCGACCCGGATCAGGCCGCTGCCTCCGGGCGGCCGCGACTTCCACGCTTTCTCGCCGGTGGCGGCGTCGACGCAGGTCAGGAAGCTGCCGGCGAAGCCGTAGAGGTAGCCCCGGTGGTAGACCGGCACCGCCAGGCGGCCGTTCAGGCTCTCGTTGCGCCACAGCTCCTCCAGCGGCTCCTCCCCCGCGCCGCGATAGCGGAAGACCACCACCTCGGGCCAGGCGGTGACCAGCAGGCGGTCGTCGGGCAGGGGCACCACCTGGGCGGTGCTGTGGCGGTCGCGCCGGCCGTAGCGCTGGCTCCACAGCAGCGTCCCGTCCGCCGGCTCGATACCGACCAGACGGGTATTCGACAGGCCGACCACCTGCCGGCGGCCGCCGAGGGTGGCGAGCACCGGCGCGTGGTACTCGATCCAATCGTCGCCGGTGGCCCAACGGAGCTCGCCGCTCGCCTTGTCGAGACCGATCCAGGCATGGCCTTCGCCGCCGGCGGCGACCACCAGCACCTCGCCGGCCACCAGCGGCGCGGCGGTGAAGCCGAAGTGCGGCTGCTTGCCGCCGAAGGCCTGCGCCAGCTCCACCGACCACAGCCGCCGGCCGCCGGCGAGGTCGAGGGCGAGGAGACGGCCCTTGGGCCCGAGGGCATAGACCACGTCGCCGTCGATCGTCGGCCAGGCCAGGGGGCCGTCCTCCGCCCCGTCGCGGCCGCGGAAGCCGGCGTCGATGCGGTGGCGCCAGCGCTCCTCGCCGCTCGCCGCCTCGAGGGCGACGACGTAGTCCTGCCCATCCGCCGGATCGGCGAAGAGGGTGACCGCCAGACCGCCGGCGACCGCGACGCCGGAGTAGCCCGGTCCCAGGCTGCGGCGCCAGACCCGCTCGAGGCCGAAATCCCCCGGCGGGAAGACGTCGCCGGCCTCGCCGGCGGCGAGGGTGCCGTCGTCGTGGGGGCCGCGCCAGCGCCGCCAGTCGCCGGCCTCGGCGACGGAGCAGGCGGCGGCGATCAGCAAGAGGGTCAGCCAGCAGGCGAGGCGTCGCGTAGCGATCATGGCGGCTCCTTCGGGCGGCGGCGGCCGCCGGTCAGCCGCCGAGCAGCTGCTGCTTGAACGTTTCGCCGGGGCCGGGATCGGGGCCGATCCAGACCGAGAAGAGGGCGTCGGCAAACGCCTTGCCGGGGGCCGTGCCCTTGACTTCGCCGCCGACCTTCACCTCGGTTCCCTTGCCCGGCAGGTAGGTGAAGACGTACTCGGTGCCCTTCTCCGCCCCGCCGGTCCACTCGCAGAGGGCGTCGAACTGCGCCCTGAGCTCGGCCGGGGCGCCGGGGACGTTGGCTTCGAGGCCCTCGATCCAGCCGGCGCAGATGCGCCTGGCGCCGGCGCTGCGCAGGAAGCGCATCACCATCTGCCGCGGCTCGTCGGCGGCGAGGATCTCCGCCGCGTCGCGCGACGGAGCCGGCAGGTAGAGCCCGGCGACGTAGACCTTGACGATCGCCACCTTCCTGAGCGCCATGCCGTTGAGCACCAGGGAATGGCCGGCGACCTCCTTGGCGTCGGGCAGGGTCACCCCCTGGAGGGTACCGCCGGCGACGGGAGCGGCGAGCAGGAGGGAGAGGGAGAGCGAGGCTAGAGACTTCTTCATCGAACGTCCTCGGCGTCGGTTGGCGGGCGGCCCGCGCTCGGGCCGGCGGCGGACGGCGCCGATTCTACGCCATCCGCGCGCCCGGTAAAGAGCGCCGCCGGCGCTCGAGCCCGCGGACGTCGCGCCGCGGCGGACGTCACCGCCGGCGGCGGTAGTGGGCGGTGGCGACCACGCGGGGCTCGGCGCCGTCCCAGCTCTGGCGCATCTCGACGGTGAGCTCGTCCGCCGGCGCCAGGGCGTAGGTGAGGATCACCCGGTGGCGGCGGCCGCGGATCTCGATCGGGCCGCTGTCGAGCTCCAGGCGGCGGTCGTCGAGCCACCGGCCGCGGAAGGTGACGACCCCGGGGAAGACGTTGTCGTGCCAGGCCCCGGCATAGACGCGGTCGTGCGCGTCCCAGGTGATCCAGGTCAGGTTGTGGATCAGCGAGCCGTCCGCCAGCTCGGTCTCCTCATGGCCCATGAGCCACACCCCGCCGATCGCCCACTCGAATCGCAGGCGCGGCTCGAGCACCAGGCCGGCGCCGCCGGCCATCACCCGCTCCAGCCGCCCCTCCCAGGCACCGGCGAAGACCTCCAGCCGCGCCAGCTCCGCCCCCTTCTCGAGCAGCGGAACCTGCGCCGCTCCCGGCGCCGCCGCCAGCAGCGGGAGAAGGGCGATCACCATCCGCAGGGTCGACGTCATCCGCGCCTCCATCGTCATCCTCCCCTTCCTACGCATCCCCGCCCGCGCCGTTGCAGCCGCCGCCCGACCCCGGACTCAGCGAATGATCCTCAGACCGGGGCGATCCCGCAACGGCGAATCGCCGGCGGGGGTATCGCGGAGGTCGAGAGCCTCGAGCTGCTCGAGCCCGGCGAGGGGGGCGAGGTCACGCACCACCGTGCCCGACAGGAAGAGATGCCGCAGCTGCTCGAGCCCGGAGAGGGGGGCGAGGTCGCGCACCCCCGTGCCCGACAGGTTGAGGCGCTGGAGCTGCTGCAGCCCGGCGAGGGGGGCGAGGTCACGCACCCCCGTGCCCGACAGGTCGAGCTCCCGAAGCTGCTCGAGCCCGGCGAGGGGGGCGAGGTCACGCACCCCCGTGCCCGACAGGTCGAGAACCCGCAGCTGATCGAGCCCGGAGAGGGGGGCGAGGTCGCGCACCCCCATGCCCGACAGGTCGAGGTGCTGGAGCTGCTGCAGCCCGGCGAGGGGGGCGAGGTCACGCACCCCCG
>RFGL01000440.1 GCA_003697015.1 Acidobacteriota bacterium | reverse complement strand
GCGCTGGCGGCGTTTGCGGCGCGGCGCGACGAGGGGCCGGTGTCGATGCTCAATCTGCTGAAGTGGAAGCCGGGGGGCGAGGCGTCGTACCGGCGCTACCTGGCGGCGGTGGCGCCGCTGGTTGAGCGGGTCGGCGGGCGGGTGCGCTTCAGCGGCAGGCCGGCGGAGCTTTTGATCGGCGAAGAGGAGTGGGATCTGATGCTGGTGGTCGAGTATCCGACCCGCGGGGCGCTGCTCGAGATGATCGGCTCGGCGGCCTATCGCGAGATCGAGCATCTGCGCCACCAGGCGCTCGAGCGCTCGGTGCTCTACGCCGTCGACCCGCTCGAGCTGTAGGGCGATGGCCTCCTTTCCTGAGCGCTTCGATCACCTGATGTACGGTGGCGGCGTCGCCCTCGAGGCCCTGGTCGACGAGGTGGCGGCACGCTCCGGACTGCGGGCGTCCTACGGCGGGCGCCATGCCACCGGCGGCACCCACAACGCCCTCCTCGGGCTCGGCGGCGCGCGCTATCTGGAGCTGATCGCCGCCGACCCGGCGGGGGACGGGGCGGCGCAACGGGGACGGTTGATCGCCGGCCTCGGCGCGCCGCGCGCCATCTGCTGGGCGGTCGCGGTCGACGACCTCGACCGGGCGCGGGCGCGGGCGCGGCGGGCGGGCTACGACCCGGGGCCGATCGAGACCCTCGCCCGCCGCACGCCGGACGGCCGCCGGTTGAGCTGGCGGTTGGCCTGGGCCGGCGACGGCGTCGTCCTCGGCGTGGTGCCCTTCCTCATCGAGTGGGGGCGCTGCCCCCACCCGGCGGCCAGCGCCCCCGCCGGGCTGCGGCTGGTGGGCCTGCGCGCCGAGCACCCGCAGCCGGAGAGCGTCGCCGGCGCGCTCCGGGCCCTCGACGTCGAGCTCGAGCTCGGTCCCGGCCCGCAGCCGGCGTTGATCGCCACCATCGACTCCCCCCGCGGCCGCTTCGAGCTGCGCTGAGCAGGCCGCCGGCGGCGAGGGCCGCGGCGCGAATCCAAGGCGGCGAGCGCCCTGAAGCGCAGGGGGATCAGGTCAGCGCCTCGGCGACGACGGTGAAGCGGAAGGTCGAGCCCGCGCCGGGCTCGCTCTCGACCGTGATCCGGCCGCCCATCAGCTCCACCAGGCGCCGGCTGATGGCCAGCCCCAGGCCGGTGCCGCCCTGGGTGCGCGTGAGGGAGGCGTCGAGCTGATGGAAGGCGTCGAAGACGTGCTCGAGCTCGTCTCGGGGGATGCCGATGCCGGTGTCGCGGACGGCGAAGCTCGCCTCCAGCCGGCCGTCGTCGAGCGGCCGGGTACCAGCGCTCACCTCGATCCCGCCTCGGCTGGTGAATTTGACCGCATTCGACAGCAGGTTGAGCAGCACTTGGCGCACGCGGTCGCCGTCGGCGACCAGGCGTTCGGCGCTTCCTTCGGCGATCGACGAGCGCAGCTCGAGGCCCTTCTTCCGCGCCAGGGGGGCGATCATCTTGAGGCTCTTGTCGATCAGCCCGCGCAACTCGAAGGGCGCCGGGGCGAGCGTCAGCTTGCCGGACTCGACCTTGGAGAAGTCGAGGACGTCGTTGATCAGGGCGAGCAGCGCCTCGCCGCTGGTGCGGATGGTCTCGGCGTAATCGCGTTGCTTGGCGTCGAGGTCGGTGAAGAGGAGCAGCTCGGTCATGCCGATGACGCCGTTCAGCGGCGTGCGGATCTCGTGGCTCATGTTGGCCAGGAACTCGCTCTTCACCCGGCTGGCGGCGAGCGCCTCCTCCCGTGCCACCACCAGGGCGCGGGTGCGTTTGTCGACCTCGTCCTCCAGGTGCAGGCGCAGCTCGTCGAGCTCGTCGTAGACCCGGCGGAAGCGGCTCGACAGGGCCAGGCCCATGGCCACCAAGGCGGCGGCGAAGCCCAAGGGCGGCAGGGGGGCGAGCCGCGGCAGGCCGAAGAGGCGCGCCGCGAGGTCGTAGCTGACGGCGGCGATCAGAAGCAGACCGCCGGCGGCGATGGTCCGCGCCTCGCCGTCGCCGCGGCGTACGGAGGAGGTCACCAGCACCGCCGCCAGGACCAGCAGCGGCAGCAGCCAGAGCAGGCGCGCATTGCCGCTCTCCAGCACCTCCCGCGTTCCGGGCCACAGCATCACCCACCCCGCCAGCGCCACGTGGGACAGCTGGTAGGCCCGCAGGAGACGGCCGACGGGACGGCGGAAGAAGGGCCACAGGAACTGAATCGCCAAGGCGGCCATCAGGTGGCCGGCGGCGGAGCCCGCGCGCAGCACCAGGTCGTAGCGATAGCTCAGCTGGTAGGCCCAGTAGGAGGTGGCCAGGGTGTTGGCGGCAAAGGTCAGGAGCATCAGGCCGAACCACAGGTACTCGCGCTGTTGGCGGCGGCGCAGGAAAAGCAGCAGGTGGTAGAGGGCGGAGAAAGCGAAGAGGACGGCGAGGAGGAGGAGGGGGACGTCCTCCAGCAGCAGGCTGCGCCACCACAGAAGGGCGCTGGCGGCGGCGGCGGCGTAGCGCTCGAGACGCAGCACGTCGCCCACCGGACCGGCGCGCGGCTCGAGGTCCGAGAACCAGCCGATCCGACGCACCCGCAGGGCGAGGGTCAAGGTGCCGTCGGCGACGGCGGCGGGGGGGAGGCGGTAGGCCTCGACGAAGGGGTACGGCAGGGCCCGGCCATGGCCCCGCGGCCGGCCGGCGAGGATGCCGCCGGCGTAGAGCTCGTGGTCGCCGTAGAGCGTCGGTCCGACGAGCACGCCGAGCTCGCCGGCCCGCGCCGCCGCCGCCCACCGCGGCCCGAGCTCGAGGCGCGCGCGGTACCAGACGGTGCCGTCGTAGCCGCCGTAGCCCTGCTCCAGCCAGGTGCCGGGTAGCGGCACCCGTCGCCAGCCGGCGTCGTCGAAGCTCGGCGCGGCCCACGACGGATCGTCCCCCGGCGCGCTGCGCCAGGATGCCGGCAGCTCCGAGCGCGGCCCGCCGGACGGCTCGCCG
>RFGL01000439.1 GCA_003697015.1 Acidobacteriota bacterium | reverse complement strand
GCGGCAGCGGCAGCGGTACGCCGGTCGCCGTGCGCTCGGGCTCGCCGTGGGCGCTCGAGGTCACCTGGCGGGCGGACGACCCGTCCCTGATGCTCCACCTCGGGGTGGCGATGAACCGCACCAGCGACGGCATCGAAGTGTGCGCCTTCGGCACCCACCGCGACGGCCTCGAGCCGTTCACCGGCCGCCGCCGCTACCGGTTGCGGCTGGAGATCCCGGAGCTGGCGCTGGTCAAGGGAGAGGTGACGCTCTACGTCTACCTGCTCGACGAGGCCGGACTCCACGTATGGGATCAGCGCGTCCTGCCGGCGGCCTTCGAGGTCGAGAGCCCGGGATATCATTTCGGGGTCTGCACCATGCCCCACCGCTGGCGGATCGAGCATGACGAGGCCCCCGAGACGGCCGCCGCGACGGCGATGGAGATGATGCCGGTATGAGCGTCGAACGCGCGATGACAAGCCCTCCCGGGCCGGCGGTCGAGACCCTGCTCGACCGCATTCCCGACCCCTACCTCCACGTCGGGCCGGACCGGGTCTACAACCCGCTGACCGACCGCACCCTCCTGGCCGGCGATCCGGGCTACGCCGAGCTGCGCGACCATCTCGCCGGCGTCCGCCCCCTGGCCGAGGCGCCACGGCGGATCGTCGCCGCCCTCGAGGACGACGGCTGGCTGGTCGACCCGAGCGCCGACCTCGACGCCCGCTTCTACCTCAAGTACGTATCCCTCGAAGCCCACACGGTATGCAACCAGGCGTGCTACTTCTGCCCCGTGTCGATCGATCCGCGCAAGTCCTACTTCATGCCGCAGGAGACCTACGAGCGCATCCTCCAGCAGCTGGCGCGTTACCGCCGCACCATCGAGGCGGTGTCGATGATCAACTACAACGAGCCGACCATCGATCCGTGGTTCGTCGAGCGGGTGCGGATGATCAAGTCCTACGGCCTGCCGCCGGCGGTGCTGTCGAACGGCTCCGGACTGACGCCGGAGAAGACCGATGCCTTAGTCGAGCTCGGCGGGCTCTACTTCTTTTCCGTCAACCTCTCGACCCTCGACCGCGAGCGCTACCGCCAGACCCGCGGCAAGGACCACCTGAACCTGGTGCTGCGCAACCTCGACTACGCCCGCGACAAGCCCCTCGCCAAGACCATGGACATGGTGGTCCTCGGCACCGGCGACGAGCAGCACAAGCGGGACTACGAGGCGATCTGCGCGCGCTACGGCGACAGCAACTTCGAGGTCAAGTACTTCGAGGTCAACGACCGGGCGGGCTATCTGCCGGTCGGCCTCAAGGTGGAAGACGAGAAGAAGAGGAAACGCCTCGCCGGCTGCGAGCTGATCGGCTCGCGCCCGCTCCAGCACCTGCACGTCACGCCGCACGCCAAGGTCGTCTTCTGCTGCCAGGACTACGACGGGGTGCACGTCGTCGGCGATCTCAACCACCAGACCCTCGAGGAGGTGTTGAGCAGCCCGGCGATCAAGCTCCTGCGTCGCTGGAGCTACGGCCGCGACGAGGCCCCGGCCGACTTCATCTGCCGCAACTGCGAGTTCGCCCTGACCCACGGATGAGCTGCCGCAACCCCAGGGCGGCCGGGCGCCGGCAGCCGGGCGCAGGCGGCGGCGCGCCGCACGGCGCAGGGCCCAGGCACTCCGCAGCGGCCGGCGGGAGGGCGTGCCATGCCCCGTAGGCCCCCGCTCAGCGTCGCCTACCTGCTGGAGGACACCCCTCTCTTCGGCGGCGTCAAGATCGTCCTGCGGCAGGCCAACCTGATGCGCCGCCGCGGCCACCGGGTGATGGTGGTGAGCCCGGGAGCGCCGCCGGACTGGTTCCCGCTGGAGGCGGAGTTCGTCGCCACCACCGGCCTCGAGCCGGACGAGATCCCGGCCGCCGACGTCACCGTCGCCACCTACTGGACCACCATCGACAAGGCGATCGCCGGCGCCAAGGGCGAGGTGGTCCACTACTGCCAGGGCTTCGAGGCCAGCTACACGCACAACGTCGCCGAGCATCCGGCGATCCTCGAGGCCTACCGCCGGCCGATCCCCGCCTTCGCCCTCTCCGCCCACCTGGCGCGGCTGGTCGAGGAACGCTTCGGACGGCCGGTGCGGCACGTCCCCCAGGCCCTCGAGCGCGGCTTCCGGCCGGCTTGGCGGCGGGCTCCCCGGCGGCGCCCGCGCGTGCTGGTGACGTCGCCCTTCGAGATCGACTGGAAAGGGGTTCCGACCTCCCTCCAGGCGGTGCTCGAGCTGCGCCGCCGCGGCCTCGACTGCGTGCTGGTGCGCCTCTCCCAATGGCCGCAGTGCGACGCCGAGCGGGCGATGGTGGTCGCCGACGAGTTCCACCACCATCTGCCGCCGCAGGAGGTGCCCGCCCTGGTGCGCAGCTGCGATCTGCAGCTCGCCGCCTCCTGGGAGCAGGAGGGCTTCGGCATGCCGGTGCTCGAAGCCATGGCCTGCGGCGTGCCGGTGGTGGCATCGGACGTCACCGCCTTCCGCGACTTCGCCGCCGGCGCCGCCTGCCTGGTGCCGGCGCAGGATCCCACCGCCTTCGCCGACGCCGCCGAGACCCTCCTGCGCGACGCCCGCGAATGGCGCCGCCGGCGTCACTTCGGGCTCAAAGTGGCGCGGCGCTTCCGCCAGGAGCGGGTGGCGGAGCTGGCGGAAGACGCCCTCTACTGGGTGGCTTCGGGCGCTTGGCGCGAGGGGCTGGGCGAGGAGGACGGGCCCTGAAGCTGTCGGCGATCCTCGTCCACTACCAGACCCCGGCGCTCGCCGAACGCGCCGTGGCGGCCCTCGACGAAGACGCATCCGCCAGCGGTCTCGAGCTCGAGATCCTGCTGGTCGACAACGGCTGCGACGCCGGCGAGCGGCGGCGCCTCGAAGCGCTGCCGGCGCGCTACCTCGATGCCGGCGGCAACCGCGGCTACGCCGGTGGCGCCAACCTGGGGATCGCCGCCGCCACCGGCGACGCGCTGCTGGTGATGAACCCGGACGTCCTGGTCCTGCCCGGTTGCCTGGCCCGCCTGGCGGCCGAGCTCGAGGGGGGGGCGGCGGCCGCCGGGCCGCGTTTCTTCTGGGACGAAAAGCGCACCTTCCTGCTGCCGCCGGCGGAGGAGCGCAGCTTCGCCGCCGAGCTCCTCGCCGTCCTGGCGCGGCGCGGCGGCGGCTGGGCCCGCCGCGGCCGCCGGCGCTGGCGCCGCCACGCCCGCCGTCACTGGCTGGCGCCGCGGCCGCTCCCCAGCCACGCCCTCTCCGGCGCCCTCCTCGCCCTGCGGCGCGACGCCGTCGAACGCATCGGAGCGTTCGACGAGTCGTACCGCCTCTACTTCGAGGAGACCGACTGGCTGTGGCGTCTCCGCCGCCGCGGCCTCGAAGCGCGGTACGTCCCCGCCGCCGAGGCGGTCCACCTCTACGCCCGGAGCACCGCCGGCGAGCCGCGCGCTCGAGCCTGGTTTGAAGACTCCGCCCGGCGCTTCCGCCGCCGCGCCTACGGCGCGCTCGGCAACCGCCTGCTCGAGGCCCTGAGCCGCCGCCTGCCGCCGGTCGAGGCGCAGCGCAACCCGCCGTCCTCCCCGCCGCGACCCCGGGCGTCCGGCGATCTGTGGCT
The DNA here is from genome assembly GCA_003697015.1 of Acidobacteriota bacterium. Classification (GTDB taxonomy): domain Bacteria; phylum Acidobacteriota; class Thermoanaerobaculia; order Multivoradales; family J023; genus J023. The sequence continues at coordinate 19,369 of RFGL01000439.1, read as the reverse complement.
CGAAGTCGCCGGCTCCCCCACCGGCTATCCCGCCGCCGGCCACCGCCTCTCCCCGACCGCCGCGGCGAACCCCGACCACCTCCTCCCCGCCATCGCCGCCCGCCTCCCCGCCGGCCGCTACCTCCTGCGCCTCGTCGCCGGGGAGCGCGAGATCGTGGAATGGGCGATCGGGCTCGATCAGAAGAGATCGCCGTCGCCCTTGGCGTAGTAGAGCCGGCGTTGGCTCAAGGCGGCGGCGGCGGCGGGGTGGTCGGCGAGATAGACCAGGCCGAGGTCCTGGGGCTCGGGACGGATCTCGAGGCCGAGCTGCTCGAGCCGGCGATGCCAGAAGGGGGGATGGGAAGGGAACCAGGCCTCGAGCCGGCGGGCGCCCCTGAGCTCGGGGTGATCGAGGGCGGCGGCCAGGAGGTTGGCGCTGGCGGCGGCGTGGCGCGGGTGGAAGAGGGCGTCGCCCCAGGTGAGGACGTCGCCCTGGCGGCGGAAGACGCCCCAGCCGACCAGGCGCCGCAGGCGGTAGGCGGCGAGGACGACGTAGCGCTCGTCCGGCGGCCGCAGGTAGCGCCAGTCGAGGTAGGCGGCGTCGCGGGCGAGGAGGAAGCCGTAGGCGCGGCCGGCGCGGCGCAGCAGGCGGTCGCAGGCCGCGCCGGCGCGCTCCAGCGGCGCGGCGCGATAGCGCCGATCGGCGGCGTAGGGGGGCGCCCCGGCGACGTCGAGGTCGCGAGCGCGATAGCACACCCCGCCGTAGGCGCTGCCGCCGATAAACCATTCGCAAAAGCGCTGGATCGGCCCGGTGTTGAAGCCGAAGTAAAAGGCGAAACGGCCGTCGCGATGGCGGGCGAAGAAGTGGCGCACGGTGCGCGCCAACAGACTCGAGCGCCCGCGGCCGACGTCGCGGTGCTCGGCCGCCGACATGGTGTCGCCCATGTGCATCGCCAGCAGGCGCCGGCCGTCGAGGAGGAAGGGCAGCGGATAGCCGGCGTAGTGGCAGGCCAGGCTTCCCCCGGGGGCGTGCGCGAGGCTGATCAGCGGTCCGCCCCAGGGGTTCTCGCGGTACTTCCAGCGCCAGCCGGCGAGGCTGCGGCCGGGGTGGAAGCTGCGGTGGAAGAGCGCGACGATGGCCTCCTCGTCCCCCGGACGGTAGGAGCGGATGGCGTAGGCGTCCTTGCGTCCGGCGAGCAGCCGCCAGCGCGCAGCGCCTTCGGCGGCGAGCTCGCGGTCGCGACGCCAGGCCGTGCCGAGGACGGAGAGCGCGGCCACCAGCCGGCGCCAGCGTTCCTCCGTCGCCGGTGCCAGGTCGCCGAACGACGACGCCACCGGCACCGCCACCAGCAGCTGGCCGCGGTCGGCCAGCCGCCGGTGGATCCGGCCGAGCGCCTCCGCCGCCGCGTCGGGATGGATCTGCCGGCCGTCGACCACGGCGGCGTCGAAGCCCTCGCCCGCCGCCTCCTCCGGCCGCGTCACCCGCTCGACCGCGCCGGCCTCGACCGCGCCGGCTGCGCCGAAGCCGACCACCAACAGCCGACGCGGCGCCGGTCGAAGCTGCGCCAGGAGGAGGTCGAGAAGTGCGTCGTCGGGCATGGACTGGGGCCGGGAGCGCCGGCTCGCCGCCGGCTGCGCCCGCTCGCCGTGGACCTCGGAGGACGGCCCCCCGGGCGATCGCGCGTGCCGCCGGGCGCCGTCCAGCAGCCAGAGGGTATACTTTGGCGCTCTTGAAAGACCACCCCAAAAGCCGCCCGGCGCGCCGCCGCCAGCAGACCGGAGCCCCGACCCGCGCATGAGCGAAGCCCTCGCCCTCCCCGGCACCACCTCCACCGTCGAGGCGCGCAGCGTCCTCGTCCTCGCCCCCCACTACGACGACGAGGTGCTCGGTTGCGGCGGCCTCCTGGCGCAGCTGGTGGCGACGGGAGCGGAGGTGCGGGTGGTCTTCCTCACCGACGGCAGCGGCGGGGTCGAGCCGGTCGACGACGCCGCTGCCTACGTCGCCGCGCGCCAGCGCGAGGCCCTGGCGGCGGCGGCGGTGCTCGGCATCCCCACCGTCGAGCACCTCGGCCTGCCCGACGGCGGCCTCGAGCAGCAGCTCGACCGGTTGGCGGCGGCGATCGAGGAGGAGCTGCTCGCCCAGCGGCCGGATCTGGTTCTGGTCACCTCCCCCCTCGAGACCTCGGCCGACCACCGAGCGGCCTTCGCCGCCCTCCACCGGGTGCTGTCGGCGGTGCGACCGGGCCGGCCCCTGGCCGACGTCGCCGCCGAGCTCAAGGTCCTGGCCTACGACGTCAACCATCCGCTCTACCCCGATCTCCTGGTCGACGTCGGCCGGGAGCTGCCGCTGATCGACCGCGCCATGGCCTGCTATGAGAGCCAGGAGGCCCGCCACCGCTACCGCCAGGCGTGCCTCGGGCTCTTGCGCTACCGCGCCCTGAGCCTGCCGCCGGAGGTCGAGGCGGCGGAGGGCTACGCCCGGCTGACGGTGGAGGACTTCACCACCCGCAGCCTGGCCGGCTTGATCCGCCGGCTGGGGGGCGCGCCGGCGCTGCTCACGGTCGAGGAGGGACCGCGGATCTCGGTGGTGATGCGCACCCGCGATCGCCCCGAGCTCCTCGCCCAGGCCCTCGACAGCCTGGCGGCGACCACCTACCGCCGTGCCGAGGTGGTGCTGGTCAACGACGGCGGCGCGACGCCGGCGACGCCGGAGGATTTCCCCCTGCCGATCACCCGCGTCGAACTGGCGCAGAACCGCGGGCGCGCCGCCGCCGCCAACGCCGGCATCGAGGCGGCCCGGGGCGACGCCGTCACCTTCCTCGACGACGACGACCTGGTCGAGCCCGAGCACCTCGCCACCCTCGCCGGCCTGCTCGGCGCCGCCGGGGTGCGCCTGGCCTACACCGACGCCGCGGTCGGCGTCTACGAGCTCGACGCCAGCGGGTGGACCTGCCGCGAGCGTCGCCTGCCCTACAGCCGTGATTTCGATCCCGAGCTGCTGCTCTACGACAACTACATCCCCTTCCATACCGTCGTCCTCCGCCGCCAGCTGTGCCGCGAGGTCGGCCCCTTCGACGAGGAGCTGCCCTTCTTCGAGGACTGGGACTTCCTCATCCGCTGCGCCGGCCGCACCCCCTTCCACCACCTGGCCCAGGTGACCTGCGAGTACCGCCAGTTCCGCGGCGGCGGCCACCACGTGCTCGGCGACCGGCCGCGGGCGCGGGCCGACTTCCTCGCCACCAAGGCGCGGGTGATCGCCAAGCACGCGGCGCGGATCACGCCGGAGGCGGCGGCGCGGGTGGTCGATCGCCTGCGCGCCGAAGCGATCGCCGCCGAAGAGGAGGCGCGCAACGCCCGGCGGGCCCGGCGGCGGGAGGAAGAACGCCGGCAGCGGCTCAACGGCGAGCTCGCCGCGGCGCGGAATGAGCTCGCCGTCGCCGAGGTGACCCGCCAGCGCCTGGAAGCCGAGCTCGACGGCCGCCGCGCCGAGCTGGCGGGCCGCGACGCGGAGCTCCACCGTCGCGGGGTGGAGATCGAGCGCTTGGGGGAGCTGGCGGCACGCCGGAGCGAGGAGCTCGCCCGCTCGGGCGAGGAGATCGCCCGCCTCGAGGCGGTGCGCGAGGAACGCGACCGCGAGCTCGAGCGGCTCTACGGGCGCGAGCGCGAGCTGGTGGCGGCGATCGAGGAGCAGGGCAAGCAGCTCGAGCGGACCTACGCCGAGATCGAGCGCCTGATGGGGCTCATCCGCGGCATGGAGTCGACCCGCGCCTGGCGTCTCCATCAGTGGTGGCAGCGGAGATTCCGCCGGTGACGCGGCTCGCCCTGGTGCCCAGCGAGCCGATCCGCGCGGCGATGGCGGGCATCGGCATCCGTTACCTCGAGCTGGCCCGGCGCCTGCCGCGGCCGGGGCTCGAGGTGGTGCTCCTGACCGCCGGTGATCCAGCGGACGTCCCCGAGCTGCCGCCGGGAGCGACGGTGCGGGCCTTCGAGCGCGGCCGGCTTGGCGAGCTGCTGGCGGACTGCGACGCCGTCCTCAGCCAGGGCCAGCTGGCCAACGACGTGGCGCTTGAGGTCCCCGAGCTGCCGCTGGCGATCGACCTCTACGACCCCTGGTTGGTAGAGAACCTGGCCTACGTCGACAGCCTGGGGCTCGATCCCTACCGCAACGACCACGCCACCTGGGTCTTGCAGCTCAGCCGCGGCGACTTCTTCCTCTGCTCCTGCGACGAGCAGCGCCTCTACTACCTCGGCTGGCTCAGCGCCCTGGGCCGCGTCCACCCGCACAACCTGGCGCGCGACGCCGACCTCGAGCGGTTGATCGCCGTCGTGCCCTTCGGCGTGCCGGAGCGTCTGCCGCCGCCGCAGCCGCTCCTGCCGCCGCCGCAGCCGGGGGAGAAACGCCTGCTCTTCGGCGGGCTCTACGACTGGTACGACCCGTGGCCGGTGCTCGAGGCCCTGGCCGGGCGGCGTGAGCGGCGGTGGACCCTGCTCCTGATCAGGAACCCCAACCCCGGCACCACGCCGCAGAAGCGTCTCGCCGAGGTCGAGGCCTGGTGCCGCCGCCGCGGGCTGTGGCAGACGAGGGTGCAGGTGCTCGATTGGGTGCCGGCGGCGCGGCGCTACGACCTGCTGCGCGAGGTCGACGTCCTGGTCACCACCCACCGGCCGAGTCTCGAGACCCGCCTCTCCCTCCGCACCCGCTTTCTCGACGCCCTCGCCGCCGGTTGTCCGGTGATCGCCACCGACGGCGGCGCCATGAGCCGCCTGCTCAGGGAGCACGGCGCCGGCTGGGTGGTGCCCGCCGGAGACGCCGCGGCGGTGGCCGCCGCCCTGGACGAGGCGCTGGGGGACGATGCGAAGGCCGCCGCCCGCCGTGCCGCCGCCCACGACCTGCTGGCCGACTTCGCCTGGCCCCGGGTGCTCGAGCCGCTCCTCGCTTTCGCCCGGCGGCCATGGCGCGACGCCGGCAAGGAGGACTTCGTCCACCGCCCGCAGACCACCGCCCCGGCCGACTCCCTCGCCTTCCGCCTGCGCCGCTTGGCCCGCCGCCTGCTGCCCGCGGCGCGGGGATAGCCGACCTCGGGCGGCCGGAGAGAGCCGGTCAACGGCTATGGGCCCACCAGCTGGCGAGCTGATTGGCAAAATAGGTCAGGAGGGTGAGGAAACCGTACGAATGCCGCACCGCGAAGGCGTAGCCGATCATCGCCATCAAGGCGGCGTAGTAGAGCAACAGATAGGGCCACAGCAGGCGGCCGGAGCGGAAGTCGACCGCCAGCACGTAGTCGAGCAACAGCTCGGCGAGCAGGAAGAGGACGAAGACCAGCGGCAGGTAGACGCTCCACCCCGGCCGCCGGCCCGCCGCGTTGGCGCCGGCCGCCGCCGCCAGCGGCAGCGCCAAGGCGATCAGCGCCAGGCCGAGGCCGTGCTCCAGACCGGACAGGCCCCGGCCGCGCGCGAGGAAGAGGCCGACCAGGAGCAGATTCGCCAGGTTGGCGATCGCCACCACCATGAGGTCGATGGTCTGAGGCTGGAATCTCATGCCGCAACCAGGGCTCCGTCCGATCCTGGAGCCTACATCGGCACGATCCGGCGATCCAGGTCGGACGACGCCCGCGCGGCCATCCTGCGGCCGGCGTGATCCCCTCTGGTAGCTTGATGGCCCCGGTTGGAGACCTCATGCCCGTTGACGACGACCGACCCACGCGACCCCGCTGCCGGCTCGTCGTCCTGGCGCTCGCCGTCGCCGCCTGCGGCGATGGGGGCGAGCGCCAGGTCGACCTGATGCCGCTCATCGAGGGCGGGGCCTTCCTGCCGGCGACGGCGGTGGTGGAGCTCAAGACCGCGGCGCGGGCGGCGCTGGCCGGCGACGAGCGGTACGACCTGCCGTCGCCCCTGGTGCCTCTGACCGGCTGGGGACGGAGCAGCTGGTACGGCTGGCGGCCGCTGGGGGCGCGCTCGACCCTGGTCGCCCATCTGCCGGCGACGGCTGGAGAAGAGCTCGTTCTCCACTTCGCCCGCCGGCCGGCGACCGGCGGGGGGCCGCGGGGAGCGCCGATCGCCCTCGCGGTACGGGCCGGCGGCGTGATGCTCGGCGGTGCGACCCTCCAGCCCGCCGGGCCGACCACGGTGCGCCTGCCGCTGCCGGCCAGCGCCGGCAGGGCCCTCGCCATCGAGCTCGACTTCACGCCGCCGATCGCGCAGCCCGAGACCGGCCGCCCGGCGATCGCCCTCGAGCGCCTGGGCATCCTGCCGCCGGCGGCGCCGCTGCCGCCGCCCCGCCCGCCGCCGGAGCCGGCGCTCGACCCGAAAGCGAAGCTCCTCGAGCTGCCCGGCCCGGGGCGCTTCGCCCTGAGCGTACGCCTGCCGCAGGACGTCTCGGAGCTGCGCTTCGCGGCACGGGCCCGGGGCGGCGAGCGGCCGCTCCGGCTTCACGCCCGCGACGGCCTCGGGACGGCGCAACGCCTCGAGCTGGCTTGCGATCGGCCGGCGGCGGACGGCTTTCGCCCCTGCCGAGCGCCTCTGGACCGCCTCGCCGGCAGCGACGTGCTGCTGGTCTTCGACGCGTCGTCGATCCGGCGGCTGGCCCTCCGCGCACCGCGGCTGGTGATGACCGGGGACGGGACGCCGGCCGTCCCTTCCCATCCCCGATCGCCGCCCGCCGAGCCGCTGCCCGACGTCCTCCTGATCATCCTCGACGCCGCCCGTCCGGACCACTTCGGCGTCTACGGCTATCCGCGGCCGACCACACCGCAGATCGATCGCCTGGCACGGCGCGCCCTGGTCTTCCGCCGTGCCTTCGCCGAATGCCCGTCCACCTCCTGCTCCATTCCCCACCTGATCACCGGCCGCGCCCTGCTGCCCGCCGGCACGGCGGAGCGGCCGGCCCGTCTCGCCGACGAAGAGGTGACCCTGGCCGAGGAGCTCGCCGCCCTCGGCTACCGCACGGTGGCCTTGTCCGCCAACCCCTACCACTCGGTCTCGCGCAACCTGCACCAGGGCTTCGCGGTCTTCGAGCGCCGCTGGGGCCAAGGGGTCGAGCACGGTCCCTACGCCATGTCGCGGCGCGCCGCGCAGCTGATCGCCGAGCAGCCCGCCGGCCGGCCCCTCTTCCTCCAGCTTCACTACCTGCCGCCCCACGAGCCCTACGCGCCGGCGGCGCCACACGACCTCTTCCGCCTCCCCGGCTACCGCGGGCCGATCGTCCCCGGCGCACCCCTCGGCCCCTACCGGCGCCGGCCGGAGGCCCTCTCGGCGGACGATCGGGCCGAGCTCGTCGGCCTCTACGACGGCAACCTGCGCACCGCCGACGACGCGGTCGGCGAGGTCGTCGCCGCCCTCCGCGCCGCCGGCCGCTTCGACGACAGCATCATCCTCATCACCGCCGACCACGGCGAAGCCTTCTTCGAACACGGCGAGCAGGGCCACAACTCGACCCTCTACGACGAGATGTTGCGCGTCCCCTTCATCCTGCGTCTGCCCGGCGGCCGCCGGCCGCCCGGGGTCGACGAGGAGCGCCCGGCCAGTCTCGGCGACGTGCTGCCGACGGTCCTCGGCCTCCTCGGCCGGCCGCCCCCCGCGGCAGCCGGCGGCATCGATCTGCTCGCCGCGCCGCCCGATCCCCGGCGGCCGCGGATCCTCGTCCACCGCACCCTGCACGGCCCGACCTCCTGGTGGGCGGCGCGCGGGCCGCGGCTCAAGGCCATCGTCCGCCCGCGCCTCGCCGTGCAACAGCTCTTCGACCTCGAAGCCGACCCCGGCGAGCGCCGCAACCTGCTCGGCGAGCGCCCCCTCGACTTCCTCCACCTCGCCCTCCACCTGCGCCGCCAGCGACGCCTGGCCGAAGCCGGGGAAGCGCCGGGCATCGAGCTCAGCGACGAGGAGCGCGCCGCCCTGCGCGCCCTCGGCTACCTCGACTGAGCCCCCGGCCGGACTGCAGGCTAGAGCTTGGCCATCCTGGCCAGCACCGCGCCGGCGGGGTTCAGGGTCACCTTCTTCGGCTTCTTGGGCAGGGGCAGGGTGAAGGTCTCGCGCGGCTTGTCGACCATCACCACCACCTGGCCGACCTGGCCCTTGCCGAAGTCGACCTCCACCGGCACCGGCATGCGGAAGCCTTCGGGGACGTCGCGCTGCTCGATCTCGAGGGTGAGGGCGAAGCGGCCGCCGGCGTCGGGCCGGGCGGCGACGTCGTAGCGCCAGGCGTAGGTGGGGATCTCGGTGTTGTGCACCCATTGGTCGAAGAACCAGTCCCACTCCGCCGGCACCACCTCGGTCAAGGTGTCGACGAAGTCCTGAGTCGAGGCCTCGCCGCCGCGGTGCTCGGCGACGAAACGCCGCATCACCTGGATGAAGGCGTCGTCGCTCTTGGTCAGATTGCGCAGCACGTTGCGCAGCATGTGCAGCACCAGCGCGCCCTTGCGGTAGCTCTGGACGACGTAGCCGTCGCGGCTGTCGGCGGTGGCGGCGCGGTAGCCGAGGCTGATCGGCCCGGTACGGCTGAAGGAGCGGGTGCGACCGACGCCGCTCACCTCCTCGATGGCGGCCTCGACGTACTGGTCGTAGAGCTTCCGCCCGTCCTCCCGCGCCACCTGCAGGAACATCAGCGCCGAGTACTCGGCGAAGGCCTCGCTCAACCACTGGTCGCGGTAGGACGCCCAGCCGACGCGGTGCCCCCACCACTGGTGCGCCGCCTCGTGGGCACGGAAGAGCTCGGAGAAGCCTCCGGGCTCGATGTCGAAGGTGATTTCCGCCAGGTGAATGAAGCCGTCGAAGGACTGGCCGTGGCCGCCGATGATGCTGGTGGCGTAGACGTGGTCGCCATCCAGCCGATCGTCGAAGAGCTGCTGGAAGTAGTTGATGCTGTTCACCAGGTCGGTGACCACGTTGTAGGTCTTGTTCTTCGCCGCCCCGGCGTTCGAGGCGACGAAGCCGATCACCTCGGGCAGGCCGTCCTGGGCGATCGATTGCTCGGTGAAGCGCTCGGCGAAGGAGAAGGTCATCATCTTCACCGGCGTGCCGATGCGCCAGGTGAGGCGCTTGTCGTCGCCCTCCTCGCGCTGGTCGACCAGGGTGCCCATGGAGCGCAGGTCGTGCTTTTTGCGCGCCACGATGCTGATGGTTCCGGTATGGAGGTCGTGCAAGGCCTCCTCGGGCCAACCCGGATACCAGCTGCGTCCGGGCATGTAGTTGAGGACGTCGCGCTCGTAGTCGAAGGTCAGCCGATAGGGGGCGCCGGCGGCGAGGGGCTGCTCCAGCCACACCACCAGGCTGCTGTCGTAGACGGACTTGTCGACCATCGACACCCGACCGCCGATGTGCTCGCGGAAAAAGGTCAGGGGGCGGCCTTCGGCATCGCTCACCGCCTCGACCTCGGCGATCGAGCTGAGCTCGAGGGGCAGGGCATGCAGGCCGTCGACCAGCGGCACGAAGGTGAGGACCGCCTTGAACCGACCGCGGCGCGGCTGGATGTCGAACAGCCCGACCCGGCCGCTGGCCCGGGAGGCGTCGCGCAGATCGACCTCGACGTCGACGTTCGTCACGTCGATCGCCGGCCGTTGCCGCGACGTCGGACGGCCGTCGGCGGTGCGGTCCTCGGGCCGGTCGAGGCTCAACCACACCTCGGTGAAGTCCTGCTTGGGATCGTAGCGGGCGACGGAGATCTCCTCCGCCTGCAGACCGTCGTAGGTGTAGGTCAGCCAGCCGAAGCCGTCGCTGTCGACGCCGATGCGCAGGTAGGCGTCGCCGGGCATGCCGGTACCGCAGATCACCCGCGCGTCGGCGTCGTAGAAGCGCTGCTCGAGCCAGTTCTTCTGCCGCTCGGCCAGCAGCTTGTCCTCGCTGGCGGCGCCGGGGGCGGGGGTGGGGAAGAGCGCCATCACCTGCGCCTCGGTGGTGCGCAGGACCGCCCTGGTGAAGGGTTCGTCGAAGCCTGCGAGGTCGGGTTGTTCGGCGAATCGCGCCAGCTGCGCCCGCTCCACCGGGTCGGGAACGCTCATCCGAAATCGCCCGCGGCCCTCGAAGACCAAGCCGCTGACCACGCCGTCGCCGGTCGGTTCGAGAAAACGCACCTCGCCGGCGTCGAAGATCCAGGTCGCGGTGTCGCGTTTCAGGGTCACGCCGCCCGGCGGCAGCGCCACCGGCGCGCCGGTGCGGTTGGCCCGCAAGCGCTCGAAGTCGGCGCGGGCGTCGTCGCCGGTGGTGGCTGCGACGAGGGCTCCGGCGCCGAGCAGAGCGGCGGCGGCGGCGGCGAGGACCCGGGCGGCGGGCGAAGACGGCGGATGGGCTACGGATCGTGACGTCATGACGCCTCCCTTCTGGCGGCAACGTACGTCCTCCCCGGGGATCGTTCCCAGGGCGGCAGGTGGATCCCCCGAATGCTCTCGTGCTGGCATCGGCACCATAGGCGTCCGAGGCCGTTCTGCGTTACCGCCGGGGACGAACTTCCCACATGCCGGTCGAGCCGTAGCGCTCGCCGGTGTCGTTCAAGATCGTCACCACGGTGCGGCAGCGCCGCTCGCGGGCCACCTCCAGGGCGGCGAGGACGTAGGCGCCGGAGGACGGGCCGACGTAGAGGCCGCGGCGCCCCAGCCGGCGGCACATGGCGACCGCCTGCTCGAGGGTGAGCTCGAGGCGGCGATCGATCAGGCTCTGGTCGAGGATGTCCGGTACCAGGTCGCCGGGATGGCCGAGGGGCTTCAGGCCCTCGATGCCGGGGAAGAGCTCCGGGATGACCGCGGCGACGTAGAGCTCCGGCACCACCCGGCGCAGGCGGCGGCCGACGCCGGTCAGGGTACCGCCGGTACCGATGCCGGCGACGAAGGCGTCCGGGGGACAGCCGGCGGCGGCGCGGACCTGGTCGAGGATCTCGACGCCGGTGGTCTCGTAGTGCGCGCGCCAGTTGTCGGGATTGGCGTACTGGTTGGCGTACCAGTAGCGCTCGGGCTGCTCCTCCGCCATCCGGCGGGCGGCGTCGACCGCGAAGTCGTAGCCTTCGACGGGGTCGGTCAGCACCAGCTCGGCGCCGTGGGCGGCGATGCGCTCCAGACGCTCGCGGCTGGCGTTGGCCGGCACCACCAGGGTGACGCCGATCCCCAACGCCGCCCCCAGCTGAGCGTAGGCGATGGCGGCATTGCCCGACGACGAGTCGAGCAACCGCCGGCCGCCGGCGAAGCGGCCCGCCGCCAGCGCGCGGGTGAGCATCCGCGCCACCGGCCGATCTTTGATCGAGCCTCCCGGGTTGACGCTCTCCAGCTTGGCGAAGAGCCGGCTGCCGGCCGGCAGCTCGTCGAAAAACAGCTCGACCAGCGGCGTGCCGCCGATCGCCGCCAGCAAGCCCGCCGCTGCGGGCGGCACCGCACCGGCGGTCGCGTCGGGCATCGTCCCGGAGCGAGACATCGTCGGCAGCCTACCAGCCCGCGGCTCCCGGCACTCCCATCAGCGGGCTCGCCGGCGGGGGCTATGCCCAGCTGCCCGATGATGAAGCAATCGCAATCCTCAGACGAGGATGGCGAACGCCGGGGGCATTCCGCCCATCATCCCCAGGGATGAGCGAGGCCGCGGGCCGGGCAGGGGGGCGACGCGTCCCCCCGCCCGGTCGCCGCCAGCCGGGCAGGGGGGGACGGCTCAGCCCGGCGTCGCCGCGCAGGCTTCGTCGTAGAGGACGTAGCCCTCGAAGGTGGCGCCGTCACCGCAGCAGGGGCAGTCGGGGTTGGGATTGATTCTCAGCTCGGTGAAGCGCTGCTCCAGGGCGTCGTAGACCAGCAGCCGGCCGACCAGGGGATCGCCGCGATCGAGCAGGATCTTGACCGCCTCCACCGCTTCCAGCGTACCGATCACCCCGGGGAGGATCCCCAGCACCCCGGCCTCGGCGCAGGAGGGCGCCAGCTCCGGGGGCGGCGGCTCGGCGAAGAGGCAGCGGTAGCACGGGCCGCGGCGTGCCGGGTAGCCCGGCCAGAAGACGCTCACCTGGCCCTCGAAGCGGAAGATCGAGCCGTGGACGTTGGGCAGGCCGAGCTTGACGCAGGCGTCGTTGACCAGATAGCGGGTGGGGAAATTGTCCGAGCCGTCGAGCACCAGATCGTAGCCGTCGAAGATGCGCTCGACGTTCTCCGGCACCAGGCGCTCGCGGTAGGTCTGGATCTCGACGTCCGGGTTGAGCGCTTCGAGGGTGGCGCGGGCCGAATCGACCTTGGGGGTGCCGACGCGGGCGTCGGCGTGCAGGATCTGGCGCTGCAGGTTCGAGCGGTCGACCACGTCGTCGTCGACGATGCCCAGGGTCCCCACCCCCGCCGCCGCCAGGTAGAAGGCCGCCGGCGAGCCGAGGCCGCCGGCACCGACCAGGAGCACCTTGCTGTCGAGCAGCCGGATCTGCCCCTCTTCGCCGACCTCCGGGATCAGGATATGGCGGCCGTAACGCTCGCGCTGGCCGTCGGAGAGCACCCGCGGCTCCTCGATCGGCAGGCCGTCGGCCTTCCAGCCGGCAAAACCGCGGGCCACCGAGCGCACGTCGCGGTAGCCCAGGGCCTGGAGGTCGCGCGCGGCGAAGAGCGACCGCGCGCCGCCGGCGCACATCACCAGGATCGGCCGCTCGAGGTCGGGCACCTGTTCCTCGATCCGGAGCTCGAGAAAGCCGCGCACGATGCGCCGGGCGCCGGCCGGACTTCCCGCCGCCACCTCGTCGGGCTCGCGCACGTCGACCAGCACCGCCCCCTGGCGTTGCAGCGCGAAGGCCTCGCGCGGCGTCACCTCCGGCACCTCGCGCTTGAGCTCCGCCAGGCGGCGCTGGCTGGCGGCACCGCCGCCGGCCACCGCCGGCACGACGTGGATCGTCGCCCCCTCGGCGAGCGGCGCCTCGAGGCCACCGATCTCCTCGACGTTGCGATCGCCGACGAAGACGTTGACGAAGGACCGAAGCCGGCCGTCGTCGTCGAGCAGGCGACGGGCGAGTCCGGGATGGCGGGCGGCGAGATCGCGCAGCGCCTCGCCGGCGGTGCGCCCCTCGACGACGACCTCCGCGGCGCCGCCGGTGAAGCCGCGGAGGGGTGCGGGAATGCGTACGGTTGCCTGGCTCATGATCGCTTCTCCCCCGGGTCGATAGCGGCCGGCTGCGCATCGCCGGCGCCGCCGGCATCGTCCTCCAGGATACGCTCTTCGGCGAAGGCCGCGCTGGTCAAGCGCCAGCTGCGCAGCTCGCCGGCCGCCCCCCCACCCACCGCCAGGATGAGATACGAGTAGCCCTCCCACGCCGCTTCGAGGTCGGTGATCGAGGGCCGGGGCGGGTGGTCGGGATGGGTATGCCAGACGCCGACGACGTCGAGGCCGCGGGCGCGGGCCCGGCGGTCGATGGCCAGATAATCGGCGGGATCGAGGTCGTAGCGATCTCGGGCGCGGGCGGTATTGCGGTTGCGCGCGCGGTGCACCTCGACGACGCGCACCTCCTCGCCGGCGGCGGTGCCGACCAGCAGGCCGCAGACCTCGTGCGGATAGCCCTCCTCCCCCCAGCGCGCCAGCTGCTCGCGGCAGGCCGCCGGCAGGATCAGCCTGCTCGAGGCGAGACGCCGTTCTGCGGTCGTGCCTGGCATCGTACTCCTCGCCCCCCATCCTATCGCCGTCCCTTCCCGGCGGAGGCGGCCGGTCTGCACGACGCCGGCCCGCGGAACGTCGAAGAACGACGGGGCGGGATCACGCCGCCGGCGCGGGGAGCCGGGGCCTCGCAGCAGGAGGCCTGCAGGCTCAGGCCTTCGGCACCTCGAGGCCCAGGTTCTTGATCCGCCGGTAGAGGGTCGGGCGGCTGATCTTGAGCCGCGCGGCAGCGGCGGCGGTATCGCCGGCGGCGACCTCGAGGGCGGCGCGGATCTCGTCGCGCTCGACCTCTTCCAGCACCTCGGCCAGGGAGGTCGCGGTGCGCAGGGGCTGGGCGCCGAGAATCGCCGGCGACAGACGCTCGGTGTCGAGCAGCTCGCCGTCCTCCAGAAAGAGCGCCGCGCGCGAGATCTCGTTGCGCAGCTGGCGGATGTTGCCCGGCCAGCGGTAGCGGCTGAGCAGGCGCAGGGCGGCGCGCGAGATGCCCGGCACGTGGATGCCGTAGCGCTGCGCCTCGCGGGAGAGGAAGTGCGCGGCGAGACTGGGGATGTCCGCCCGCCGGCGACGGAGGGGAGGAAGCTCGACCTCCCAGGTGGCGATGCGGTGGTAGAGATCGCCGCGGAAGGTGCCGTCGGCCAGCATCTTGTGGATCGGGCGGTTGGTCGCCGCGATCACCCTCGCCCTCGCCGGCCGCGGGGTGTGGCTGCCGATGCGAAAGACCTCCCGCTCCTGCAGGACGCGCAGGATCTTGGCCTGGGTCTCGGGCGCCATGTCGCCGATCTCGTCGAGAAAGATGGTGCCCTTGTCGGCCTGCTCGAAGCGCCCCGCCCGCGCCTCGACGCCGGTCGCCACGCCGCGCTCGACGCCGAAGAGCTCGGCCTCCAGCAGATCGCGGGGCAGGGAGGCGCAATTGATCGCCACCAGGGGCTCGGCAGCACGCGGCGACGCGGCGTGGATGAAGCGCGCCAGCACCTCCTTGCCGGTGCCCGACTCGCCGAAGATCAGGATGCCGACGTCGCCCCGCGCGACCCGTTCGGCCTGATCGTAGATGCGCTGCACCTCGGGCACCACGCTCGGTGGGCTGGGCCGTTTGGCCCGCTGCCCGGGGCGCGGCGCCGGCGCCGGCTCGACCGCCTTGCGGCGCCCGGAGAGGGATACCAGGAGCGCCGCCGACTGGATGATGGGGCGGAAATGGCGGCCGGCGGCCTGGCTGGGGAAGAGCACCCGCACCTGGCAGCCGTCGCCGGCGGCGTCGATCCACTGCGGCGTCTTGAGGTCGATCTCGGCGTGCTCGGCGGCGAAGAGCACGCCGCGCGCTCCGGCGGTGTCGATGACCTCGACCGCCGCCGCCGGCGCCAGGGCATCGAAGAGCGCCGCGCCGACCTGCTGGGCGAAGCGTTCGCGCCCGACCCCGGCCAGCAGCTGCTCGAGCAGCTGCGGCAGGAAGTCGAGGGAGAAGCGGTCCAGGGGGCTGAAGATCTGGGTCGTCTCATGCGGCTTGAAGGTGCGATTGACCACCTCCTCCCCAGCCCGCGCCACGCCGATGCCGACTTCGAGGTCCTCGTCCTCCACCTCCTCCAAGGTGAGCACCGCACGGCCGACGACGAAGACGTCGCCGGGCACCAGCGCCGCCCGCTCGATCGGCTGCGAGCGCAGCAGGGTTCCGTTGCGCGAGCCCAGATCCTCCACCTCGATGATGCCGTCGGTCACCGTCACCGCCGCGTGACGCCGCGACACCGTCGGATGCTGCAAACAGATCTCGCAGCTCGGATCCGAGCCCACCACATTGCGCCCCCGGTGCAGGGTCACGCGGATCGTCTGGTCTTCCGTCTTGGCGCGGATACGGTACGCCACCTCGCCTCCTGACGCTCCTCTCGTCTCCCCCGGCCTAGGATACCCCGCCTTCTCACTTCTGAGAAGGCCATCTTCTCAGAAGTGACAAAGGCCCGCATCGCCGTGGCACAATGCGGGCATGCGCGTGGTGCGGGTCAAGGTGTGCTGCATCGCCAGCGTGGCGGAGGCGCGGCTGGCGGTGGGGATGGGGGCGGCGGCGGTCGGCCTGGTGTCGGCGATGCCGAGCGGACCCGGGGTGATCGACGACCGGCGCATCGCGGAGATCGCCGCGACGGTGCCGCCGGGGGTGGCGACGTTTCTGCTCACCAGCCGCCAGCGGGCGGCGGCGATCGCCGAGCAGGGGCGCCGCGCCGGCACCGGGGTGCTGCAGCTGGTCGACCGGTTGGAGGAAGGCGCGTACGACGAGCTGCGCGCCGCCCTGCCGGGGGTGAAGATCGTGCAGGTGATCCACGTCACCGGCCCGGAGGCGGTGGCCGAGGCGCGCGCCGTCGCCCCGGCGGTCGACGCGCTGCTGCTCGATTCGGGGAACCCCCAGCGGCCGGTCAAGGAGCTCGGCGGCACCGGCCGGGTCCACGACTGGACGATCAGCCGCCGCATCCGCCGGGCGGTGCCGGTGCCGGTCTACCTGGCCGGCGGCCTGCGCCCGGACAACGTCGCCGCGGCGATAAGCGCGGTGCGGCCGTTCGGCGTCGACCTGTGCTCGGGGGTGCGCACCGGCGGCCGCCTCGACGAGGCCAAGCTGAAGGCTTTCTTCGCCGCCGTGCAGGGGGCCTGAAACGGCCGGCGGCAGGCCCACCCGGCCGAAGGGATAGGATAGCTTCGCCGGCCGCCGGCAGCGCCGGCCGCTGGTTTCTGGAGGGTCTTCCCTTGACGTCCGAGCAGCCGATGGCCAACGAATCGTCGCCCGCGACCGTCCTCGGTCTCGACAACGTGCGCCTCCAACTGCCTCTGGCCGGAGTCGGCAGCCGGGTGCTGGCGGCGCTGATCGACTACGTCCTCCTCGGCCTCCTGGTCCTCACCTGGTGGCTGGCCGGCCTGATGCTGGTCGGCTCCCTGGGGCTCGGCATCGGCTGGACCGTGGCGATCCTGGTGCTGGGGTCCTTTCTCCTCCAATGGGGCTACTTCGCCGCCCTCGAGATCCTCACCCGGGGTCAGACCCTGGGCAAGCAGGCGATCGGCTTGCGGGTGGCGTCGCGGCGCGGCGGCCAGGCCGACGCCGGCGCGATCGTGATCCGCAATCTGCTGCGCACGGTCGACGTGGTCTTCGGCGTGCCGATGCTGCTCTTCGATCCGCAGTCGCGCCGCCTGGGCGACCTGCTCGCCGGCACCCTGGTGGTCCACGAGCCGGCGGCCGGGGAGGAACCGCGGCTCGGCCGACTGCCCGCCGGCTGGGGCGCCCGGCAGGCGGCGGTGGTCGAGGGCTTCCTGCGCCGCGCCGCCTACCTCGAGCGCCGGCATGCCGAGCGCCTGGCGCGGCGCATTCTCGACGCCATCCGCCGCGACGATCCGGAGCTCGCCGGCGGCGCGCCGGCGGGGGATCCGGTAGACGCCCTGCGGGCGGTGTTGCAGGTGGGGGAAGGCTGATGGACTACCTGCGTTTCGTCGCCCGCCAGACCGCCAGCTGCGACGCCTTCGAACGCGGCCTGGAACGCGCCCGGCGCAACCCCCGTGCCCTGACCTACGACGAGCTCGAGGGGCTGGTGGTCCACTACCGGCGCCTGCTCCACGGCCAGGCGCTGGCGGCGGCGCGTTTCCCGGGCACCGGCATCGCCCGCCGTCTGTCGCAGCTGGCGGTGGCCGGCACCCACGTGCTGCAACGCGACGCCCTCCGCCGGCGGATGAGCCTGCGCTCGCTCGTCACCCGAGCCCTGCCGCGGGCGTTTCGCAGCGTGCTGCCGGCGGTGGGGGTGGCGGCGGCTCTATTCTCGGTCGCCGCGCTCGCCGGCCTCACCCTGACCGCCGTCGTGCCCGAGGTCGGCAGCCTCTTTCTCGGCCCGGAGGCCCTCGCCGGCCTGCGCCGGGGGGAGCTGTGGACCGAGTCCATTTTCGCCGTCACCCCGGGTGAGGTGGCTTCCAGCCACATCGCCACCAACAACCTGGGGGTGGCGCTGACCGCCTGGGCGGGGGGCGCCCTCGCCGGTCTCGGAGCCATCTGGATCGTGCTGATGAACGGCTTCATGCTCGGCGCGGTGCTGGCGGTGACGTGGCATTACGGCATGGCCGGCGATCTCGGCGCCTTCATCGCCGCTCACGGCCCGCTGGAGATCAGCCTGATCCTGATCAGCGCCGGCGCCGGCCTCGAGGTCGGCCGGGCCCTGGTGGTGGCGGGCGATCGGCCGCGCGGCGAACGCCTGCGGGATGCGGCGAGACGCAGCGCGCTGGTGCTCGGCGGCTGCCTGCCGTGGTTCTTGCTGCTGGGCTTCATCGAGGGCTTCGTCTCCCCCGCCCCCAACGTCGCCACGACGGCCAAGCTCGCCTTCGGCCTGCTGCTCGAGACGCTCTTCCTGCTGTCGGTGCTCAACCCCTGGCTGCCGCCGCAGCCGGCGGACGCGGTGGAACGGTGAACGCCGGCGCCGGGCCCTTCCCGGACCTCGCTCCGGTGCCCTTCCGGCGCCTGCTCGACCTGGCGGTGGTGCCCTTTCGGCGCAGCCTCCGGGCCCTCGTGCCCCTCAGCCTGCCGGTGGTGGCGGCCTGGATCGTCCTGTCGGAGCTCTATCTGCGCTGGCTGGGGGGGATCGTCGAAGGCGGCCTGGCGGAGGACGCGCTGCTGGCCTCGACCGGCACGATCTTCGTCGTCGCCGCCCTCGCCCTGATGCTCTATCTCCTCGCCTACGGCGCGATGAGCGTCGCCGCGATGGAGGTGCTGGCGGGACGGTCGCCGAGCGCCCTGCGTGCCTGGACCGGGCTGTTCGCGCCGGGGACTGCCTGGACCCTGGCGCTGCTCGTCGCGATCAGCACCGCCAGCGCCCTGTTCTGCCTGCTGCCGGCGATCGTCGTGGTGCCCCTCCTCGCCTTCGCCATGCCGGCGCGGGTCGCCGAAGGGACGACCGGCTGGCGCGCCCTCGGCCGCAGCCTCGAGCTGGCGCGCTTCAATCCGCAACGCCGCCTGGCTCAGAGCCCCTACCTGATGGTGGTGGCGGCGGTGGTGGTCACCTGGGCGATCGGCCAGGCCCTGACCCTCGCCGTGCAGCTGCCGTTCTTGATCGCGCAGCAGGTGATGGTGGCACGGGACCTGGTGCAGGGCGCCGACGTCGCCACCCTGGCCGGCGGGGTGATCTGGCTGCGGCTGCCGATGACGCTCCTGTCGGCCCTCGCCGGCACCGCCTCATGGTTCTACGGCAACCTCGTCCTCTGCCTGCTCTTCCTCGAGCTGCGCCGGCGGCGCGAAGGACCGGACCTGGAGCGGGCCCTCGCCGCCCTCGCGCCGCCCCCGAGCCGGGAGCCCGCCCCGTGAGCTGGCGGCGGTGGGGCGGCGCGGTGGTGCTGGCGCTGATCCTGGCCCCGGCCGGCGCCCAGGAACCGCCGCCGGACGACCCGCCGCTGCCGGTGCGAGCCGACGAGACGGCGGTACGGCAGGTGCTGCGGGAGCGCCAGGTGGTGATGCGGCCGGCCCGGCCCAACCCGACCGAGTACCTGGCGGACGTGGCCATGACCGTCGGCCGCTGGCTGGCGGAGCTCTTCCCCGCCTTCGGTCGCGTCGGCCGGCTGCTGGGCGCCGTCGACCCGCGGTGGCTGTGGGCCCTGGTCCTGGCGCTGACGTTGGCGGGGGTGCTCCGCGCCCTGCGCCGGCGTCCCCCTTCCGCCGCGGCGCCGGTCCGTCATCGCACGCCGTCGCCGCCGCCGGAGGAACGGGATTGGCAGGCGACGCTGGAGAGCCGTCTGGAGGCCGGCGACGCCCGCGGCGCTCTCGAGGCCCTCTGGTGGTGGTTCGCCGAACGGCTCGCCGAACGGCTCGCCG
>RFGL01000438.1 GCA_003697015.1 Acidobacteriota bacterium | reverse complement strand
GATCGGGCCGGGCAGACGAGACGATTCGCCCCCATCGGCGCCGGTGCGCCTCGCTCCGCCGTGGAGCGACGCCGCGCCGGCACCGGAGGAGGAGTAGGGAGACTCGAGCGTTGAAGGAGCGAAGCATGGTGACGTCAAGATCGCGAGTTACCGCTAGTGTGACTAGAGTTTCCGATCCGGACTTGACACGTCCGGAGTTCTGTGCATAAGTGCTCCGCGTGCGTTTGACGCGTGGCATTCGTACGACGACGGCACCGGCGGAACCGCCTCTCCCCCAGCGCGGGCGTCGAGATCCCGGTCTCGATCGTGCTGAGGCGGCAGTGCTGAATCCCCCCATGACCTCGTCCGCCGCGAGGCTCACCGTCCCCGCCGGGTTGCGGCGGGTGGTTTCCGAGAGGTACCTGATGAGAGATCCCGAGTATGCCCTTCGCCTGAGCTCCGACGAAACGGTGCGCTGTGTCGACTGCGAAGCACCGACCGGCTGCGGCGTCGTCGGCCACCGAAACGGCCACCCCCTCTGCGATGCCTGCTTCTTCGATCAGAATCCGAAGCTCGCGACGCCCCTCGCCATCATGGCCCTGAGCCGGTTGATCGGCGCCGCCCTGCGCGACCAGCGCCCGGTGCCCGACCCGCGCATCGTCGTTCAGCTGGCGAATGCCTGCGAGGAAGCGGACGGCGGTGAGCCGCGCCCGGGCGACGTGCGGCGCATCCGCAAGCTGCTGGACGAGGAGTGGCGGCAACGCTGGGCCGTTCACCTGGAGGTGGCCCAGGAGATGCGCTACGACCTGCGCCTCATCAGCCGTCGCCTCGAGGCCGACGGCATCAGCAGCAAGCTCCTCGACGATCCCGACTGGGTCGCCGCCGTCGCCCGCGAAGCCGAGAAGCTCGGCGTCGAGGCGCAGGCACTGATCGAGCAGCGAGCCCGAGAAGCCGGCGGCCGCGAAAGCGGCTGATCCGCCCGCGCCGTCGGCCGTACGTCAAGCGCGACGGCAAAAGCCGGCCGCGCCCCCCGAGGGATCGCAGGGGGAGGCGATCCCCTCGGATCTTGTCTTCTGGGTGTGCTTCGACGGCCGCACACCTTGCGCCGGTTTACCCACCCGGCTCGATCGTCAGGTGATGTTTCATTTCGGCCATCCTACCACGGTTACCCCCCCCTACCCTCCGCCACCAGCAAGCGACGTAGAACGTCGTCCTCGCCTTCTTCGATGAGCGACGCGGGGTCGTGCCCCTCGGGTAGGGGTGCGAGCCTGACCTGGTGGCCGCGACGTGATAGGAGGTCGGCGGCTCGGGCGGCACCTTGGCGGCCTGGGGGGTCGCCGTCGAAGGCGAGGGTGATGCGGGGGTGGTGGGTCAGGAGGTTGGCTTGGTCGTCGGTCAGGGCGTTGCCGAGGACGGCGGCGGCGGGGAGGTCGAGGGTTCGGACGGCGAGGGCGTCGGCGGGGCCTTCGACGAGGATGAGGGGGTGATCGTGGGTGGCTTGAGGCAGGGCGAAGAGGTGGGCGCGGCGGCGGAAGTTGGAGTTCAAGTAGTGGGGGCCGCGGCGGTTGAAGGGGCGGGCGATGAGGCCGATGACGTGGTTTTTCGGATCGATCAACGGAAAGATGATGGCGTTGCGGAAGCGGTCGTAGGGGGCGGCTTCGGGGTTGGCGGGCGGGTTGGCGAGGCCGGCGCGCAGGAGGGCGGCGGGGGCGTGGCGGTGATCGCCGCCTTGCGGGTGGTTGGCGCTCAGGGCGCGGACGAGGAAGCGGCCGCCGGCGGGGGCGTAGCCGAGGCGGTGGCGCTGGATGAGGTGGGTCGGGATGCGACGTTTTTCGAGGTAGCGGCGGACGGTGGGGCGCTTGAGAAGGGCGCGGTGGTAGAGGTCGGCGGCGGCTTCGAGGGCGGCGAGAACGTCGGGGGCGGGCGCGGTCTTGGGCGGTCGCGGCGGCGCCGGCGACGGGGTGTGATCGGTGGCGAAGGTGGCGGCGGCGAGGGCGCGGACTGCGGCGGGGAATGAGCGGCCGGTGAGGTGGCGGTAGAGGTCGATGACGTCGCCGTGCTTGCCGCAGCCGAAGCAGTAGAAGCGACCTTCGGCGGGGTTGACGGCGAAGGACGGTCTGGTTTCGTGGTGAAAGGGGCAGAGGCCGTAGAAGCGCTGGCCGCTCGGCCGCAGGCGGGTGAGGCGGGCGGCGATGGGGGCGATGGCGACGGTGCGCCGGATGGCGGCGATGACGTCCTCGGGGATGCGCTGGCGTCGGTGCGGCCGGCGGGTGGCCTTGGTTCTCTTTGCCATGTCGTACTCCTTCTTGAATCGATGACGGCGGCGCCCGCGCCGAGCGCCTTCACCCCCGGCTCGGGCGCTCGGCGCGGCGCGACGCCGTCGTGGCTGCGGGCCGGTTTCGCTGGGGTCGCCCTCCCCCATGCCGCCCGCTGGCGGAGCGAGGGCGAGGGCGCTGGCGGGGATCCGCGCCCGGCGGCCGCGGCCGCGGAACGGGGAGATCCCCGGGCAGCGGCAGGGAATCCCCGGCAGAACGAGGCGGGGATTCCCCGGCCCGCCCGGGGGCGGACCGGAGCGCAGGTCAGTGGGTCGCCGGCGGTCCGCCGTGGGCGTGGCGCAGGCGGCGGAGGGCGAAGACGAGCAGGCCGAGGAGGAGGACGCCGAGTCCGACGTGGTTGAGGGTGGGGACGTCGACGACGTCGGGATCGCCCTGGGTGGTGAGGACGGCGGCGGCGTTGTTGGCGGCGTCGGTCTCGTCGAGGTCGAGGTCCTCGATCAGGGCGCTGTTGAGCAGGTCGCCGTGGGCGCCGGCGGTGGTGACGGTCAGCTCGGCGCGGCCGGTGGCGCCGGGGTCGAGGGTGGGCAGGACGATGACGCAGGTGCCGTCGAGGCAGCCCCAGCGCGGGTCGCTGGCGGCGAGGTCGGGCTCGACGCCGGGGGGCAGAACGTCGCTGACGATGACGTCGGTGAGCGGCGTGGGCCCGTGGTAGGACCATTCGATGGCGTAGGTGATGGCGTCGCCCGGCTGGTAGGTCTCGCGGTCGGCGGTTTTGATCACGGCCAGGTCGCCGGTCGCCGGCGGGGCGCGGCGGATGGGGGTGGAGTCGGTGGCCTGGTTGTTGGAGGGATCGTCGTCGGCGGCGTCGGGGTCGATTCTCGCCTGGTTGTTGACGTGGGTGACGTTGTCGGGCACGTCGGCATCGAGCTCGACGGTGAAGGTCGCGGTGCCGGTAGCGCCGGGGGCGAGGTCGCCGAGGGTCAGGGAGCAGAGGCTCCCCGGCCCGTCGCCGGCGCAGAGCCAGCCGGGGGTGCTGATGGCGGCGAGGAAGCGGGTGTGGGCGGGCACGGTCTCGGTGAGGAGGACGTCGGGGGCGGGGGCGCTGCCGAGGTTGGCGTAGGTGAGGGTGTAGATGGCGGCGCCGCCGGGGGCGACGGTGATGCCGGCGTCGTCTTTGGTGAGGGAGACGTCGAGGGTCTCGGGCATGTGGTCGTCGATCAGGGGGGTGACGTCGGTGGCGCTGTTGTTGGCCGGGTCGAGGTCGGCTCGGCCGCCGCTGTCGGAGATGGTGGCGGTGTTGACGACGGAGGTCTGGCCGCTGGGGATGGGGTCGTCGACGCGGACGGCGAAGGTGGCGGAGCCGCTGCCGCCGGCGGCGAGGTTGAGGACGGTGGTGGTGCAGGTGCTCCCCGGGGTGACGGCGGGAACGCAGGACCATTCGGGGCTGCTCGACGCCGCGTCGAAGGTGGTGCCGGCGGGGACGACGTCGGTGATGACGACGCCGGTGGCGTCTTGGTTGCCGAGGTTCGAGTAGCTCACGGTGTAGGAGACGACGTCGCCGGCGCGGGCGGAGACGCCGCCGTCGTCTTTGCTGATGGCGAGGTCGGGAGCGGTGCCTCCCGGCCCGCTGGGGATGGGGGTCTGATCGCCGGCGCTGTTGTTGGACGGGTCGAGGTCGCCGCCGCTTTGACCGTCGTCGGCGATGGTGGCGGTGTTCGCGATCTCCCCCACTCCGGCGGCGAGGGGGTCGTCGACGCGAACGGCGAAGGTGGCTGTGCCGTTTCCGCCGCCGCCGGCGAGGCTTGCGATGGTGAGGGTGCAGGTGCTGCCGGGGCCGGCGTCGGGAGCGCAGGTCCAGCCCGGGCTGCTGGCCGCCGCGTCGAAGGTGGCGCCGGCCGGGACGACGTCGGTGATGACGACGCCGGTGGCGTCCTGGTTGCCGAGGTTCGAGTAGCTCACGGTGTAGGAGACGACGTCGCCCGCGCGGGCGGTCGCTCCGCCGTCGTCTTTGCTGATGGCGAGGTCGGGAGCGGTGCCTCCCGGCCCGCTGGGGATGGGGGTCTGATCGCCGGCGCTG
>RFGL01000047.1 GCA_003697015.1 Acidobacteriota bacterium | reverse complement strand
TATGCCTCAACGACGACCGCTTCCGGGTCGAGCTCGAGTGGGTCTTCCCGTCCACCGGCGAGAAGCGCGACGCCGGGGTGGTGCCGTTCGGCTCGGACGACTCGGGGCTCTTCTTCTTCGCCAATCCCGACAATTGGGAGATGCTGGTCAAGGTGCTCGACAACTGCAACGGCCCGACCAACCGGTTCTGGGTCTTCGCCGCCGCCACCACCACCCTCGAGTTCACCCTGACGGTGACCGACACCGAGACCAACGAGGTGCGGACCTACTTCAACCCGCCCAAGACCCCGGCCCTGACCATCACCGACACCGACGCCTTCGCCACCTGCCCCTAGCGGCTGAGCATCGCCCGGGCGGCGGGGGGGGGTGGCTTGCGGCGGCGGCGGCGAGCGGTATCATCCCGGCACTCGAAACGCCAAAGGAGGAACCCTTGAGACGATTCACCCTCAGCCTGCTCCTGTTCGGCCTGGTGGTCGCCCCGGCCCTGGCCCAGAACGGCGAGCGACCGAAGATCTTCCCCTACGAAGCCCACGTCGAAGTCCTGGACAACGGCCTGACGGTCATCCTGGTGCCGATGAGCTCCGGCGGCCTGGTCGCCTACTGGACCATCGTCCGCACCGGCGCGCGCGACGAGTGGGAGCCCAACCGCACCGGCTTCGCCCACTTCTTCGAGCACATGATGTTCCGCGGTACCGAGCGGTTCCCGGCCGAGGTCTACAACGCCAAGATCACCGAGATCGGCGCCGACGCCAACGCCTTCACCAGCGACGACCTCACCGCCTATCACCTGAGCATCACCAAGGACGACCTGGCGACGGTGATGGAGTTGGAGAGCGATCGCTTCAAGAACCTCTCCTACCCCGAGGACCTCTTCCGCACCGAGGCCGGTGCGGTCTACGGCGAGTACCGCAAGAATCGGATGAATCCCTTCTTCGCGCTCTTCGAGGCGGTGCAGGCAGCGGCCTTCACCACCCACACCTACGGCCACACCGCGATGGGCTACGAAGAGGACATCAAGGCCATGCCCGGGCTCTACGACTACTCGCGCACCTTCTTCGAGCGCTACTACCGGCCGGAGAACGTGGTGCTGCTGATCGTCGGCGACCTGGAGGTGGGCTCGACCATGGAGCTGGTGCGCCGGCACTACGGCGACTGGCAGAAAGGCTACGTGCCGCCGCAGATCACCCCCGAGCCGGAGCAGACCGAGGAGCGGCGCATCGAGGTCCCCTACCCGGGCCGCAGCCTGCCGATCGTCACCCTGGCCTACAAGGTGCCGGCCTTCGACGCCAAAGACCGCACCTACCTGGCCCTCGACCTCATCGCCGACCTCTACTTCGGCACCACCAGCGAGCTGTACAAGAAGCTGGTGCTCGACGAGCAGGTGGTGGAGTTCATCTTCGCCAACCGCAACGTCAACCGCGATCCCGGCCTGATGAACGTCACCTCGCGGATCAAGGACCCGGCCAAGGTGGACTACGTCATCAGCGAGATCGACCGCACCCTGGCCGAGGCCCAGAACCAGCCGATCGACGCGGCGCGCCTGGCGGACGTCAAGTCCAACTTCAAGTACAGCTTCCTGATGAGCCTCGACACCCCGTCGAGCGTCGCCGGATCCCTGGCCCGCATCGTCGCCGTCAGCGGCGGCATCGCCGCGGTCGAGGACATGTTCGCCACCTACGACGCGATCACGCCCGAAGACGTGCAGCGAGCCGCCCGCACCTACCTGACCCCGAATAGGCGCACCGTCGCCATCCTGCGAGGAGCCCAGTGATGACCGCCCGACGCACGATCCTGCCCCTCCTCTGCCTTCTGCTGATCCTCGGCGGCTGTGCGCCGGCCGGCGATCAGGGCGGCGAGGACCCGCGTCTCGTCGCCTATAAGGTGCCGGACGACCCGACGGTCAGCTTCATCGTCTGGTTCAAGGTCGGCTCGCAGAACGATCCGCCGGGCAAGGAAGGCCTGGCAGCGCTGACCGGCGCCCTGATCTCCCAGGGCTCGACCACCGACAACAGCTACGAGGACATCCTCCACAAGCTCTACCCCCTGGCCTCGAGCTACGACGTGCGGGTCGACAAGGAGATGACCACCGTCTCCGGTCGTACCCACCGCGACAACATCGACAAGTACTTCCCCCTCTTCACCGCCGCCTACCTCAAGCCGGCGTTCAAGGCGGAAGACTTCGAGCGCCTGCGCAGCGACCAGAAGAACTTCATCGAGAAGACCCTGCGCTATGCCTCGGACGAGGAGCTGGGCAAAGCGGCCCTGACCTCGTTCATCTTCGAGAACACGCCCTACGCCCACCCGATCTCGGGCACCGTCGAGGGGCTCGAGGCGATCACCCTGGACGACGTCAAGAGCTTCTACGCCACCCACTTCACCGGTGCCAACGCCGTCGTCGGCATCGGCGGGGGCTACGACGACGACCTGCGCCGGCGCTTCCTCGCCACCCTCGACCAGCTCCCTGACGGCACGCCGCCGGCGCCGCCGGAGGTGGCGCCCGAGCCCTTCGCCGGCCGTCACGTGCTGCTGGTCGACAAGCCCGACGCCGACGCCTCGATCAGCTTCGGCTTCCCGATCGACGTCCGGCGCGGCACGCGCGAGTTCTACGCCCTGTGGATCGCCAACTCCTGGCTCGGCGAGCACCGCAACTCCTCGAGCCATCTCTACCAGGTGATCCGCGAGACCCGGGGCATGAACTACGGCGACTATTCCTACATCGAGGCCTTTCCCGAAGGCGGCTTCCGCCAGATGCCGCCGACCGGGGTCGGCCGCCACCATCAGATCTTCGAGGTGTGGATCCGCACGCTGCCCAACGAGCAGGCCCTCTTCGCCACCCGCGCCGCCCTGCGCGAGCTGACGCGGCTGGTCGAGGAGGGGATGAGCGAGGACGACTTCGAGCTCACCCGCGCCTTCCTCTCCAAGTACCACCTGCATTTCGCCGAGACCACCCTCGAGCGCCTCGGCTACGCCGTCGACGATCGCTTCTACGGCATCGACGGCGAGGGCCACCTGGAGCGATTCGGCAAGATGATCTCCGAGATCACCCGCGAGGAGGTCAACGCCGCGATCAAGAAGCACCTGCAGGTCAAGAACCTCAAGTTCGCCATCGTCACCGGCGACGCCGAGGGCCTCAAGGCCAAGATCCTCGCCGACGAGCCGACGCCGATCACCTACCCCACGCCGCCGAGCGCCGAAGTGCTGGCGGAGGACGAGGAGATCGCCAAGGTGCCGTTCGAGGTGTCGCCGGAGAACCTGCGGGTGGTGCCGGTCAACGAGATCTTCCAGCGCTGATCGCTCGCCGGCAGCGCGGGCGCAGCGCGGGCGCAGCGCGGGCGCAGCGCGGGCGCAGCGCGGGCC
>RFGL01000437.1 GCA_003697015.1 Acidobacteriota bacterium | reverse complement strand
GCTCCCCAACCTCCTCCCCATCCGCCAGGAAGACGTACGCCTCCTCCTCGCCCTGCGACGACGCCCGCCGCCACAGCACGTCGATCAGGCTGCTCTCCGCCTTTGCCTTGTCTTCCGCCATCGTGCGTTCCCCCGGCGGCGGCCGGAGGAGCCGCCGCGTACCGGCGTGAGGCCGACGGCGAGCGTCTCGGTCTCGGCGCGACGCCCAGCCGGGCAGGCTCGCGTGACACGCTCACGCGGCCGCGCAGCAGCATCCGTGTGGCACGATGATGTTCGAGCGCAGGTGGAGATGCCCCCCAGGCCCCCGTGGATCCCCTGAGGCCCGTCGACCGCCCCCATTCTACCGTTTCGGCCGCCGCGCGTCGAGGCCGCCGGGCGCGTTCTCCTACCCCCGGCGGGCGGCTCAGTCGCTCCAGCGCAGTTGCCAGCGGCAGTGGTCGTGGCCGGTCAGCCGGCAGCGCAGCTTGGCGAGCTTGACGTCGACCGCGCCGGCCAGGCTCAAGGCCTCGGCGACGAAGCCGCCGGTGACGCCGCAGACGTCCGGGCGGGCGAGGGGATAGTCCTCGATGATCACCGCCGCCTGCGCGTCGCCCTCGAGGGCGACGCGAAGGCGTCCGCTGTCGTGGTACAGCCGCCACAGGCCCTCCAGCCGTTCGAGGGTGGCGACCGGATCGCCGAGCCGAACCATCACCCGGTAGACCTGCTCGAGGTCGTGCCGCGCCTGGGCGGCGCCAAGGTCCTGAAAGTGCTCCGGCCGCGAGTAGCCGTAGAGCCGGCCGGTGGCGCGCAGCAGACCGGCGTAATCGGCCTCGGGATACCAGGAAGACGGCAGGACGCGACGATCGAGGTAGTCGTGCAGGCGCGCCGGCAGGAGCTCCCGCGCCTCCTGCCGGCGGTGGCGCAGGGCTTTCACCAGCATGATGATCCCCATGCCCTTGATCGAGGGCGCGGCGGCGGAGCCCGCGTCGTTCATTTCGCCTCTCTCCCGTCCTCCCGTTCGGCGACGGCGCGCCCCACGGCGCGGCGGAGCGCGCGGCAGGACCGCTGGTGGAAGACCGTTCTCATCCTACCAGACGAGGAGCCCGCGCTCAATCGCCCCCACCCGGCGGTTCCCCGCCGCGCGGTCGGCGTTCGGCGGCTCGCAGCTTACGGTCGAAAGCGCAGGTCGGGGTGCCGGCGGGCGCGCTCGAGATAGTCGAGGACGGCGCGGGCGAGGTCGAGCTCGGCTCTCTCGGCCCGGGCGGCGTCGCAGAAGAGCTTGAGGGCGGCCTGGGCTTCGCGATGGACGTCGCGGGCGGCGAAGAGGGGCAGCATCTCTTCCGCCAGGCGGCGCACCTGGGCGCGTTCGCCGCGCTCGGCGTGAAAGACGGCCAGCTCGAGGGAGATCAGCGCGGCGGCGTAGCCGATCTCCTTGGCGAGGAAGGCGTCGCGCGCCTCGTGCAGGGCGGCGAGCCCCTCCTCCACCCGCCCCAGGCGCAGGGCGATGCGACCTTCGAGCCAACGCAGGCGCACCCGGTCGAGAGGATGGCCGAGCTGCTCGGCCAGGGCCCGGGTCTCGGGCAGGCGCTCCCAGGCCTCGCGGTGGCGGCCGCCTTCGCTCAGGTAGGAGATCAGGTTGTGCCGCGCCACCAGCGCCAGGCGCGGCTCGGCCTCGACGTCGATCAGCGCCACCCCGCGTTCGAGGCTGGCGATCGACCTGTGGGCGTCGCCGCGGTAGGCGTAGAGGGTGGCCTGCTGGCTCAGCAGCCGGCCCTCCAGGTGGGCGTCCCCCAGCCGCCTCGCCAGGTGGACGGCGCGCCGGCACAGGGCCAGGGCCTCGTCGAATCGTGACTGATCGCTCCTGAGGGAGATCTCGAAACCGAGCAGCTGGCAGCGGACGAGAGGATCGCCGGTACCCCGCGCCAGCAGCTCCTGCGCCGTCGCCAGGGCGCGCTCGGCGGCGCGCAGGTCGGAGGCCACCCGCTGGGCGTTGCCCAGGTGGCCCCAGCACAGGGCTCGCAGGTCGTTGCGCAGGGCGTCGCTCTCCGGCCCGGCCGTCAGGGCGCCGGCGATCGCCACCGCCATCCGCGCCAGGACGACGGCGCGCCACGGGTCGTCGAAGGTCGCTTCGAGCGACAGGCGGCTCAGCTCCCGGCACAGGGCCCAGCTGTGGTAGCGCGCATCCTGTGCCAGCCGCTGCTCGACGCGCACCAGGTCGCCGTCGTCCGAGCCCTGGGCCGGCACCAGCCGCTCCAATTCGGCGAGGCGCGACGGCAGCCGGGCCTCCTCGCCGGCGAGCTGCTGCTCGACCCGGCGGGCGGCCGCCGCCGCCCGTTCCACCGCGGCATCGTAGAGCGCGGCGTCAGGCAGCGGGGGGGCGTCGGCGGCCGCGGCCGCCGGCGGCAGGTGGCGGAGCAGGGCGCGCACCGCGCCGCGGCTCTCGGCCGGCGAAGCGTTGCCGGCGAGGAGACGCTCGACGAGCTCGGTGGGGTTCGTCACGTCAGCTTTCCTTGCGCGTCGGCAGGCCGTGGCTGGCGGCGATCAGGCGGCTGGCCAGGGCGTCGAGGCAACGGCGGGCGATTTTGTCAATGCTCGATCGCTTATAACCCATCGCCACCGCGATCTCTTTTCGATCGTAACCCAGATGATACCGCAGGCGCAACATCTCGCGACAGCGCCATTGCAGGCTGTCGATCAGCCGCGACAGGTTCCGGCGCAACAAACGTTGCTCTTGCCGGGGTCCGCGGCGCTCGGCGACCAGCTCGAGGAGGGTCTCGTCGACGGCGACGGTGATGCGCCGGCGGCGGCTGCGCCAGTACATCTGGCACTGCTTGCGCAGCGCCCCCTTGAGCCAGCGTTCGGGATCGCGCACCTGACGCCGCTTGTGCAGGTAATGGACCAGAACGTCCTGGACCAGGTCGTCGGCGTCTTCCGGCGGTACCCGAAAGCGCGCCAGGATCCGCCCCAGGTCCGTACGGGTGCGGACCAGCAGCTTGTCGATGGATCCCGTCGTGCCGTAATCTGTTGTGCCGTAATCTGCAGTTTTCCTCGGCATCCTCGCGTCCCCGCTTGGCTTGGAATGACCGGCGATGGAGCCTATCAGCTTCGGGCCGAGGGCGGACGCCATGGACGCGGCAGAGGGCGCGCCGGCACCGCGCGCCCTCCGCCGAGCCGTTTCCGGCACGGACACGTCGCCCCCCTCAACCGTTGGGATCGAGCTCGGCCCGCGCCTTCGCCGGCGCCGTCTCGTCCCACCAGGTGAATACCGCTTGCAGAAAGTCCGTGAACATGATCCATCTCCCTCGGAGGCCCGGGTCTGCGACCCCCATGGCCGCGTCCCTGCCCCCGCACGACGACCCGCAGGCTCATCGCTCGCCGGCGTTTCGTCGTGGTCGTTTGGGGGGACGGACCCAGACCGGCGAATTCAACGTCGTACCGAACGCACAAAAAAAGTTGTCCGCTTTCGGCCCGCTGCGGCAGCTTGAGAAAGCAAGGGTTTGTGCGGCCGTTCCCGAAAACCGCTCGGACGGCACCCGGCGCCCCCGTTGCGACCGGCCCGCGCGGGCCGGCCGCCCGGGGTGGACGCGGAGGACGGATCCGGTTAGCATCGCCGCGCACGGGAAGGAGCGCGCGATGAAGGCCTACGAGATCCGCGACGGCTTCGGCCTCGACCATCTGCTGCTGAGCGAGCGCCCCGCCCCCACCCCGGGGCCGGGCGAGGTGGTGGTGCGGGTGCGGGCGACGTCGCTCAACTACCGCGACCTGCTGACCGTCACCGGCCACTACAACCCCAAGCAGAAGCTGCCGCTGGTGCCCTGCTCGGACGCCGCCGGCGAGGTGGTGGCGGTGGGAGGCGGGGTGAGCTCGGTGGCGGTCGGCGATCGGGTGATGACCCTCTTCGCCCCCTACTGGCAGGCCGGCGCGCCGACGCGCCAGCGCCTGCGCAACACCCTGGGCGGGCCCCTCGACGGCACCCTCGCCGAGCGCATCCTGCTGCCGGCGGAGGGCGTCGTTCCCTTGCCGCCGCACCTCTCCTACGAGGCCGCCGCCACCCTGCCCTGCGCCGCCCTCACCGCCTGGAGCGCCCTGGTCACCCACGGCGGCGTCACCGCCGGCGATACGGTGCTCGTACAGGGCACCGGCGGGGTATCGATCTTCGCCCTGCAGATCGGCCTGCTGCTGGGCGCGCGGGTGATCGTCACCTCCAAGAGCGACGCCAAGCTGGAGCGCGCCAAGGAGCTCGGCGCCTGGCGCACGATCAACTACCGCAGGACGCCGCAGTGGGGCGTCGAGACGCGCCGGCTGACCGGCGGTCGGGGCGTCGACCACGTGGTCGAAGTGGGCGGCGCCGGCACCCTCGAGCAGAGCCTGCAGGCGATCCGCTTCGGCGGCACCATCAGCGTCATCGGCGTGCTCGCCGGCGTCGCCGGCGAGCTGTCGATCATCCCGATCCTGATGCAGCACGTGCGCCTGCAGGGCATCCTGGTCGGCCACCGCGAAGGTTGCGAGGCGATGTGCCGCGCCTTCGACGCCCACCGGCTCGAGCCGGTCATCGACCGCGTCTTCCCCTTCGACGAGGCCCCCGACGCACTCCGCTACCTGGCCGGCGGCGAGCACTTCGGCAAGATCGTCGTCCGCGGTCCGGCCGACGATTGAAACGCCGGCGAAGTCCCGCCACGATCCGGCCGGAGAGGCGCGCCGAGAGCGCGGCCGAAGGTTGCCACCCGCTGCCGCCCATGCGGTAGACTCGCGCCGGGCGCCGCCGGCCTGGCGCCGCCGCGCCCGTACACCCAAACAGCCCATGAGCGAGACGACCATGAAAGCCAGATTCCTTCCGCTTCTCCTCCTGCCGTTGGCGAGCTCTCTGGCGTTCGCCGCCACCGCCGGGGCGGACGAGACCACCACCGCCCAGAGCCCGCCGGCGGCCGAAAACGAGCTCACCCTGGAGCAGGTCATCGCCAAGAACCTCGAGGCCCGCGGCGGGCGCGAGGCGCTCAAGGCGGTCCAGAGCGTGCGCATGACCGGCACCCTGCGCTCGCCCGTAGGCGGCTTCGAGGGACCGCTGACGGTGGAGCTCAAGCGCCCGAAGAAGATGCACTTCGAGCTCGACATCCAGGGCACGAAGGTGATCAACGCCTACGACGGCGAAACCGGCTGGTACGTCATGCCGATGATGACCGGCAGCGACGCGCCGCAGAAGATGGCCGAGGATCAGCTCAAGCAGGCGATCGACCAGGCCGACTTCGACGGACCGCTGGTCGACTGGCGGGAGAAGGGCCTCGAGGTCGAGCTGCTGGGCAAGGACGAGCTGGAGGGCACGCCGGTCTACAAGATCCGGGTGACCGATGCGGCGGGCGACTCCAGGACCCTCTACCTCGACGCCGAGTACTTCCTCGAGCTGCGCGAGGACAGCGTCCTGACCGCCCAGGGCAACGAGATCAACGTCACCACCGTCCTCGGCGACTACAAAGAGGTCGGCGACCTGATGATGGCCCACTCCATCGAGCAGCATTTCAACGGCAATCACGTCAGCACCGTAACCTTCGAGCACATCGAGCTCAATCCGGAGATCCCCGACGAGCACTTCGCCATGCCGGCGGTCGAGGAGAAGCCGGTCGAGGACCCGGACCCGACGCCCGAGCCGCAGGGCTGAGCCGGCGGCGACGAGCGGCTCGAGCCGCGCCTCTTTCCTGACCCGAGCGGCCGCCCGGAGAGCTGCGTCTCCGGACGGCCGACCCCGACCCGCGAGGAGATCCGATGCACCCCGTGACCCGAACCGCTTCCGTCCTCGCCCTGGCCGCCGCCGTCGCCGTCGCCGCCAGCGCCGAGATCCCGATCGACGCCAACACCTTCGGCGGCCTCGCCGCCCGCGCCCTCGGCCCGGCGGTGATGAGCGGCCGCGTCGCCGCCGTCGACGCGGTGGCCACCGATCCCCTGGTGATCTACGTCGGCGCCGCCTCCGGCGGGGTGTGGAAGTCGCGCGACGCCGGGATCACCTTCGAGCCGATCTTCGACGACCACACCCAATCGATCGGCGCCATCAAGGTCGACCCGTCCAATCCCGACGTCGTGTGGGTGGGAACCGGCGAATCGTGGGTGCGAAACAGCGTGTCGGTGGGCGACGGGGTGTACAAGAGCACCGACGGCGGCGACACGTGGCAGCACCTCGGTCTCGAGCGCAGCGAGCACGTGGCGGCGATCCGCGTCCATCCGACCGACGGCGACGTGGTCTGGGTGTGCGCTACCGGCCCGGCCTGGTCGGCCGGCGGCGAGCGCGGGGTCTTCAAGACCACCGACGGCGGCAGCAGCTGGACCAACGTGCTCTACGTCGACGCCGACACCGGTTGCGCCGACCTCGACGTCGACCCGCAGGAACCGGACGTGGTCTACGCCGCGATGTGGCAGTTCCGCCGCTATCCCGACTTCTTCACCTCCGGCGGCCCGGGCAGCGGCCTCTACCGGTCGACCGACGGCGGCGAGCACTGGCAGCGCCTCGAGCGCGGCCTGCCCGCCGGCGACCTGGGGCGCATCGCCGTGGCGGTGGCACCGTCGCGGCCGAGCGTGGTCTACGCCACGGTGGAGGCGGCGAAGACCGCCCTCTACCGCTCCGACGACCTGGGGGAGAGCTGGACCGCCCTCGACGCCTCGCCCAACGTCACCGCCCGGCCCTTCTACTTCAGCGAGCTGGTGGTCGACCCCACCGACCACGACCGGGTCTACAAGCCGGGTCTCTTCCTCACCGTCTCGACCGACGGCGGCGAGAGCATGAGCAACCTGCTCGGCGGCGGCTTCTCGTTCTCCGTCCACCCCGACCACCACGCCCTGTGGATCAATCCGAAGAACCCCCACCAGCTGCTCCTCGGCACCGACGGCGGGCTCTACGTGTCGGAGAATCGGAGCGCCACCTGGCGCCACGTCAAGACCCTGCCGATCTCCCAGTTCTACCGCGTCGCCGTCGACCGGCGCTGGCCCTACAACGTCTTCGGCGGCCTGCAGGACAACGGCACCTGGAAAGG
Source organism: Acidobacteriota bacterium (assembly GCA_003697015.1). Lineage (GTDB taxonomy): Bacteria > Acidobacteriota > Thermoanaerobaculia > Multivoradales > J023 > J023. Next base: position 25,993 of record RFGL01000437.1, on the reverse strand, counting down.
GCCGTCGCGCTCCCCCGGCGGCATCGAGAACCGGGATTGGGAGAACATCGGCTTCGGCGACGGCTTCTGGGCCTTCGCCGACCCCCATGACCCCGACGTCTTCTACGTCGAGTACCAGGGCGGCGAGCTGCAGCGATTCGACAACCGTTTGAAGACCACCAAGAGCATCAAGCCCTACCCCGCCGCCGGCCGGGAGGAGCTGCGCTTCAACTGGAACGCACCGATCCACCTCTCCCCCACCCAGCCGGGGACGATCTACTTCGGCTCCCAGTACCTGCACCGCTCGCGCGACCGCGGCGAGTCGTGGGAGATCATCTCCCCCGACCTCACCACCGACGATCCCCAGCGCCAGCGCCAGGCCCTCTCCGGCGGCCTGACGATCGACAACACCACCGCCGAAAACAACACCACCATCTACTCGATCAGCGAGTCGCCGAAGAACCCGCAGGTGATCTGGGTCGGCACCGACGACGGCAACCTGCAGCTGACCCGCGACGGCGGCGCCAGCTGGAGCAATCGGGTGGCCGGCGTCCCCGGGGTGCCCGCCGGCACCTGGGTGTCGTCGGTCCACGCCAGCCCCCACGACGAAGCCACCGCCTTCGTCACCTTCGACGGCCACCGCAGCGGCGACATGGCGACCTACGTCTTCAGGACCGACGACTTCGGCCGCACCTGGCACGCCCTGGCCAACGACGCGATCGACGGCTACGCCTGGGTGATCCGCCAGGATCCGGTCAACCCCGAGCTGCTCTTCCTCGGCACCGAATTCGGCCTCTTCGTCAGCCTCGACGGCGGCCGCAACTGGGCCCGCTTCGAGCACAACCTTCCCCGGGTGGCGGTGCACGACCTCGCCATCCACCCCACCGAGCACGACCTGATCATCGCCACCCACGGCCGCGGCATCTACGTCATCGACGACCTCACCCCGCTGCGCCACCTGAGCGCCGCCACCCTCGAGGCCGACGTCGCCCTGCTGCCCACCCGGCCGGCGGTGCAGATGCTGACCAGCAGCCTGCAGAGCTTCAGCGGCGACGACGAATACGTCGGCGCCAACCCCGGCGCGGTGGCGACCATCGTCTACCACCTCAAGCGGCGTCACGTCTTCGGCGACCTCAAGGTGGAGATCTACGACCCGGCGGGGGAGAAGGTCGCCACCGTGCCGGGGACCAAGCGCAAGGGGCTCAACCGGGTGGACTGGCCGATGAGCCTGAAGCCCCCCAGGCTGCCGCCGTCGACCACCCTGGTGCCGGCCTTCGTCGGCCCGCGGGTGCCGGAGGGGACCTATGCGGTGCGCCTGATCAAGGGCAAGACGACGATCGAGGGGCAGATCTCGGTCGTCGCCGACCCGCGCAACCCACACCCGCCGGAGGACCGCCGGCTGCAGCAGCAGACCGCCCTCGCGCTCTACCACCGGCTGGCCGACCTCACCTTCCTCGCCGCCCGCGTCGCCGACCTGCGGCGGCAGACCGGTGAACGGGCACAGCAGCTGCCGGCCAACGACCGCCGTCTGCGGCCGCGGCTGGCCTCCCTCGGCGCCGACCTCGAGGCCTTCGCCGGCACCCTGGCGGTGACCGAGGGCGGGCGCCTGGCCGGGCGCCAGGAGCTGCGCGAGCGGCTGGCCAACCTCTACGCCGCGATCACCGGCTACGACGGCCGGCCGACCGCCTCCCAACTCCAGCACAAGGCCGCCCTCGAGGACCAGCTGGCGGCGGCGGAAGCGCGGTTCGACGCGCTGCTCGAAGGGCCGGTGAGCGAGCTCAACCGGGCGCTCGACAAGCGGGGCCTCGAGCCGCTCGCCGCCCTCAGCCGCGAGGCCTGGGAGGCGGAGGAGAGCCGCCGCGGCTCGATGGGGAGCGGGCGACCCGATCCCCGCCTGCCGGCGGCCCTGGCGGCCCTGCGGCCCTTCTGATCCGCCCCTGCGTGGTAGGCTCGTGACGCCTTCAGGAGCGCCCGCCGCAGGCGGACGCCCCCCCTGAGCACGCCGATGAGCGATACGGTGGGCATCGCCGGCGCCGGCCTGTGCGGCCGTCTCCTCGCCCTGGAGCTGGCCGCGCGGGGCCACGCCGTCACCCTCTTCGACCGCGACGATCGCGCCGCCACCCGCGCCTGCGCCTACACCGGCGCCGGCATGCTGGCGCCCTACCTCGAGCTGGCGGAGAGCGAGCCCCTCATCACCCGCCTCGGCCTCGCCTCCCGCCGCCGCTGGCGCCGGCTCGCCGAGCGCCTCCCCGCCGCCATCGACCTGCAGCTGGCGGGCACCCTGGTGGTCGCCCACCCCCGCGACCGCGGGGCCCTCGAGCTGCTCGAGCGCCGTCTCCAGGCCAAGCTCGCCAGCGCACCGCTGCCGGACGACGGCGCCGTGGTGACCGCCGGAGCCGAACGCATCGCCGAGCTCGAGCCGGCCCTCGCGGGGCGCTTCCGCCACGGCCTCTACTTCCCCCTGGAGGGCCAGGTCGACAACCGCCTCCTGCTCGCCGCCCTCGCCGCCGCTCTCGGCGACGCCGGCGTCGCCTGGCACGAAGGCACGCCGGTGGCGCGGGTCGAACCCGGCCGCCTGCGGCTGGCGGACGGCGGGGAGCGGCGCTTCGACCACGCCGTCGACTGCCGCGGCTTCGGCGCCCGGCATCAGCAGCGCGGCCTGCGCGGGGTCCGCGGCGAGCTGCTGGTGCTCGACGCCCCCGACGTCGAGCTGCGGCGCCCCCTGCGCTTGATGCACCCGCGCTTTCCGATCTACCTCTGCCCCCGCGCCGGCGGCCGGATGATCGTCGGCGCGACGGCGATCGAGAGCGACGACCGGCGGCCGATCACCGTGCGCTCGACCCTCGAGCTGCTGAGCGCCGCCTACAGCGTCCATCCGGGCTTCGCCGAAGCGGCGGTGGTCGAGAGCCGCGCCGACCTGCGGCCGGCCTACCCCGACAACCTGCCGCGCCTGCGCTACCGCCCCGGCTACCTGAGCATCAACGGCCTCTACCGGCACGGCTTCCTGATCGCCCCGCAGCTCGTCCACCTGGCGGCCTCCCTGCTCGCCGGCGGCGCTCCCGAGCCCGGCTTCGAGGCGATCTACCAGGCGGTCGACGGCGAGCGCGAAGATGGGGCACAATAGCGCCGATGAACGAGGTCCTCCATCTGACGGTCAACGGCGAGCCGACCAGGGTGCCCGGCCCGGCGTCGGTCGCCTCCCTGCTGCGTCGCCTGGCCTACGATCCCGCCGGCCACCTGGCGGTCGCGGTCAACAAGACCTTCGTGCCCCGCGCCCAGCACCAGCACCACCCGCTACGCGACGGCGACGAGATCGACGTCGTGGCACCGATGCAGGGCGGTTGAGGGGGCGCCTCCCCGCCCCGCCGGCGGGGCCCGTCCGGGGCGGGGCGGGAGGCCGCAAGAGGCAGCCGTGTCGAGCGCGTTTTCCATCGGCGGTGAGGAGCTGGCCAGCCGGCTGCTGGTCGGCACCGCCCGCTATCCGTCGCCGGAGGTGATGCGGCGGGCGATACGCGCCGCCGGCGCCTCGGTGGTCACCGTCGGCCTGCGCCGCCAGGCGCCGGGGGAACGGGCCGGCGAAGATTTCTGGCGCTTGATCCGCTCCCTCGGCGTCCGCCTGCTGCCCAACACCGCCGGCTGCCGCACCGCCCGCGAGGCGATCACCACCGCCCACATGGCGCGCGAGATCTTCGACACCCGTTGGATCAAGCTCGAGGTGATCGGCGACGACTACACCCTGCAGCCCGATCCCTTCGGCCTGGTGGAGGCGGCCCGCGCGCTGGTCGACGACGGCTTCGAGGTGCTGCCCTACACCACCGAGGACCTGGTGCTGGCCCAGCGCCTGGTGGACTGCGGTTGCCGCGTCCTGATGCCATGGGGGGCGCCGATCGGCTCCGGCCAGGGCCTGCTCAACCCCCGCGCCCTCGCCGCCCTGCGCCACCGCCTGCCCGACGTCACCCTGATCGTCGACGCCGGCATCGGTCGCCCATCCCACGCCGCCGAGGCGATGGAGCTCGGCTTCGACGCCGTGCTGCTCAACACCGCCGTCGCCGAAGCCGGCGACCCGGAGCGCATGGCCGCGGCCTTCGCCCGCGCCGTCGAGGCCGGACGCCTGGCCTACGAGGCGCGCCCGATCCCGGAGCGCGACCTCGCCCAGGCCTCCACGCCGCTGATCGACACCCCCTTCTGGCACCAGCACTAGCCCATGCCGATGCCCGACGTTGCCGACCTCGACCCCGCCTGCCGTCAGGAGGGAAGGCGTCCGCCGGCGGCGCGAGGGGGCGGCTGAGATGCTCGACCGCCTCTTCGATCTGCGGGCCCGCGGCACCGATGCCGCCACCGAGGTGCGGGCGGGGGTGGTGACCTTTCTCACCCTCGCCTACATCCTCTTCGTCAACCCCCAGATCCTCGCCCAGGCCGGCATGCCCGCCGCCGACGTCGCCCGCGCCACCGCCATCGCCTCGGCGATCGCCTGCCTGGCGATGGGGCTGCTGGCCAACCTGCCCTTCGCCCTCGCCCCGGGCATGGGGCTCAACGCCTACTTCGCCTTCGGCGTCGTCGCCGGCCTGGGGGTGAGCTGGCAGACCGCTCTCGGCGCGGTCTTCGTCGAGGGCCTGCTCTTCCTCGGCCTGGCGCTCTCCGGCGCCCGCCGCGCACTGCTCAGCGCCCTGCCGCCGGCCATCAAGCTGGCGACCACCGCCGGCATCGGCCTGTTTCTGACCATGATCGGCCTGCAGAACGCCGGTCTGATCGCCGACGCCCCGGCCACCCTGGTCGGCCTCGGCGACCTGCGCGCGCCGGGCACCCTCCTCGCCCTCGCCGGCCTGCTGCTCGCCGCCACCCTGCTGGTGCGGCGGATCAAGGGGGCTCTCCTGATCGCCATCGTCGCCGTCAGCCTGGCGGCCTGGGCCGGCGGCGTCGCCCCCTGGCCCGAGACCCTCTTCGCCCGCCCCGCCCTGCCCGACGCCACCCTCTTCGCCCTCGACCTGCGCCAGCTCGCCTCCGGCACCCTGCTCGGCGTCGTCCTCGCCTTCCTCTTCGTCGATCTCCTCGACACCGCCGGCACCCTCTACGGCGTCGGCCGTCTGGGGGGCTTCCTCGACCGCGACGGCGAGCTCCCCGAGGCCGACCGCGCCTTCGCCGCCGACGCCGTGGGCACCACCGTCGGCGCCCTGGTCGGCACCAGCACCGTCACCAGCTACGTCGAGTCGGCGACCGGCATCGAGGAGGGGGGCCGCAGCGGCCTGACCGCGATCACCGTGGCGGTTCTCTTCCTCCTCTCCCTGGTGCTGACGCCGCTCTTCGTCGCCGTGCCGGCGGTGGCCACCGCCCCCGCCCTGGTGGTGGTCGGGGCGGTGATGATGCGAGCCACCTCCGAGGTCGCCTGGGCGCGGATCGAGGAGGCCCTGCCCGCCTTCCTGACCATCGCCCTCATGCCCTTCACCTACTCCATCGCCAACGGCATCGCCGGCGGCGTCGTCGCCTGGGTGGCGATCCGCCTGCTCGCCGGTCGCTGGCGTGAGATACCGCCTCTCCTCGGGTTGCTGGCGGTCCTCCTCGCCCTCTACTACGGCTTGCTGCGCGCCGGCTGAGATGCGTGCCCTGGCCCTCGTCCTGCGCTTCCGGCTGCTGTCGTGGCGGCGCTTCCTGCGCCACAACGCCTTCGTCCTGCTGGTGCTGGGGCCGCTGATCGGCGGCAGCCTGCTGTGGATCGCCGACCGCTACCTGCCCCTCCTGCGCCTGCTGCCGGACGGCGCCCTCTCGACCCCGTCCGCGCTGCCCTCTGCCGCGGCCCTGATCCTCGCCCTCGCTCTCACCGCCCTCGCCCTGCCGGCGAGCGTCGGGCGCCTCTACCCGAGGCGCGGCGCCGGCGCTCTCCTCGACGGCTTGCCGGTCGCCGCCGGTACCCGCTTCCGCGCCCTCGCGCTCGCCGCCTGGAGCGACGCCGGGCGCACCGCCGCGGCTGTCCTGCTGGTGCTCCTCCTCATCGCCCGCCGGGGCCCCGGCGGCCTGCCGCCTGCCGCCGCCGTCGCCGCCTGGGGGCTCACCCTGGCGGCGGTGGCCCTGGCCCTTACCGCCGTCGCTCTCGCCGCGACCCTGATGCTGATTCACCTGCGCCTGCTGCGCGCCGCGCCGCTCCTCCTCCTCGCCGCCGCCCTCGCTCTGGCGGTGGCGGCCGGCCGCAGCCAGCCGGCGGCGGCGCTCCCTCTCCTCCCCTGGTTGGCGCCGGCGGCCCAGCTCGACGCGCTGCTGCGCCAGGCCGCCGGCCTCGACGCCGGGCATCCGGGCGCCGGCGGCGCCGCCGCTCTCTTCGCCACCACCGCCGCCGCCTACCTGACGGCGCTCGCCCTCTACCGCCGCTGGCAGCCCGGCGACCGCGCCGCCGCCCACCTCCCGCCCCGGCCGCGCGGGAGCCTGCTACGCCGGCTCCTCGCCCGGGTCAGCCGGCTCTTCGGGCGCCCGGTCGGCGCGCAGGTCGAACGCGATCTGATCCTGGTCACGCGCCGCTTCTCCCCCGCCGTCTACCTCGCCGCCGGCGCCGTATTGGCCGCCGACCTGGCGGCGGCGTCGGCCCTGCCGGAGCTCGCCGCCACCCCCTACTGGCGCAGCCGCCTGGCGCTCCTCGCCGCCGCGGCCGGCGTCTTGGCCGCGGTCGCCCTGGTGCCCTTCCTGCTGCGCCACCAGCTGCCCTTCGCCTGGCTCGAGCGCGCCAGCGGCCTGACGCCGGAGGACCGCTGGCAGGCCAAGCTGTGGCTCGCCCGCCTGCTCGCCCTGCCCGCATCCGCCGGCGGCGCCGCCGCCTTGAGCGTCCGGGCCGAGAGCGCTGCGGAGCTCGCCGTCCTCGCCCTCGAGCTGGCGCTGGCGGCGTGGGTGATCGCCACCGTCGTCGGCCTCGCCGCCTTCGAAGTCGCCGAGCGACCGCTCCTCGGCCTGCTCTTCGGCGCCGCCGTCGCCGCCGCCTTCGCGGCCCTGATGATCCTCTACCGCCAGCTCCTCCCCTTCTGGTTGATCGGCTACGTCGTCGTCGCCGGCTCGATGGCCGGACGCGCCAGCCGGCGGCTGCGTTTCACCGAGGTGGCGGCCCGATGAGCCGCCGCCGGCCGCCGGCCCTGGAGGTCGAGGAGGCGTCGAAGGCCTACGGCGAGGTGCGCGCTCTCGACCGCGTCAGCCTCACCGCCGACGGCGGCATCCACGGCGTGCTGGGGGCCAACGGCGCCGGCAAGTCGACCCTCTTCCAGGCCGTTCTTCACCTGGTGGAGATCGACGGCGGCAGCATCCGCGTCGCCGGCTTCGACGCCCGCCGCCAGGCCCTCGAGGCACGGCGGCGGATCGGCTATCTGCCCGAGGAGCCGCTGCTCGACGAACGCCTGACCGGCGCCGAGCTGATGCGCTTCGTCTGCGCCATCAAGGGCGCCGGCGACGGCGAAGGCCAAGAGCTGCTGGCCGAATTCGGCCTCGCCTCGCAGGCCGATCAGCTGATCCAGGGCTACTCCCTCGGCATGCGCAAAAAGCTCGCTCTCGCCGCCGCCCTCGCCGGCCGGCCGCCCCTGCTGCTCCTCGACGAGCCGCTGAACGGCCTCGACGCCGACAACATGCGGCGCCTGCGCCTGCGTCTGAAGGCGCTGGCGGCGGCCGGTACCACCATCGTCCTCGCCTCCCACGTCATGGCCTTCGTCGAGCGGGTCTGCGACGGCCTCGTCATCCTGCGCCGGGGCAGGATCGTCGCCCGGGGCTCCCCCGCCGCCCTGCGGCGGCAGAGCGGCCTGGCTGCGGCGACGCCGTTCGAGGACGTCTTCCTGCACCTGGCACTGGGAGAGGACGGCGAGGACGGGGGCTCGTGAAAATGAATGCGGCATCGGGTTGGGGGGGCCCGATGCCGCGAGCTGGACGCAGGGTCCAGTGGGGGTAAGAGGAGACTAGGAGGGGATGCCCAGTCTGCGAAGGAAGACTACCGGCCGGCGGATTACGCGCACAAGCGGAAAAACTTCGCAATCTGCGGTCGATCTCTGCCAGGGAAAACCCTCGCCGGCGGACGGGAAAGCTGCTGACCCGCTCTGCCGCCCCGGCCGGCTCCTCCGTCGCCCTGCTATGCTGGGCCGCACCGGAGCCCGACCCTGCGCGCCGCCGGGAGCGGCGCGGGAGCCGCCGCCATGCCGACCCTCGAGCCCCATGCCGAAACCCGCCGGGTGCTGCGCCATCTGCGCGACGTGATCGAGGACGCCGACATGACCCAGCGGCAGATCGAGAGTCGGGCGGGATTCAGCCGCGGCTATCTCTCCCAGCTTCTGGCGCAGAACATCGACCTCAAATACCGTCACGTGCTGGCGGTGCTGGAGGCGGTGGGCATCGCGCCGGCGACCTTCTTCGCCCGCGTCTTCCCGCCGCCGGAATCCCGCCCGCCCCGCGGCCGCCCCCTCGAGCTGCCGCCCGATCACCAAGCCGCCAACGTCTACGGCTTCGGCATCGAGGCCGTGCAGGAGCTGCGCCAGCGTCTCGAGCGCTGCGAAGACGCCCTCGTCACCCTGCACGAGAGCGGCGTCATCGACGACGGCAGCCCCCGCGACGGCGAACCGTGAACCGTGCGCCCCGGACCCCGTCCCCGGCGCTGGAGAATGCCGACATGATCCGCCTCCGAACCCCGGTCCTCGTCGTCTTCCTCGCCTTGCTGGCGTTGCCGGCTCGCGGCGGCGAGCGTTTTGAGCTGCGCGAGGTATTCGATCTGGAGTACGCCGCCGATCCGCAGATCGCACCGGACGGGGAGCGGGTGGTCTACCGGCGGGTGTTCATGGACGTGATGCGCGATCGCCGGCGCTCCCACCTGTGGAGCGTGCGCAGCGACGGCTCGGACCACCGGCCGCTGGTCGCCGGGGAGGGCAGTTACGGCTCGCCGCGCTTCTCCCCCGACGGCACGCGCCTGGCCTACGTGGCGAGCGACGACGGCGATGGGCCGAGCCAGATCCACGTCCGCTGGCTCGACTCCGGCGCCGACGCCCAGCTCGCCCAACTGCGCCGCGAGCCGGCCGACCTCAGCTGGTCGCCGGACGGCCGCTGGCTGGCCTTCACCATGCGGGTGCCGGAGAAGAGCGAGCCCTTCGTCGAGCTGCCGGAGAAGCCCGAGGGCGCCAGCTGGGCCGATCCGCCGCGCGTCGTCGAGGGGCTGATCTACCGCGCCGACGGCGCCGGCTACCTCGAGCCCGGCCACCGCCAGGTCTTCGTCCTGCCCGCCGACGGCGGCACCCCGCGGCAGCTGACCTCCGGCCCCTACGACCACCGCGGCCCCCTCGCCTGGGCCGACGCCGCGACCCTGATCCTCTCCGCCAACCGCAGGTCGGACGCCGACTACGAGCCCCTCGACACGGAGATCTACGCCCTCGCCATCGGCGACGGCACCTTGACCCCGTTGACCGATCGCCGCGGCCCGGACGCCGACCCGGCGGTCTCCCCCGACGGCGGCACCATCGCCTACACTGGCTTCGACGACCGCTACCAGGGCTACCAGGTGACGCGGCTGTGGCTGATGCGGCGCGACGGCAGCGAGCGCCGGGCGTTGACCGCCGGGCTCGACCGCGACGTCGAGCAGCCCGTGTGGAGCGCCGCCGGCGACGGGCTCTTCTTCCGCTTCAGCGACCGCGGCAACACCAAGGTCGCCTTCGTCTCCCTCGCCGGCGAGGTCAGCGTCCTCGCCGGCGACGTCGGCGGCACCTCGATCGGCCGGCCCTACGCCAGCGGCTCCTTCTCCGTCGCCGGCGACGGCCGCTTCGCCTTCACCCACACCCGCCCCGACCATCCGGCGGACGTCGCCATCGGCCGCCGGGGCGAGGCGGTAAGGCGTCTGACCCGCTTGAACGACGATCTCTTCGCCCACCAGCAGCTGGGGGAGGTGGAGGAGATCGTCTACGGGTCGTCCTTCGACGGCCGCCGCATCCAGGGCTGGATCGTCAAGCCGCCGGACTTCGACCCGACGCGGACCTACCCCCTCATCCTCGAGATCCACGGCGGCCCCTTCGCCGACTACGGCGATCGCTTCGCCGCCGAGATCCAGCTCTACGCCGCCGCCGGCTACGTCGTCTTCTACGCCAACCCCCGCGGCAGCACCGGCTACGGCGAGGAATTCGGCAACCTGATCCATCACAACTACCCGGGGCAGGACTACGACGATCTGATGTCCGGCGTCGATGCGGTGATCGCCCGCGGCTACGTCGATGCCGAAAACCTTTTCGTTACCGGCGGCAGCGGCGGCGGCGTATTGTCGGCCTGGATCGTCGGCAAGACCGACCGCTTCCGCGCCGCGGTGGTAGCCAAGCCGGTGATCAACTGGTACAGCTTCGTCCTCACCGCCGACGGGTATAATTTTTTCTACAAGTACTGGTTCCCCGGCTTTCCCTGGGACCATCCGGAGCACTATCTGAAACGCTCCCCCCTGTCGCTGGCCGGCAACGTCAAGACCCCGACCATGATCCTGACCGGCGAGGTCGACTACCGCACCCCGATCTCCGAATCGGAACAGTTCTATCAAGCGCTCAAGCTGCGCCGGGTCGACGCCGTGCTGGTGCGCGTCCCCGGCGCCTCCCACGGCATCGCCAACCGCCCCAGCCAACTGATCGCCAAGGTCGCCCACGTCCTCGAGTGGTTCGAACGCCACAAGAAGGGCGGAGACGGCGACTAGGAGCAGATGACGGGCCACGGGCGGCGGGCGCGGGCCGTCCTGCAAGCCACCTGCCGCGAGCTCTGGGGGCTGGGCTTCGCCGCCGCCGGTCGTCTGCTGCGGCCGCGCGCCACCCCCTGGTCGCCGGCGGCGGGGACGGTGCTGGTGGTGGCGCCCCATCCCGACGACGAAGTCGCCGGCTGCGGCGCAACCCTCCTGGCCCACCGCGCCGCCGGCGACGGCGTGGTGGTGGCCTGCCTGAGCGACGGCCGGCGCTCGCGCGCCCTGGGGCTGGGGCCGGAAGCCATGGCCGAGACCCGCCGCAAGGAGGCGGAGGCGGCGGCCGCCGTCCTCGGTGCACGGCTCGTCTGGTGCGGCCTGCGGGAGGGCGAGTGGCGGCGCGAGGAGGCGACGGCGATGGTCGCCGAGCTCCTCCGCCGGCTCCGACCGGCGGTGATCTATGCCCCGTCGGCGATCGACTTCCACCCCGAGCACCGGCGGGCGGCCCAGGCCCTCGCCGCCGCCCTCGACGACGACCGAGCGGCCCTGAGGGTCTATCCGGTGCAGGTGCCGCTGACGCCGCCGGTGATCAACCTCGCGTGCCCCGCCGGCGAGCGCGCCGGCGGGCTCGCCGCCGCCCTCGCCGCCTACCGCTCCCAGCTCGGCAGCCTCGAGCGGTGCCTGCGCACGCGGCGCTACATGGCGCGGCTCTACCGCCGGGACCGCTTGTTGGAGGTCTTTTGGCAGCTGCCGGCTGCGACCTACCGCCGGCTCCACCCGCCGGGAGACGCGCCGGCCGACCCACCCTTCCGCGGCTTGCGCTACCTCGCCCTGAGCGATCCCCTGGCCTTCCTCGCCGGCCGGCGGGCGCGGCGCCGGTTGGCGCTGGAGGCCCGCTCGTGAACGGCGTTCGGGTGCGGCCGGCGCGGCCGGCGGACCGAGCGGCGCGGGCCGAGCTCTTCGCCCGCGCCTTCCGCCGTCCGACGAGCTCCGAACACCAGCGCTGGAAGCTCGACTCCCTGCCGTCGCCGGTGGCCAACGTGTGGCTGGCGGTGGACGAAGAGGACCGCCCCCTCTGCCAGTACGCCGGCATCCCCGGCCGGCTGATCCTGCCCGGCCGCGAGCTCGAGGTGATGGTGGCGGTCGACGGCATGACCGACCCCGCCCACCGCCGGCGAGGGCTGCTGACGGCGGTGGTCACCGCCGCCCACCGGGCCTACCGCGAGGCCGGCATCGCCGCCGTCCTCGGTCTGCCCAACGAGCAGTGGGGCTCGCGCACCGCCGCTCTCGACTGGCGGCCCCTCTTCCCCCTCGCCTGGCGCTGGCGTCCCCTGCGGCCGGAGCTCCTCCTCGCCCGCCGCCTGGGCTGGCCGGCCCTCGGCCGCCTGCGATTCCTCGGCCGCGGCTGGGATCGTCTCGCCGGCCGCCGGCCCGCCCCCGACGTCACCGTCGACGACGTCGCCGCCGGCGAGCCCGCCCTCGCCCCGGCCGCCGACGCCGTCGAGGCGCGCTGCCGGCGACAGCCCCTCTTCGCCCTCGCCGGCGGCGGCGAGCGCTTCGTCTGGCGCTACGCCGCGTGCCCCACCCATCCCTACCGCATGCTCCTGGCGCGGCGCGACGGCGAGCCCGCCGGCCTGCTGGCCTATCGCCTGACCGGCGGCGAGCCGGCGCGGTCCGAGGCCGCGACGGTCCACGCCCTGATCGCCGAGCTGCGGGCCGCGGCCGGTGACGCTGGGGTCCACGACGCCCTCCTCGCCGCCTTCCTCGGGCGCGCTCGCGCCGCCGGCGCCGTCGCCGCCGGCGCCCTGGCGGCGGTGGGCTCGCCCCTCGATCGTCACCTGCGCCGCCACCGTTTCCTGCGCCGGCGCCGCGCCTTCACCGTCCACCTGGTGCCCCTCGCTCCCGGCCTGCCCCTCGCGCGCCTCGCCGACCCCCGCCGCTGGGCCCTGCAGGGGGGGGACTTCGACGTCGTCTGAAAGCGCCGGCGGCAGCACCTCGCAGAGCCGGATCTGCCAGTCGCCGGCGGTACGCCGGCCGGCGATCGGCAGATCCCGGCAGGCGACGAAGTCGAGCTCCCGGGGCAGGTGGGTGAGAAGCCGCCGGCCGTCGAAGGCGTCGACCAGGTAGGCGACCTTCTCCCGCCGCAGGTAGGCCGGCAGGTGGTGGCGGTCGTGGTCGAAGAATCGCCAGGAGTTGACCAGGCCGTCGAGGTTGACCACCGGCTGCGGAGCGAAGAAGCCCAGGGCGCCGGCATTCCACGCTCCCAGGCGCGTCGCCGGCGGCAGGTTCCGCGCCAGCCAGCGGGCCGCCAGGATCTGCGGCGGCGGCCCGTCGCGGCGTTCGTTGCGCCAGCTCGCGACCACGCCGCGGGCGCCGTGGACGGCGAGCAGCCCCAGCACCAGCCCCAGGCCCCAGGCCGCCGAGCGCCGGCGGGCGAAGGGCGGCAGACGCCTTCCGGCCCAGCCCAGAAAGCGGGCGGTGAGCAGCGCGCCGAGCCAGGGCTGGACGATGAAGTACCAGGGGGCGAACGACAGCCGGCCGTGGAAGACCAGGCCGCAGATCAGGTAGTGGAGCAGGCCGAAGAGGGCCCAGGGCAGGAGCGGCCCGCCGAGGTCACCGAGCCCTCGACGCCGGCGGGCCAGGCCGGCGGCCAGGTAGCCGCTCGTCGCCAGCAGGCCGAGAGCCAGGCCCCGGGTCGGCCAGCGGCCGGGGCCGGCGTCCAGGGGTCGCAGCAGATGGCGCGCCTTGGCGGCGACGACGCCGTGCTCGCGCGCCACCGCATCGGCCGCCAGCAGCTCGGCGGACCAGGCGCGCTTGACCGCGGCGCTGACCGGCGTCGGATGGCCGAAGAGGGCATAGCTCACCCCGGCGTAGCCGCCCACCGCCAGGGTCACCGGCAGGGCGAAGGCGAGGAACGCCGCCGTCGCCGGCCGGCCGGCGGCGCGACGGCGGCGCCACAGATCGACGGCGAGCAGAGGCGCCAGCAGCGCCAGGTCGAGACGGGCGAGCGCGGCCAGCGCGGCGAGCAGCCCGAGCGCCGCGTAGGAGCGCCGGCCGGCGCCCGGCTCTTCGGCCAGGCGCAGATGAAGGTCGGCCGCCGCCAGCACAGCGAGACTGGCGAGGGAGAACTCGAGCCCCGACAGCCACAGGGGGCGGCTGAGGTCGATCCACAACAGCGCCGCCAGGGCGGCCAGGGGCCAGCCGACGAAGCGCCGCGCCAGGCGGTAGACCAGAAGCGCCGCGGCGACGGCACAGGCCGCCTGCATCAGTCCGGCGGCGAGGAGCGTCCCGCCGGCGGTGCCGGCGACCGCGGCGGCCGGCACCAGGGCGAGCAGCCACAGGGGGTGATAGCCGTTGGTCGGGTGCAGGCCGTCGAAGGTCGAGCCCTTACCCCCGGCGACGTTGCGGGCGATCTCCAGGTAGTAATAGCCGTCGTCCATGGTCACCGCCAGCCCCAGCGCCAGCGGCAGGAGCGCCAACGCCAGGGCATAGCCGCCCAGCCACCACCCCGCGGCGGCAGCACCCCGCGTTCGACCCTGTACGAGCGTCGCCACCATCGTCTCCTGGCGGCGATTCTAGCGGCCGTGGATGCCGCGTTCTCTCGGCCGTCGGATGGCGGCGGCGACCGATCTGTCGGGGGCGATCCGGCGGGTGCCGCCCTTCTGTCCGCGCGCGCGGATCGGCCCGCCCCAATCCTGCACTACCAGGAGAAGTACTACCAGGAAAAGTACCACCCTCTTCACAAGTCGAATCGAATCAGTCGTTTAGCAGCCAGTCGGCCGATCGGACGCAAGCTCTTCGGTACAGGATCCGAGAGGCGGGTACGTCGACGGCGGACGGTCGAGGTCGACGGCGGACGGTCGAGGTCGATCCATTCGACCTCGACCCAGGGTACGTAGTCGGCGCGCTCACCGGGCCGAGAAGGCCTCGAGGCGGAAGCGCTCTTTGAGCCAGGGCGCGAGATGGGGAGAGAGCTGGGCGTCGATCCAGAGGATCATGCCGCCAGCACGGGATGGTCGACGCGCTGTCGGGCGAAGCGCAAGCACGCGACGATGTCATCGGCAGTCAGGTCGGGCAGCTCCTCGAGGATCTGCTGATGGCCGAGACCATTGGCCAGAAGGTCGAGAACGTCGACGACGCGGATGCGCATGCCCCGAATACAGGGGCGTCCGCCGCACTGTTCGGGATCGACGGTGATTCTATCTGCGATAGTGGTCATCTGAGCTCCTCTTCGAGCGGAGATCATAGCGCAACTCCCGGGTTGCGCCTTCGGGGACAGCCAACTCAAGGTCCGTGATTTCGCGATCCTTGGCTCCCGCAGGCCGAGCCACCGGGCCGAGAAGGCCTCGAGGCCGAAGCGGTCGCTGAACCAGGGCGCGAGATGAGGAGAGAGCTGGGCGTCGATCCAGAGGATCATGCCGCCAACACGGGATGGTCGATGCGCTGTCGGGCGAAGCGCAAGCAAGCGACGATGTCATCGGCCCGCCCGTCTGGTGCCACTCTTTTTCGGGATGCCGTCCTTCTGTCCGCGCGCTCAGCCGGGGAGGCCCAAGAACGACCGGACGGCGGCGGCGATCGCCTGCGGGGCGTCCTCCTGCAGGTAATGGCCGGCATCGGGAATCAGGGTCAGGGGGGCGGCGGGGAAGAGGGCGCGCCAGCGCTCGAGCTCGCGCTTGCGGAAAGCCTTGTCCTTCTTCGCCCAGATGATCGCCGCCGGCAGCTGACGCAGGGACTCGAGGCCGGCCTCGACGTCGGCGAGAAAGGCCCGTGAAGCGACGATGGCGCGGGGGAAGACCGCCGTCGGCCGGCGATCGACCGGCGCGGCGTAGGGGGCGCGGTAGGCGGCCATCACCGCCGGGGTGAGGCGCTCCTTTTTCTCGACGCCGAGGGGTAGGACGGTCTCGACGAAGAAGTTGCGGTAGCGGATCAACAGGGGGCCGGGGAATCGGCCGAGGAGAAAGGAGAAGATCTTCATGTCGAGCTCCTCCGCCGGCCATCCCCAGGTGTTGGCGATCACCAGGCGGGCGACGCGCCGCCGCTGGCGCGCCGCCACCGCCAGGCCGATCGGCCCGCCCCAGTCCTGCACCATCAAGGTCAGATCGTGCAGGTCGAGGGCCTCGACGAAGCCCTCCACCACCCGGCTGTGCTCCTCCGGCGTAAACCCGTAGTCCGGCCGGCCGTGAAGGCGCGGCTTGCCGCTCATCCCCATCCCCGGGTAGTCGAGGGCGATCGAGCGGCAGCTGCCCCGCAGCTCGCGGATCACGTCGCGGTAGAGAAAACTCCAGGTCGGATTGCCGTGCAGAAAGAGCACCGGCGGCCCCTCCCCCTCGTCGACGTAATGCACCGGCAGGCCGCCGACCACCTGCCAGCGCGAGCGGAAGGGATAAAGCTCCGCCGGCACCTCGAACGGTCGCTCCATGACGCGCTCCTTTCTGCCGCGCCACGATAACAGGACGACGCCTGCGGCCGTAGCCGGCCTTGGCAGGAGGGTGCCGCGCGCTGTAGTCTTCTCCCGCATTGCGCGGACGGCGGAACGCCTCGGCAGCGCCGTCTCAGCCGATCACGCTCATCCACCCCCGGAGGACGCCCGATGGACATCCGCATCGTCCACTGCCAGACCTGAGCCACCACCGCGACCAAGGCAGCGAGGTTCGCTGCCCTCATCGGCGATGCCCTCGGCCGGTCCGTCGAGCTGGAGAAGGGCCGCCGCGGTCAGTTCGAGATCCGCGTCGACGGCCGTACCGTGATCTCCCGCCGGGGCGGCTTGATCGCCAAGCTCACCGGCCGTCCCTGGCCGAGCGAGGACGACGTCCTGGCCGCCGTCCGCACCGCCGCCGAGGGGGCCTGAGGGCGCGGTTCAGGTCTCCCCTTCGTCGATCCACTTGCGGATCTGCGGCGGGCGGTAGTCGGCGAAGCGCTCGAGGAGGACGACCGGGTCGCGTTCGGCGATCAGCAGGCCGCGGTGCTCGGGGCGCAGGAAGCCGTGGGCGACGGCGCGTTCGAGCTGGGCGAGGAGGGGGTCGTAGTAGCCGCCGACGTTGAGCACGCCGCAGGGCTTGGCGTGGAGGCCCAGCTGGATCCAGGTCAGGCTCTCGAGCAGCTCCTCGAAGGTGCCGATGCCGCCGGGCAGGGCGATGAGGGCGTCGGCCAGCTGGTACATGCGCTCCTTGCGGCTGTGCATGCTGTCGACCACCTCCAGCCGGGTGAGGCCGAGATGGGCCAGCTCGCGCGCTTTGAGCGCCTGGGGAATGACGCCGATCACCTCGCCGCCGGCGGCCATCACGGCGTCGGCGAGGATGCCCATGAGGCCGACGTCGCCGCCGCCGTAGACCAGCCCCAGCCGGCGCTCGGCGAGGGTCTTGCCGAGCGCCTCCGCGGCGGCGCGGTAGGCGCCGTCCCGGCCCGGGCTGGAGCCGCAGAAGACGGCCACCCGGCGCAGCCTGGGGGCGTTGACGTCGCGCATCGAAGGGCACCGTAGCGGGCCGGGCGGCCGCCTGTCAACCGCGCCCGCCGGCGCGCTGGTAGACTGCGACCACCATGCCCATGCCGCGTCGCACGATCGTCCTCGCTCTCGCCTCCCTGGCGATCCTCGCCGCCCTGTCGTGGACCGCCGGCCGCCATCTGGGGGCGGCGCAGGCCGGCGGCGAGGCGGGCTCGCCGCAGGAGCCGCCGGCGGCGGAGGCGGGCACCACCGAGCCGGCGCCTCACCGTGCCAGGCCCAACCGCCTGGCGGGGGAATCGAGCCCCTACCTGCTGCTTCACCAGTACAACCCGGTCGACTGGTATCCCTGGGGTGAGGAAGCCCTGGCCAAGGCCCGGGCCGAGGACAAGCCGATCTTCCTCTCGGTCGGCTACTCGACCTGCTACTGGTGCCACGTGATGGAGCGCGAGTCCTTCTCCAACCCCGAGGTGGCGGCGCTGATCAACCGCTACTTCGTGCCGATCAAGGTCGACCGCGAGGAGCGTCCCGACCTCGACGAGATCTACATGACCGCCACCCAGCTGCTGACCCGCCACGGCGGCTGGCCCAACTCGGTCTTCCTCACCCCGCAGCTCAAACCCTTCTTCGCCGGCACCTACTTCCCGCCCGAGGATCGGGACGGCCGGCCGGGATTCAAGACCCTGCTCCGGGCCCTGCACGACGCCTGGGTCGAGCGCCGCGCCGACGTCGACAAGCAGGCCGACGCCCTGACCGACGCCCTGCGCCAGGTGCTCGAAGAACGCGACCGGCCGGCCGCCGCGCCGCCGCCCGCCGCGGTGGTCAAGGCCGCCCGCGACGACCTCGAACGGCGTTTCGACGCCACCTGGGGCGGCTTCGGCACGGCGCCGAAATTCCCCACCCCGTCCAATCTCCTCTTGCTGCTGGCGTTGGCCGAAGACGGCGACGAGGGGGCCCGCACCATGCTGGCCACGACCCTCGATCGCATGGCCCGCGGCGGCATCTTCGACCAGCTGGGAGGGGGCTTCCACCGCTACTCCACCGACCGGCGCTGGCTGGTGCCCCACTTCGAGAAGATGCTCTACGACAACGGCCACCTGCTCGAGGTCTACGCCCGCTGGTACGCCCTGGCGGACGATCCCCAGGCCGCGCGGGTGGTGCGGCGGACCGCGGCCTTCCTGCGCCGCGAGATGAGCTCCCCGGAAGGCGCCTTCTTGAGCGCCATCGACGCCGAGACCAACGCCCGCGAGGGCGCCTTCTACGTGTGGACCGAAATGGAGCTGCGCGCGGTCCTGGGGGAACGCGACTTCGCCTTCCTGGCGCCGATCTACGGCTTCGACGGAGAACCGACCTTCGAGCAGCACGAGTACGTCCTCCATCTGCCCCAGCCCCTGGCCCGGGTGGCGGCGCAGCAGGGCCTCGACGAGGCGGCGCTGGTCGAGCGCCTCGAGCCCCTGCGCCGGCGCCTCCTCGCCCGTCGCGACCAGCGCCCGCGGCCGCTGACCGACGACAAGGTGCTGGCGGATTGGAACGGCATGGCGATCGCCGGCATGGCCGCTGCCGGCCGCCTGCTGGAGGACCGTTCGATGGTCGACGACGCGGCCCGGGCCGCGCGCTTCGTGCTCGCCAACCTGCGGCCTCAAGGCCGACCGTTGCAGCACGCTTGGCGCGGCGGCAAGGCCAAGATCGACGCCTACCTCGACGATTACGCCTTCCTGGTCCGCGGCCTCCTCGCCCTCCACCGGGCGACCGGCGACAAGGCGTGGCTGGAGCGGGCGGTGAGCCTGACCGAGGAGCAGATCGCGCGCCTGCGCCACCCGGACGGCGGCTTCGTCACCGCCGCCGCCCGCCCGGACGTCCTCTTCCAACTGCGCCCGCTCCACGACGGCGCCGTGCCGTCGGCCAACGCGGTGGCGACCTTGAACCTCCTGGCCCTGGCCGAGCGCACCGGCGAAGCGCGCTGGCGGGATCAGGCCGAAGCCGCTCTCAAGGCCTTCGCCCCCCAGGTCGAGCAGGCTCCCGCCGCCTACCAGACCCTGGCCCTCGCCGTGGCGCGCTACCACGGTCCGGCGGCGGCGGCGCAACGCCGGGCGGCGTTGCCCCACCCCGCCCCGGGCAGCCCCGAGGCCGAAGCCGCCGGCCTGGTCACCGCCACGGCGCAGCTCGGCGATCCCGGCGACGGCGGCTGGCGGCCGCTGAAGGTACGGCTGAGCGTCGCGCCGGGCTGGCACGTCAACGCCAACCCGGCGTCGGACGACTTCCTGATCCCCACCACCGTCGAGGCGACGGCGGGCGAGCTGCGAGCGCTCCGCTACCCCCCCGCCAAGCGACTCGAGCTGGCCTTTGCCGAACGGCCGGTGGCGGTCTGGGACGGCACGGTGGAGATCGCCGGCGAGATGCGGCCGGCGGAGAGCGCCCGGCTGCTCCTCACCTACCAGGCCTGCGACGATCAGCGTTGCCTGCCGCCGATCCAACGCGAGCTGACGATCGGAACGTCTCCCGCCGAATGAAAATGCATTTCGACGAATAACCTTATCGTTCTCCGCCATGCCGGGACCGTCGGCCACCCTCCTCGCCCTTCCCCTCGTCGCCATCCTGCCGGCCGCCCTGCGCCGCCTGCGGCAGGCGGCAACCGGCAGCGACGACGCCACCCGCCAGATCCGCGAGCTCACCACCCTCCTCGACGGCCTGCTCCAGCACACCCCCCTGGCGGTGGTGCTGCTCGACCCGGAGCACCGGGTGAGGACCTGCAATCCGGCCTTCGAATCCCTCTTCGGCTATTCCCGCGAGGCGATCCTCGGGCGCGACCTCGACGATCTGATCGGCGGACCGCGGTTCGACGAGGATGCACGCCGCATCACCGCTCGGGTTCGCGGCGGCGAGACGGTCTACGTCACCACCCGCCGCCAGCGCGCCGGCGGCGAGCTGGTCGACGTCGAGATCTACGGCATTCCGCTGATGCTGGAACAGGAGCTGATCGGCGTCTTCGCCCTCTACCACGACATCCGCGAACGGGTGGAAGCGGAGCGTACCCTGCGCGACAGCGAGGAGCGCTTCCGGCGGCTGGCGCAGGCCACCTTCGAGGGCATCTGCGTCTTCGAGGACGGCAAGATCGTCGACGCCAACGAGCAGTTCGCCCGCCTCTTCGGCTTCACCGTCGACGAGGTCATCGGCGCGCCGATCGGCAGCCGGGTGGCGAAGGCGCAGAAGCAGATGGTGATCGACCGCCACCAGGCCGGCTACGACGAGCCCTACGAGATCACCTGCTACAAGAAGGACCGCACCCCCTTCACCGTCGAATTGCGCGGCCGGTCGATCCCCTACAAAGGCGGCACCGCCCGGGTGGTGGTGATGCGCGACACCAGCGAGCGCCGCCATCTCGAGGCGCAGCTGCGCCAGGCCCAGAAGATGGAGGCCATCGGCCGGGTGACGGCGGGCATCGCCCACGACTTCAACAACCTCCTGACCGCCATCCTCTCCTACGGCGAGCTGCTGCGCGACCGCCTGCCGCCGGGCGATCCCCTCGCCCGCTACGCCGAGGAGATCGTCCGCGCCTCCGGCCGCGCCGGCGAGCTCACCCGGCAGCTCCTCGCCTTCGGCCGCCGCCAGCCCCTCAGGACCGAGCCGGTCGAGCTCAACCAGGTGGTCACCAACATGGAGCGGATGCTGCGGCGCCTGATCCGCGAGGACGTCGAGCTGGTGATCGAGCTCGAGCCGGGGAGCACCACCATCGAGGCCGACCTCGGCCAGCTCGAGCAGGTGGTCCTCAATCTGGCGATCAACGCCCGCGACGCCATGCCCCGGGGCGGCACCCTGACCCTCAAGACCGAAGGCCGCGAGCTCGGCCCCGCCGACCTCGCCTACGATCCCGACCTGGTGCCGGGACCCTACGTCCGGCTGACCGTCCGCGACACCGGCGTCGGCATGGACGCCGAGACCCGGGGACGGATCTTCGAACCCTTCTTCACCACCAAGAAGCGCGGCGAGGGCACCGGCCTGGGGCTGGCCATGGTCTACGGCATCGTCAAGCAGAGCGGTGGCGGCATCGCGGTCACCAGCTCCCCCGGTCGCGGTACCACCTTCCATCTCGATTTTCCCCGTGCCGCAGCCCGTCGCGCCGCGCCGCCGCCGCCGCCGCGACCCGAGGTCGACGTCGACGCCGGTGGCGCCACCGTGCTGGTGGTCGACGACGAAGCGATGGTCAGCTCCCTGGTCGCCGAGTGCCTCGAGAGCAGCGGCTACCGGGTGCTGCGGGCCGAGGATCCCCAGCGCGCCTTGCAGCTGCTGCGCCGGCAGCCGACCGCCGTCGATCTGCTGCTCACCGACCTGGTGATGCCGGGGATGAGCGGCTTCGAGCTGGCCGAGGAGATGCGCCGCCGGCAACCCGGGCTCAAGGTGCTCTACATGTCGGGCTACACTGAGGGGGCGCTCTTCGACAACCACCGGCCGCCGGCGCCCGAGCAGCTGCTGCGCAAGCCCTTCACGCCGCGCAAGTTGATCCGCAAAGTACGCCGGGTCCTCGCCCTGGCCGCGGAGACGAGGGCGCCGGCCGACTGAGTCGGAGCCGGCGGCGCGGATCGGGTAAGATGCCAGCCGACATGCCGACCAACCCCCAGTCCGTCCGGCGCTCGGCCAGCGCGCGAGCGCGGTGGCGAGCGACCCTGCTGCTGGCCGCAGGCGGCCTCCTCGCCGGCGCCGCAGCGGGCCGGCTGCCCAAGCCGGCGCCGCCGCCCCTCTCCCTCGCCGAGCCGCTCAAGCTGCTCGCCGCCGGCGCCGGCAGCGGCGACCAGCTCGGCTGGGCGGTGGCGATCGACGGCGAGGTGCTGGTGGCCGGGGCCCCCGGCGCCGCGGTGGCGGGGCCCAACGCCGGCGCCGCCTACGTCTTCGAGCGCGCCGGCGACGCCTATCAGCAGGTGCAGAAGCTGGTGGCGTCGGACGGCGACGCCAGCGACGTCTTCGGCGAAGCCCTCGGCGTCTCCGGCGACGTCATCGTCCTCGGCGCGCCGATCGACGAGCCGGTGGCCACCGGCTCGGCCTACGTCTTCGAGCGCGGCGACGACGGCCGCTGGCGGGAGGTGCAGAAGCTGGTGCCGGAGAGCTCGGACGACAACGACCGGGTCGGCTGGTCGGCGGCGATCGACGGCGACACCCTGGTCCTCGGGGCCTTCTACGACGACGACGGCGGCACCTTCGCCGGCTCGGCCCACGTCTACCGGCGCGACCCGGATGCTGCGGAGCCCTGGCGCCAGGTGGCCGAGCTGGTGGCCGAGGACGCCTCCCTCGAGGCCGCCGCCGGTTGGTCGGTGGCGATCTCCGGCGGCACGGTGGTGGTGGGGGCGCCGAAGGTGGCGGGCAACGCCGGCGTCGCCCACGTCTTCGAGCGCGACCACGGCGGCCCCGGCGCCTGGGGCCAGGTCGCCACCCTGGCCGGCGACGACACCGATTCCGCCGACGCCTTCGGCACCGCGGTGGCGATCTCCGGCGGCGTCATCCTGATCGGCGCCCCGTCGGACGAGGGCAACGGCTTCGCCAGCGGCGCGGCCTACGTCTTCGAGCGCGACCCGATGAGCGGCCTGTGGGCGCAGAGCCAGAAACTGGTGGCCGGCGACAATCCGTCGCCGGGCTTCGGCATCGGCGTCGCCATCGCCGGCAGCCGCCTGCTGGTCGGCACCAAGGGCGAGCTGAGCGCCGGCATCGCCTACCTCTTCGGCCGCCGCGCGGAAGACGGCGGCTGGCAGGAGATCGCCCGCTTGAGCCCCGCCGACGTCGAGGCCGGCGACCACTTCGCCAAGGCGGTCGCCCTCGGCGGCGGCAAGGCGGTGATCGGCTCCCAGCTCGACGACGATGCCGCCGCCGACGGCGGCGCGGCCTACGTCTACGATCTCGGCGTCGCCGCCGACCTGGCGGTGAGCGCCGACGCCTCGAGCGCCGCGGCGGTGGTCGGCGCGCCCCTGCGCTACACCGTGACGGTGGAGAACCTCGGCCCCGGCGATGCGTCGCAGATCGCCCTGGCGATCGACCTCGGCGTGATCGCGGAAGTCGGCGTCGACGCCATCACCCCCGCCGCCGGCACCTACGCCGGCGGCATCTGGCGCCTCGACGCCCTGCCCCCCGGCCACAGCGCCAGTCTGACCGCCGACCTCACGCCGCGGCTCGACGCCCAGCCCACCCGCGGCGGCATCGTCCTCGCCGCCGCCCTGCGCGCTCTCGTCGAGCACGATCCCGAGCCGGCCAACGACGTCGCCACCCTCACCACCGACGTCATCTCGCGCATCGCCGGGATGTGGAAGGACGGCGCCGTCGGCGGGACGCCGCAGGGACGGCGCGACGGTGCCGGCGGTGCCTCCGGCGCCGGCGCCGGAGGCAACGCCGGCGACCGATTGATGGCGCCGGCGGTGCCCATCCCCACCCTCGGCGGCCCGGCGATCGTCGCCCTGGCGGTGCTCCTCGCCGCCGCCGCCGTCGCCCGCCTGCGCCGCTGAGCTCAGGTCGAATCCGCTCCGTCCGACCGGCGGCGCGGCGGCCAGGGGATGAAAGCGCTGGTGGTGGCGACGTAGTCGCGGTAGGCCGGGCGGCGTTCGGCGATCGAGCGCTCGGTCAGGGCGACGCCGGACACCTTGAGCAGCAGGAAGGTCATCAAGAGCGGCGAGATCACCGTCCAGGCGCCCCCCGGCACGGCCCAGGCGAAGGCGTAGTACCCCCACCACACCAGGGCGTCGCCGAAGTAGTTGGGGTGGCGGGTGTAGCGCCACAGGCCGCGGCGCATCACCCGGCCGCGGTTGGCCGGATCGGCCTTGAACCGCGCCAGCTGGTAGTCGCCGGCGGCCTCGAAGACGAAACCCACCCCCCACAAGATCGAGCCGACGAGGTGGGCCGGCCGCCATGACGTCGCCGCGCTGCTCAGGGCGACCGCCAGCGGCAGGGAGATGATCAGGATCAGGAGGCCCTGGAGCAGAAAGACGAAGACCAGGCTCCACCAGCCGAAGGCGGCGCCGCGGCGGCGGCGCATGGCGGCGTAGCGATAATCCTCCCCGGCGCCGGCGTTGCGCCGCGCGATATAGAGCGCCAAACGGCCGCCCCAGACGCTCACCAGGACGAGGAGCAGAAGCCGCGGCGGCGACGGCGGCGGGCCGAGCCAGAAGCCGATCCACGCCACCAGCACAAACCCCAGCCCCCACGCCACGTCGACGATGCTGGCGTCGCGCAGCCGCAGGCTGAGCAACCACGTCGCCACCATCACCCCCAGCACCGCGGCGCAGAGGACGCTCAGGGTTGCCGCCAGGCCGCTCACCCGTCCACCGCCTGCAAGCCGCCGCCGGCGGCGATGATCGTCGGATACGGCATGGCCATGCTCCAGGCCCTCCACTCTACCGCGCCCGGAGGCGCGGGGCGGCCTGCCGCGGGGCGGCCTGCCGCGGGGCGGCCTTCCGCGGGGCGGCCTTCCGCGGGGCGGCCTTCCGCCGGTCGCGGCGGCTGTGGTAGAAGAAGACCATCGGCCGTTCAGGCCGTCCACCAGCCCATCGCCAACCGAACGCCGGGAGCCTTGACGATGACGAGCCAGGAGCTGATCGCCCTCGAAGAACGCCGCGGAGCGCACAACTACCACCCCCTCGACGTGGTGCTCACCCGCGGCGAAGGGGTTTGGGTGTGGGACGTCGAAGGACGCAAGTACCTCGACATGTTGGCGGCCTACTCGGCGGTCAACCAGGGCCATTGCCACCCGCGCATCGTCGCCGCCTTGAAGGAGCAGTCGGAGCGCCTGGCCCTCACCTCGCGCGCCTTCCGCAACGACCGTCTGGCCGAATTCTACGACCGCCTCTGCCGGCTGATGGGCTACGACAAGGCGCTGCCGATGAACACCGGTGCCGAGGCGGTGGAGACGGCGATCAAGATGGCCCGCAAGTGGGCCTATACGGTCAAAGGGATACCCGACGGCGAGGCCGAGATCCTGGTCTTCGAGCACAACTTCCACGGCCGCACCACCACCATCGTCGGTTTCTCCTCCGACCCCCAGACCCGCGGCGGCTTCGGTCCCTTCGCCCCCGGCTTCCGCCTCCTGCCCTTCGGCGACGCCGACGCGGTCGAGGCGGCGATGCACGAGCGGGTGGCGGCGGTGCTGGCCGAGCCGATCCAGGGGGAAGGCGGCATCATCGTGCCGCCGAACGGCTTCCTGCGCCGGCTGCGCGAGATCTGCCAGCGCCACAACGCCCTCTTGATGCTCGACGAGATCCAGAGCGGCCTGGGGCGGACGGGCAAGCTCCTGGCCTGCCAGCACGAGGACGTGCGCCCCGACGTCCTGATCCTCGGCAAGGCCCTCTCCGGCGGCCTCTACCCGGTGTCGGCGGTGCTCGCCGACGATCCGGTGATGGGGGTGTTCAAGCCCGGCGACCACGGCTCGACCTACGGCGGCAATCCGGTCGCCGCGGCGGTGGCCTGCGCCGCCCTCGAGGTGCTGGTCGACGAGCGCCTGAGCGAGCGCTCCGCCGAGCTCGGGGCCTACGCCCTCGACCGCCTGCGCGCCCTGCGCGCGCCGGCGGTCAAGGAAGTCCGCGGCCGCGGCCTGTGGATCGGCATCGAGCTCCACCCCGAAGCCGGCGGCGCCCGCCGGGTCTGCGAGGCCCTCGAGCAGCGCGGCCTGCTGTGCAAAGAAACCCACGAGCACACCATCCGCCTCGCACCACCCCTGGTCATCACCCGCCAGGAGCTCGACTGGGCCCTCGACCAGGTCGAGGCCGTCCTCGCCGCCCTCGAGCCCCACCCCGAGCCCGCCCTCGCCGACGCCACCGG
The DNA here is from genome assembly GCA_003697015.1 of Acidobacteriota bacterium. GTDB lineage: Bacteria > Acidobacteriota > Thermoanaerobaculia > Multivoradales > J023 > J023. The sequence goes on along the minus strand of RFGL01000437.1, from coordinate 143 downwards.
CCGCGGGTAGGGGCCACCGGGCCGGCCGCTCGGGCGCGGGGGTGGCCCTACGGGATGCCGACTTCGACTTCGAGCTGGCGGCCGCGGTGGCGGATCTGGAGGATCTTGGCGCGGGGGTCGCCCAGGTCGATGACCACGTGCAG
>RFGL01000436.1 GCA_003697015.1 Acidobacteriota bacterium | reverse complement strand
GGTCGCGAGCACGGCGCGCAGGCCGCGCGGCGACGGTTCGGCGGCGGCGGTGACGGCGAGAGCGGCGGCGAGGGCGACCGCCAGCCGCCGGTTGACGGCATGCGGCACGGCCGTCCTCAGCGCTTGAGCCGCTTGAGCAGCTGATTGATCGCCCGCGAGCTCTGCATGACGTAGAAGTGCAGCGACGGCACCCCGCGGTCGAGCAGCTCCTGCGCCTGCTGGCGGGCCCATTCGACGCCGATCTCGCGCACTTCGGCGGCGTTCTTCGCCCGCTCCACCTCCTCCGACAGCGCCGGCGGGATCTCACAATGGAAGGTGCGCGGGATCGAGTGCAGCTGACGCTTCGAGGTCAGCACCTTGAGCCCGGGGATGATCGGCACCTCGATGCCCTCCGCCCGGCAGGCGTCGACGTAGTTGAAGAAGTGCTCGTTGTTGAAGAACATCTGGGTGACGATGTAGGAGGCGCCGGCCTCGATCTTCTCCTTCGCCCGCCGGATGTCGAAGAGCAGATTGGGGGCCTCGAAGTGCTTCTCGGGATAGCCCGAGGTACCGATGCAGAAGTCCGACGGCTGGGCGTCGAGCAGCGCTTCGAGGTATTCGCCGCGGTTCATGGCGGCGATCTGGGCGATCAGGTCGAGGGCGTAGTTGTTGACGCTCTTGCCCGGTGCCAGGGGCTTCTTGAATCCGGGGTCGTCGCCGCGGATGGCCAGCACGTTGTCGATGCCGAGGTAGCGCAGCTCGATCAGGAAGTCCTCGGTCTCCTGGCGGTTGAAGCCGTGGCAGAGGACGTGGGGTACGGCGTCGATGTTGTACTTGTTCTGGATCAGGGCACAGACCCCGAGGGTGCCGGGACGCTTGCGCTTGATGCGCTTCTGGATGCCCTCCGGGGTCTCTTCGTAGATCACCTCCGCAGCGTGGCTGGTGATGTCGATGAACGGTGGGTGATGCAGTACCAGATCGTCGATCAGGGCCATCAGACTCTTGATGTCGCCGCCGCGCAGGGGCGGGATGATCTCGAAGCTGATCAGGGGCTCCGTAGCGCGTTCCAGATGCTCGGTGACCTTCATGCCGGGGTAGCTACCTCAGGGTCGGGGAAAGGGGTGCTCCGTACGCTGCCGATCGCGCGCCGATCGCGGCGGCGCCCGACGGCGCTTCGACCCTATCAATTCTGGCCCCGCCGGCACAGGCGGCGCCCTGCGATACCATAGAGCAGCCCCGCCGGGGAGCGCCATGCCGATGCCCGCCGCCCTACTCCGCCCCGCCGTCCTCGCCGCCTGTGCCGTCCTCGCCTGGACGGCGTTCGACGGCTACCGCAGCTGGCAGGGCAACCGCGACCGGCTGCTGGCGCTGGTGGCCGACGCCGGCGCCCTTTCGCCGGCGGTCGAGCGCCGCCTGCGGCGCGAGATCACCCCCCACCACGCGCGCCTGGAAGCGGCCCGCGCCCTGGTCTTCCACCTGCTCGCCGCGCCGCCCCTGGCGGAGCTGCCGGCGGCGGAGCGCGAGGCCGCCGGCGACGCCCGGCGACGCGCCCTCGACGCCGCCCGCAGCCTGGCCCGGGAGGGCCTGGCGGCGCAGCCCAACAGCTGGCAGGCCGCCATGCTGGTCGGCGCCACCACCTACCTGGAGTGGTCCCTCGACCGCGATCCGCGGCTCTTCACCGACGCCGACGCCTGGCATCAGCCGCTGCTCGCGGCGGTCGAGGCGGCGCCGCGCGAGGCCGAGCCGCGGCGCGTTCTCGCCACCGCCTACCTCGAGCTGTGGCCGGTGTTGTCGCCGGCGCGCAAGGACTTCGCCCGCCGGCTGCTGCGCCGTACCTTCGCCGAAGATCCGGAGAGTTTCGCCCGCCTGGGCATCGCCTGGCTGAAGATCGCCGGCGATCCCGAGGAGGCGTTCGCCCTCGTGCCGGATCAGCCCTCCGCCTGGCTGCAGGTGCTGAGCGCCTTCGCCGCCGAGAAGCGCTTCCAACTGGTCTGCCGCAGCCACGAGCGCTATCTCGCCAGCCTCGAGCGCTCCCTCGCCCGCCGCCTGGAGGACGGCGAACGGCGGCTCGACCTGGGGGACGTCTTCCACAGCCGCACCCGCTTCGCCCGGGTGGTCGCCGAGGCGCCGCCGGAGCAACGATTCGTCCCCCTGGTCAACCGCGCCCTGGCGCGCTACCCGCCGGGCCTGCTGAGCGCCGGCACCAACGACGCCATGGCCGGCTGGCTGCGCTGGGCGATCGCCCTGAGCGAGGTACGCCTCTTCCCCCTCGAACCGAACATCGTCGCCCGGCTGGCGGTCGCCACCCAACGGCTGGGGCCGCCGGACGCCGCCTTGGTGGCGCTCCTGGGCGGCGACCGGGTGCGGGCCGAACGCCTCGAGCGGCTGAGCCGCGAGCACGCCATCCGGGCCTGGGCGCCCTACCTGATCGCCAAGGCCCACTACCTGGTGGAGCGCGGCCAAGCGGCGGCGGCGGACGAGGTGCTGGCGCGGGTCGACCCGGCGAGCCGCCAGCAGGCACCCTACTGGCTCGCCCGTCAGGCGGTGGCGCGGGCTCTTGGGGACCCGGTGTTGGTCGCCGAAGCCGACCACGAGGTCGACCGCCGGCGCGCCGGCTCCTGGCCCGCCGACGCGTGGCGGAGCGTGCCCCGCGGCTGGTCGCTCTACGTGCTGCCGGCGGCCGCCGGCAGCGGGCTGACCATCACCCCCGCTGAGGTCGCGCCGGAGGGGGCGGCGGTGCTGGTACGCTGGGATGGGGCGACGGCGGCCTGCCGCGCGATCCGTCCCGGCCGGCCCCTCCACCTCGAGATCGGCGTCACCCCCGATCCCCATCTGCTGGAATGGTCCACCGTCGGCGGCCTTCCGACCCGGCCGGGGCCGGTCGAGCTGCTGCCGGCGACG
>RFGL01000435.1 GCA_003697015.1 Acidobacteriota bacterium | reverse complement strand
GGGGGCGCGGGGGATGAGGCGCACCCGGCGGGCGCGGGCGGTCTTGACCAGCGCCAGCTTGACGTGGCGGCCGCTGAGGAAGAGGGGCAGGCGCCAGGGCAGGGTCCAGAGGGGGACCGGCGGGATCAGCACCACGTCGGCCAGGCCGTCGTCGACCCGGGCGTCGGGAGCCACCTTCATGCCCTTGCCGAAGGAGCGGCCGTTGGCGATGGCGACGACGAAGAAGGGGCCGTCGTAGAACGGCGCGCCGTCGACTTCGACGGCGCAGGGGACCGGGCGGTAGCGGGCGAGGGCAGCGAGGGTGGCGCGCAGGTAGGTCAGGCGGCCGCGGTCGGGGATGGCGTTGACCACCAGGTTGACGGCGCCGGACATGCCGGCGGAGGCGACGTTGACGGCGATGCGCCGGCGGCCGTCGTCGGCCCGCAGCTCGATTGCGTCGAGCGGCCGGGGCGGGCCGTCGAGGGCGCGGCGCAGGGCGGCTCGCGGTCGCCGCGGCAGCTGGAGGGTGCGTGCCAGGTCGCTGCCGGTGCCGGCGGGCACGATGCCCAAGGCGACGTCGCCGCGCTGCCGCTCGAGCAGGCGGTTGGCCATCAGGTTGACGGTGCCGTCGCCGCCCACCGCCACCAACCGCTCCAGGCGCGGGTCGGCGAGCGCCCGGTCGAGCGCCGCCAGGGCGTCCTCCCTCGCCGCCGCCAGGATGACGCGGGCGCCGTCGAGCCGCGGCTCGCGCGGCGCCAGCCGCGCCCATGTGCGCCCCGCCCGCCCGCCGCCCGCCAGCGGATTGACGTATACCGTGGTGGATCCGGTTCCGGCCATGCGATCAGTCCGGGATGGCATCGCCTCGGCGCGGATCGTCCGCCGCCGGTGCGCCGTCCGCGCCGGCATCCGCCGCCGGCGGCTGCCAGCCACCGAGAGCGCCGTTCAGATGCTCGCATTCGGCGTCGTAGCGGTCGTCGTCCCAGCCCAGCTCGGCGTCGAGCAGCGGGCGCAGGGCGGGGGCCAGCTCGGCGGCGCGCGCCGGCTGCCACAGGCCGATGCGCACCCGGCGCAGCAGCAGGTCGTCGAGCCGGCGGGCAGCGCCGTAGCGCAGGTGGGCGCGCACCTCGGCGGCGCAGAGGTCGAGATCCTCCGCCAGCGGCCGCAGCTCGCGCTCGTCCGCCGCCAGCTCGCAGGCGGTCCACGCCAGGCTGCCGAGCCGCCGCGCCATGGCCGCGGCGACCGCCGGCGCCAGGCGGTGGCGGGCGGCGAGACGCCCGGCGAGGTCGGGCGGAGCGAGGCCGGCGAGGGGGGTGCCGGCGGTGGCGCAGGGCCGGGCGCGACGGCGGCGTTCCGGCGGCAGCAGCTCGAGGGCGGCGTCGACCACCTCCTCGGCCATCGCCCGCCAGGTGGTGAGCTTGCCGCCGGCCACCGACAGCAGGCCGCGCTCATGCCACACCTTCTCTTCGCGGCTGGCCCGCGACGGCTCGCGGATGCCGTCGTCGACCACCGGCCGCAGGCCGGCGAAGGCGCCGCGCACGTCGGCCCGGTGCGGCTTTTGGCCGGGGAAGGCATGGGCGGCGGCGCGCAGCAGGTAGTCGACCTCCTGCGGCGCCGGCCGCGGGTCGTCGAGAGGGCCGCGGTGGACCCGGTCGGTGGTGCCGGCGAGGACGCCCTCCGGATGGGGGACGAAGAACACCGGCCGGCCGTCGTCGGGGGAGGGCCGGGCGACCGCTGCGGCGAGGGGCAGGCGGCGGTGGTCGAAGATCAGGTGGGAGCCGCGCAGGGGACGCAGGTAGCGCCCCTCAAGCCCCAGGAGGTGACGCACCTCGTCGACCCAGACGCCGGTGGCGTTGACCGTGAGGGCCGCCTCGAGACGATGGCTGCGGCCGCTTTCCTCGTCGCGCAGGACGAGCCCGCGTACGCGCCCGCCGAGGTCGCGGATCCCCTCCTCGACCCGGGCGCGGGTGAGGAGGTAGCCGCCGTAGGCGCAGGCGGTGGCGGCCACCGCCAGGGTCAGACGGGCGTCGTCGGCGCGGGCGTCGCCGTAGCGCAGGGCGCGGCCGAGGCCCGCCGCCGGCAGGCCCGGCGCCAGTCGCGCCATCTCAGCTTCGTCGAGGCGGGCGTGGCGGCGGCCGGGGCTGGTGGTCAGGCGGTCGTAGAGCCGCAGGCCGAGCTCCACCTGCCAGCCCGGCGGCCGCTCGTCGCGGTAAGCGGGGTAGACGAAGTCGAGGGGCTCGACCAGATGGGGGGAGAGGGCGAGCATGCGGTCGCGCTCACGGCACGACTGGCGGGTCAGGCGCAGTTGGCGGTTGCGCAGGTAGCGCAGGCCGCCGTGGATCAGCTTGGAGGAGCGCGACGAGGTCCCGGAGGCGACGTCGTGGCGTTCGACCAGGAGCGCCCGCAGGCCGCGTTGGGCGGCGTCGAGCAGCACCCCGCAGCCGGTGATGCCGCCGCCGAGGATCACCAGATCGAAGGGCTCGTCGAGCGCCGCCAACGCCGCGTCGCGCCAAGCCGGATCAAACATCGACGGCTCTCCGGACGGCGCGCGCGACGTGGCGGCTTGGGTAGCGGGCCGGCGGAGCGTATCGGCGCGCGATGCGCGCTGCCGGACGCGGTCGAGCGTTCCGGTCTCGCGCAGCGCGACGGGCCCGGCGGATCGCAGGCTGCGCTCCGCACTCGACGACTGCCGTTGGCTGGCGACCGGTCATCAGTCGGCGAGCCGGTCTTCGGGATCGAGGAGGACGTGGGGGTTGACGACGCCGTCCGGGTCGAGGACCCGGGCGGCGGCGGTCAGCAGGGCGTGGCCGGTGGCGCCGATCTCCCGCGCCAGCCAGGGGGCGTGGAAGCTGCCGACGCCGTGGTGGTGGCTCACGGTGCCGCCGGCGGCGAGGACGGCATCGGTGGCGCGGCGCTTCATCGCCGCCCAGCGCGCGATCGCCGCCTGCGGATCGCGCGGGCAGCGAAAGAACCAGGTGAAGTAGAGCGAGGCGCCGTCGCGGTAGGGGTGGGAGAGGTGGCACAGCACCGGGATCTGACGCTCGCCGGCGGCGGGCTCGGCGGCGAGGGCGGCACGCACCGCGGCGTAGAGGTGGTCGAGGCGCGACCAGGGGGCGGCGGTCTCCAGGGTGTCGGTCGCGATGCCGCGATCGAGCAGGGCGTCGCGCAGGTAGGGATGACGGAAGCGGTCGCGCCGCCAGTGGCGCCCCGGCCCCTCGCCGAGCCACGCCGCGCCGTGCCGGCGCAGCAGCCGGCGGGCGCGGTCGAAGGCGCCGTCGACGCGCTCGTGGTCCCCGGCCGCGCCGAGCAGGAGCAGGCAGCCGGTGCCGCGGATGCCGCGCAGGCGCAGATAACCCCGCACCACCCGGGCGATGGCCGGCCGCGCCAGGCCGGCCGCCAGGGCGACCTCGGTCTCGGGCTCGTCGGAGAGCCGCAGCAGGGTCAGGGGCACGCCCTCCTGCACCAGGGCGCGGGCGCCGCCGGCGCCGTGCTGCCAGTCGGGCAGAAGCGCCGCCTCCAGCCGCTCGACCGGCGGTCGCGGCCGTACCCGCACGGTGGCGCGGGTGACGATCCCCAGCCGGCCCTCGCTGCCCAGTATCAGCTGGCGCAGGTCGGGGCCGGCGGCGGAGGCGGGCTGCGGCGCCAGGCTCAGCCGTCCTCCCGGCGCCACCAGCTCGAGGCCGGCGACCAGCGAGTCGATGCCGCCGTAGCCGAGGGATTCCTGGCCCGAGGAGCGGGTGGCGATCCAGCCGCCGAGGGTCGACAGCTCGAAGCTCTGGGGGAAGTGGCCGAGGGTCAGGCCGTGGGGGGCGAGGGCGGCCTCGATCTGCGGCCCGCGGCTGCCGGCACCGAAGGTGGCGAGACGCGAGGTGGGGTCGACGTGCTCGCAGCCCGCGAGCCCTCCGAGGTCGACGCTCACCACCGGCCGCTCCCCCGCCGGCGGGTTGACGCCGCCGGTCACCGAGGTGCCGCCGCCCCAGGGGATCACCACCACCCCGCCGGCGGCGGCGCGCGCCAGGAGCGTCGTCAGCTCCTCTTCCGACGCCGGCCAGGCGACGGCGTCCGGCAGGGTGGCGACGGTACCGCTGCGCAATCGCACCAGGTCGGGGAAGCCCTGACCGCGCGAGTAGGCGAGGCGCTGGTGGGGATCGTCGCTCGCGGCGCAGCCGAGCTCCGGCAGCGGCCGCGCCGCCGCCGAGGCGACCTCCCCCGCCGCCCGCCGCGGCCACGCCGCCGGCGTCCCCAGCCGCGCCTGGAGCCACGCCAGCATCGCCGCCGGCGGCGCCATCTCCTCGCCTTCGAACCCCCAGCCGCCGAGCCGCCGGCGGCGGGGGCGAACGACGGATGCGGACGACCTCGCCATACGGTGAGCATACCGCCTCAGAGACGAGCGAACGGCAAGGCGACGCCGCCGTCTCCGAGGGGCAGCTCGACGTCGCCCGGGTGGACGGCGTAGCCGCCGGCGGCGCGGCTGCCGAGGTCCTCGCGCAGGCGGCGGATGCCCTGGGCCATGCGCGGGTTGGGGGTGGCGGAGAGTTTGACCTCGAGGGGGATCAGGCGGCCGTCGTCCGCAGCACCGGTTCCAGGGATCGTTCGACGTAGGCCTGCATCTGTGCACTTTTGCATTCGAATGCACAATCGCAAGCCCATCATGGGAAGTAGCCGCTGATGGTCTTGGCGGTGAGGCCCTTGCGCTTGAGCTTGACCTCGACGCGGCGGAAGCCGTCGTCCTTGGTGTGGCTCGATTGGTAGGCGAGGAGGTATTGCGAGCGCAGCTCCTCCTGGATGGCGTCGTAGACCCGGCCGAGCTGGGCGGAGTTGTCGACGGTGAAGAAGCCGCCGCCGGTCTCCCGCGCCAGGCGGTTCATCAGCATCCGGGTCTCGAGTTGGCGGCTGGGCAGGTCGAGGGCGATGACGTAGAGGGCGACGCCGGTGTGGTGGGCGAATTCGAGGGCGTCCTGGAAGGAGTAGTGGCTCGACGAATCCTCGCCGTCGGTGAGGATGACGATCGCCCGCTTGCCGCGCAGGCCGCTGAAGTAGTGGAGGGCGAAGATGATGGTGTCGTAGAGCGCGGTCTCGCCCTCGGCGGTGAGCTCCGCCAAGCCGCCGGCGAGGATGGATTTGTCGCCGGTGAAGCGCACCTGGAGGGTGGGGGCGTCGTTGAAGGTGATGATCGCGGCGCGATCGCGCGGCGTCAGCACGGTTTCGAGGAAGCGGTAGGCGGCCTTCTCCGCCGCCCGCAGCTCCTCGACCATCGACAGCGACGTATCGAGTACGATGCCGGCGTAGATCGGCAGGTCGCGCACCAGCTCGAAGCGGCTGACCTTCTGCCTGACCCCTTCTTCGAAGACCTCGAAGTCGTCGGCGCTCAGCCCCTCGACGAAGCCCTTGCCCTTGTCGACCACCGAGGTGAAGAGCTCGACCATCTGCACCTCGAGGTTGTCGACGAAGTCGGGGGCGTTGATGAACACCGTGTCCTCGGCGGTGGCGCCGGTCTTGAGGTAGGCGGCGGCGCGGATCCAGCTCAGCTCCTGGCCGCCGCGCAGCATCAGGGGCTGCTCGAAGGGGGGCTGGTAGAGGGTCGCCAGCAGGGTCTCGTTCAAGTAGAGCTCGAGGCGATCGAGCCGTTCGCCTTCCGGCACCTCGACCTCGGCGTGCACCCGTACGCTCGAGCGGTAGCGACGGCCGGGCTGGGGCTCGATCAGGCGTACGCCGAAGCGGTGGGGGCCGGCGTTCAGGACGATCTCGTCGGCGGCGAGGACGTTGCCGTGCTGGTCGAGCGCGACGGCTCGCAGGTCGTGGAGGCGCGGCTTGTCCCCCAGGTCGAGCTCGACGCTCCACGGCGGTCGCGACTTCTTCAGCAGGCGCTTGCCGTCGAGCTCGAAGGCCACCCCGGCGATGCCCTCGCCGCGGGTCTGGGCCAGCACCCGCAGCCGGCCGACGGTGAGCACGTTCGGCGGTCGCATCAGCTTGACGCTGTGGTCGCCGGTGGCGATAGAGGCGTTGGCCTCGGCCAGGCGCTGGTCGAGCAGCTTGGGGGTGGTGAGCTCGACCGCCTCCTCGCCCGCCGGCGGCGCGGCGTCGGCGGTCTGGTCGTAGGTCGCGGCGGCGGCGGTGACCACCCGGCCGTCGTCGGCCACCGCCAGGATCGGCCGGCGGCGCTCGACCCGCGGCACGGCGATGCTCAGCTGCTGCCGGAAGATGCGTTTGGTGGCCAGGTCCTCGACCTTGACGATCAGCTCGTAGTCCCCCGGCCGCAGGTAGCGCTGAACGATCAGCGGGATGCCCTCGGCCGCCGACTGCGGCTCGAGCTGGGTGGCGGGCAGGTCGAAGCGGTAGCGGAACTGCTCGAAGAGCTCGCCACCGCGCAGCACCTCGCCGTCGAGCAGGAAGCTGTAGCCCTGGTACGCCCCCCGCGCCACCAGCCCGGCGGCGCCCGGGGGCACGGTCACCAGCCCCTGGACGACGGTGCGGTTCTGGTGGCGGCCGGGGAAGCTCAGGCTGAGGCTGGCGGCGAGGGGCTCGGCGCCCTCCGGCATGTCGGTGGAGCGGGCGCGCAGGCTCAGCACCCACTCGTCGCTCGGCGGCTTGGGGAAGAGGGTGTGCTCGACGGAGCTCAGGTCGAGGGCCTGGGAGAGGCCGGCGAGGATCTCCTGGCTGCGGGCGCAGCCGTCGTCGATGGCGCGCGCGACGAGGCGTTCGTCGAAGCCGAAGGTGCGGGCGCCGAGGGCGATCAGGGGCTCGAGCCCCTGGGTCGGGTACCACAGGCGATGGCGGCCGCGGCCGCCGGGTTGGGAGCCGATGAAGATCAGGGTGAAGCTGCCGCGCACCCGCTCGCTGCCCTGGGCGTAGGTCCAGATCTCGAGCGGCCGCAGGAGCCCGGGGCAGTGGATTTGCGATACCCGCGTCGGCACCCCGAGGGCGAGCATCAGGCGCGGCCGCTCGGCGCTCAGGTCCTCGTCTTCGAAGCGCTCGCGCACCGCCAGGAGACGCGCCTCCCAGGACTCGCGCAGCTCGTTGCGGCCGGTCTGGGGGTAGGGGTCGCGGACCCGCCAGAAGCGGCGGATGAACTGCTCGCGCTGGTAGCGCTGCGTGAGGCTGAGGAAGACTTCGCGCTCGGTCTCGGTGATCAATGGCGCGACGTCGCGCAGGAAGCGCTCGTGCTGGGGCGACAGGGGGGCGACCGGCAGGGCAGCGACGGTGGCGGGCGGCGCGTCCTCGCCGTCAGCCGCCGGCGAGGCGGCGACGGTGGGGGCGGCGAGAGCGAGCAGCAGCGCCAGCGCCGCGAGTCGACCGGCCGCCGGCGCGAGACCTCCCGGGGCCTGCTCCAGCGGGGAGCCCGGCGTCCGTCGAGGGATGCGGATCGCGTCGCGGTGGTCGGTCATCGGTGCCGTCCGAGCTATGGATAGTACCCCCTCATGGTCTTGGCTTCCAGTCCCCCGCGCGTCATCTTGACTTCGATGAAGCGAAAATCCTTGGCGGTCGAGGTGTTGGTCGACTGGTAGGTGATCAGGTAGCGCGAGCGCAGCTCGCGTTCGATGGTCTCGTAGATGCTGCCGAGCTCGGCGACGTCTTTGATGAAGAAAGCGCGGCCGCCGGTCTCGTCGGCCAATTTGTTGAGCTTGCGCCGGTCGGAGAGGGCGGAGCGCGGCAGGTCGAGGCCGATGGCATAGATCGTCACCCCCGCCCGCCGGGCGTACTCGAGGGCGTCTTCGTAGGGGAAGCGGCTGGATTCGTCGCGGCCGTCGGAAAGCAGCAGGATGGTGCGTTGGCCTTTGATGCCGTTGAAGTAGTAGAGGGTGAAGATCAGGCTGTCCCAGATCGCCGTGCTGCGCTCGGCCTTGAGCCCGGCGAGACCGGCCGCCAACGCGGTGACGTCGTTGGTGAAGCGCGCCGTCAGGTTGGGGTGGTCGTTGAAGGTGACGACGGTGGCGCGGTCGCGCGGGGTGACGGTCTGCTCGAAGAAGCGCAGGGCCGCCGCCTGGGCGTCGGCCAGGCGCTCTTCCATCGACGCCGAGACGTCGAGCATGATGGCGGCGTGGATCGGCAGGTCGCGCACCCGCTCGAAGCGGGCGATGGTCTGCGGTGCGCCGTCCTCGAAGATCTGGAAGTCCTCCGGCCGGAGGTCGTCGACCGGCCGCTTGTCGCCGCCGAGGACGGTGACGTAGAGCTCGACGTATTGGATGTCGAGCTCGTCGAGGTTGCCCGGCGCGTTGACGAAGACCCAATCGTCGGTGGAGTTGCCGTCGGGGGTGTAGGCCACCGCCCGCACGTAGGCTACGGGCTCGTCTTCCGGCAGCACGATCGGCTGCACGTAGGGCGGCTGGTAGAGGGTCGCCACCTTGGTCTCGTTGACGTAGAGCTCGACCCGCTCGACCCCCTCGCCCTCCGGCACGCTGACGTCGACTTTGGCCCGCAGGCTGCGCGCGTAGCGTTTGCCGCGCTGGGGCTCGACCAGGCGGACGGCGAAGCGGTGGCGGCCGGCGTTGAGCATCACCTCGTCGCTTGCCACCTCCTCGCCCGCCGCGTTGAAGGCCACCACCCGCAGCAGACGGGGCCGCGGTACCTCGCCGAGGTCGAGCTCGACGTTCCACGGCGGGCGGCGCTTGGTCAGCACGGTTTCGTCGTCGAGGACGAAGGAGACCCTGTCGATGTCGTCGCCGGTGGTCATGGCGTCGATGCGCACCAGGCCGGTCTGCCACTCGCCCTGCAAGGGGGCGATCTTCACCGTGGTCTCGCCGTTGCGGATCGCGGCGTTGGCCTCGGCCAGGATGCGGGCGGTCTCGGGGTCGAGGGGCGGCGGGGCGGGCGCCTGGTCGAGCTTCGGCACCTCGATGGTGCGCTCTTCGCGGAACACGCGGCCGCTGCCCAGGTCTTCGACTTTGACGATCAGCCGGTAGGTGCCGCCGCGCAGGTAGCGCTCGAAGACCAACGGCAGCATGGGGCCGTGGGAGCCGTTGCCGGCGAGGTCGTGCTCGCGGTCCTCGACCTCGTCGGCCGGGAAGTCGTACTTGATGCGGAAGCTGTCGAAGAGGACGTCGCCGCTCAGCACCTCGCCGGTGAGGATCAGGTTGTAGGAGCGGAAGTCGCCGAGGGTGGCGGATGCGACGCCGGCCACCGGCACCGCCACCGTCCCCTGGACGATGGTGCGGCTCTGGTAGCGGCCCGGATAGCCGACCATGAGGGTGGCGTCGAAGAGCTCGGCGCCCTCCGGCAGGTCGGTGGAGTAGGCCTGGAAGGACGCCACCCACTCGCCGCGCGGTTGCTCGATCGGCCGACTGAGCTGGGCCTGGAGGGTGGCGACGCCAGCCACGCCGAGGTTGGTGAGGTAGCCGATCGCCGCCAGGATGGCGTCGCTCTCCGTGCACCGGAGGTCGATGTCGCCGTAGGTGGTGCGCCCGTTGATGGCCAGATCGTCGAGGCCGTCGAGGGGATGCCAGAGGCGCCACGGGCCCTGGCCCCAGCGCTGGTAGAAGAGCAGCAGGACGTCGCCGCCGTGGTAGTCCCGGCTGTCGTAGAACCACACCTCGATCGGCCAGAGCTCGCTGCAGCTCACCTCGATGCGGGCGGTGGGGTGACCGTTGATCAGCAGGGTCTGGGCGCGTTCGTCCCGCAGATCGCCGAAGAGCTCGGTAGCCTGGTCGGTACGCCGCATGAACTCGTCGCGGAACTCGTTGCGACTGGTCCGCGGGTAGGGATCGCGCGCTTTCCAGAACTCCTCGATGAAGGCATCGCGCTGATAGTCCTTTTCCAGCTGGAGGAAGAGCTCGCGCTCGGTCTTGGTGATCAGCTTCTCGACGCTCTCCAGCCACTGCCGATACTTTTCGGGCAGCTGGAGTTGCTCCTCCTTCTTCTTCGCCCCGCCGGCGGCGGGAAGAAGCAAGGCGACGATCACCACCAAAGCGAGCACCGCGCGCCCCGGCAGCCGTTTTTTTCCTCCCGCCCAGTGGTTCCACCCCATGCCGCCATCCTACGCCTCCCTGCTCGCCGGCAGCAAATCCGCTGGGACGAGTCGGCGCCCAGCCGTGACCATCGTCACCTCCGCCGGCGCACTTCGCGTCCTGCGCTCGGGCGCGCGGCTCGCTTGAGGGGGGGGCGCTCGCCGCTCCCGTGCTCGTCCGCTCAGAGGCCCCGAGAGTGTGCGGGTGGATGCGGTTCCGTCTCGGGCCAGGTGGGGTCGCGGGTGAATGGGATGCTCCGTGGCCGCTTCGCGTCCTGCGCTCGGGAGCGGCTCGCTTGAGGGGGGGTCGCACGCGGGTCCCGTCGCGGGCGCGTGGCATAGAATGGCGGCGTGTACGGCTACTTCGACCACAACGCCACCACCCCCCTCGAACCGCGGGTGCTTGAGGCCATGCGGCCGTGGTTGGAAGGGCGGCCGGCCAATCCGTCCTCGGCCCACCGTCACGGGCGGGCGGCGCGGCGGGCGGTGGAAGAGGCGCGGCACCAGGTCGCCGAGCTGATCGGCGGCCGGGACGAGGAGATCGTCTTCACCGCTTCGGGTACCGAAGCCAACAACGCCGTCATCCTCGGTACCGGCCTGCGCCACGACTACCGCGGGCACCTGGTGATCTCCATTCTCGAGCATCCGTCGGTGCGCGCCGCGGCCCGCTTCCTCGCCGACCGCGGCATGCGGGTGAGCGAGATCGAGCCCGGGGCGGACGGGGTGGTCGATCCCGCCGCCGTCGCCGCCGCCCTCGACGACGACACCCGCTTGGTCTGCCTGATGCTGGCCAACAACGAGGTCGGCACCCTGCAGCCGGTGGCCGAGGTGGCCGCCCGCTGCCGGGCGGCGGGCGTGCCCGTCCTCTGCGACGCGGTGCAGGCGGCCGGCAAGGTGCCGGTAGCGGCCGGCGAGCTGGGGGTCGACTACCTCACCCTGGCGGGGCATAAGTTCTACGGCCCGGTCGGCATCGCCGCCCTGTGGCTGCGCCCCGGCGCCCCCTTCGAGCCCCTCCTGCTCGGCGGCGGGCAGGAGAGCGGCCGTCGCTCCTCCACCGAGAGCGTGCCGCTGATCGTCGGCCTGGGGGCGACCGCCAGGCTGGCCCGCGACGAGCTCGACGACCGTCGCCGCAAGCTCCTCGCCCTGCAACGCCGGCTGGAGGACGGCTTGGCGCGGATCGACGGCGCCACCGTCCACTGCGCCGACTCCCCGCGCCTGCCCCACACCACCCACGTCGCCTTCCGCGGCCATCAGGGCCACCGCCTGATGCTCGCGCTCGACGAGCTCGGCTTCGCCGTCTCCACCGGCGCCGCCTGCAGCGTCGGCCGCCCCCAGCCCAGCCCCACCCTCCTCGCCATGGGCCTCGATCCCAACGAAGCCCTCGCCTCCATCCGCATCAGCCTCGGCCCCACCAACACCGCCGCCGAAGTCGACGACCTCCTCGCCGCCCTGCGCCAGGTGACCACCGCCGTCCCCGCCTGACGCCCCCAGCCGCCTCGGCGCCGAACCGCGGCGTCCTCTTCGCACCGTTCTTGTTCCCCGCCGTAGAGCGCCGCATCTCTACCCGGCCTGGGACGCCAGCCCGTACGCCGCGATGAAACATCTCGGGGGGGTCGGCCGTTCTCTTGGTGACGACAACGCTAACCACGGAGGACATCCGATGACCCATTCCGACGTTACGCTTCGCCCCTCCCGCCGCCGTCTGGGCCCGGTGCTGGCGACGATGCTCGCTCTGCTGCTGGCTCTGGCCCTGCCGGCGACGGCGCAGACCGAGCGCTGGATTCACGTCAAGGTCGAGCCGCTCGCCGGCGACGACGGCGAGACGGTGACGGTCAACCTGCCCCTGTCGCTGCTGGCGGCGGCGGCGGCGATGATCCCGCAGGAGGTGATCGCCGACGCCCATGATCAGGTCGAGGTCGAGCTCGACGAGATGCACATGAGCTGGCAGCAGCTGCGCGATCTGTGGCAGCAGGTGCGCAGCTCCCCCGATGCCACCTACGTCACGGTCGAGACCAAGGACGAGCACGTGCGGGTGTGGAAAGAGGGCGACTACATGCTGATCAAGACCACCGAGAGCCAGGGCCCGGACGCCACCCAGGTCGACGTCCAGTTCCCGCTGGCGGTGGTCGACGCCCTGTTCTCGGGGCCGGAGAACACCCTCAACATCTCCGCCGCCCTGCACGCCCTGGCCGACCATGGGCCGGGCAACCTGGTGTCGGTGCGCGACGGCGAGCAGACCGTGCGGATCTGGATCGACGACCAGAACGAGTCCGACAGGCGCTAAATTCCACCGGCCGCAGCGAGGTACCTCATGAGCACCACCACCCCCCGGCCGCCGCGCCCAGCCCGCCGCTGGCTGCGCTTCCTGGCCATCGTCACCCTGATCGCCCTCTTGCCCTTCGTCGTCGTCGGCACCACCATCGCCGCCACCGGCACGGTCACCGTGCAGGTGCACGAGCGCACCGAGGGCGTCCACCTTTGGCTGCCGGTGCCGGCGCTGCTCTTCGACGTCGCCGCCTTCGTCGCCCCGCGGCTCATCCCGGAGCAGGAGCTGGCGTCGGTGCACGCCGAGCTCGAGCCGTGGCGGCCGGCCCTGGTCGAGGCGGTGCGGGCGCTGGAGGATTGCCCCAGCGGGCTGCTGGTCGAGGTGGTGACCGCCAGCGAGCACGTGCGGGTGAGCAAGGACGGGCGCTCCTTCCGGGTGAGCGTCGAGAGCCCGGACGTCGACGTCAAGGTGGCGGTGCCGGCGCGCATCGCCCGCCGCGCGCTGCAGGCTCTCGACTTGATGTGAAGGATGGGGCGCCCGC
Source organism: Acidobacteriota bacterium (assembly GCA_003697015.1). Lineage (GTDB taxonomy): Bacteria > Acidobacteriota > Thermoanaerobaculia > Multivoradales > J023 > J023. The sequence continues at coordinate 7,270 of RFGL01000435.1, read as the reverse complement.
CCGCTGGACGATCGACGGCCGGCCCCGCGCCGGCCGTTTTCGTCGGCTCAGGGTCCGTCGCCGGCGCCGATGACGACGGCGAACTCCCCCTTCAGCGACGGCCGCTCGGCGAGCGTGCGGCGCAGCTCGCCGAGGGGGCCGCGGAGGATTTCCTCGTGCAGCTTGGTCAGCTCGCGGCAGATCGCCGCCGGCCGGTCGCCGAGCTCGGTCACGGCGTCGCCGAGGCTGGCCAACAGCCGGTGGGGGCTCTCGAAGATCACCAGGGTGTGGTCGAGGTCGCGCAGCCTGCGGTAGAAGCCGCGTCGCTTGCTGGTCTTCGGCGGCGGGAAGCCGGCGAAGGTGAAGGGGTAGGGCGGCAGGCCGGAGACCACCAGCGCCGCCAGCACCGCCGACGGTCCGGGCACGGCCTCGACCGCGACGCCGCGCGCCACCGCTTCCCGCACCAGGAGGTAGCCCGGGTCGGAGACCAGCGGCGTGCCGGCGTCGGCGAGTACCGCCACCGTCAGTCCCTGCTCGAGGGCGGAGAGCAGTTGCGGCAGGCGCCGCCGCTCGTTGTGGTCGTGCATCGACAGCAGGCGCTTCTTGATCCCCAGGCGGGCGAGCAGGCGGCCGCTGCGACGGGTGTCCTCGCAGGCCACCAGGTCGGCCGCCTCGAGGGCCGCCCGCGCCCGCGGGCTGACGTCCTCGAGGTTGCCGATCGGCGAGCTGACGAGCAGCACTTTGCCGGTCATGGCTTCGCGTCAGGCCGGCGCCATCCCCGCGCTCCTACGGCGCCCCCGGCAGGGCGGCGACGGCGCCCTGATGGGCATAGAGCTCGCGGTAGTGGGCCCAACTGGTCAGCACCTTGATCAGGTAGCCGCGGCTCTCGCGGAAGCTGACCTTGCTCAGGTATTCCGCCGGCTCGTCGCTGAAGCAGTAGCGACGCCACAGGGCGGCCTGGGGCTCGCCGGCGTTGTAGGCGGCGACGACCTGGGCGCGATCGCCGGCGAACTGCTCCCCCAGCTGGTGCAGATAGGCGGCGCCGAGGGCGATCGCCACCTCCGGCCGCTCGAGGTCTTCCGGCCCGCGCAGCTCGAGGCCGATGCGCGAGGCGATCTGCTGCGCCGTCGGCATGACGAATTGGGTCAGGCCGCGGGCGGCGGCGGCGGAGACGGCGTGCGGGTCGAAGCGGCTCTCCTCGCGGATGATCGCCGCCAGCAGGTACGGGTCCGTCCCCCGGCGCTCGGCCTCGCGCAGGATCAGGTAGCCGAAACGGAAGGGGTAGAGCAGGCGGCGGAAGGCCTCGGGCAGGAGCTGGGTGGGGACCTTCTCCGGCACCCGTTTCTTGAGGATCTCGGCGATGTAGAGCGAGCGCTTGGTGGCGCCGGCGCGGGCCAGCAGCAGGCTGCCGGTAAAGGCCAGGGTGGGCTCGGCCATGGGGAAGTGACGCAGCACCACCGAGGCGCCCTCGTCCCACAGGCCGAGGGCCAGCAGCTGCTCCTCGGGCTGGCGCAGGGGGGACTGCCACAACGGCCAGCGGACGGGGGGCTCGAGGTTGAGCCGCAGGTAGGGGGCGGCGGCGGCATCGGCCAGGAGCTGCGCCTCGAGGATGCGCCGCGCGCCGCGGCCGACCTCGTGGCGATCGCCGAGGAGCAGCCAGGCTCCTTCCAGGTCCTCCAGTCGCCGGGAGCCCGCCAGCTGGCGGCCGGTGGCCAGCGCCCGGCGCTTGAGCGCCGGACCGTCGAGACGCTCGCGCGCCGCCAGCGCGAAGGGATGGTAGGCGTTCTCGCGCAGCGCGCGCAGGTAGTGGCCCACCGCCTGCGCGGCGTCGCCCTCGAGCTCCGCCAGCCTCCCCTGCCAGTAGGCCAGCTCGACCTTGCCGCCGCGACCGAGGCGGCCGGCGCTGGCCAGCCAGGCGCCGGCGCGGTCGATGCGCCCGCGCACCAGGTCGGAGCTGGCGAAGAAGATCAGCGCCCGGCGTTGGGCGGCGCTGCGCCGGCGCTGGGCCAGGGTGTGGTAGACCGCCTGCGCATCGCTTTCGCGCTCGCTGCGCCACAGCAGGCGCAGCTGCGCCATCAAGGCCGAGTCCGACCACTCGCCGGCGGCGTCGGCCTGGTGGGCGCGGCGATAGCTCTCGATCGCCTTCGGCCAGTCGTCGGCCAGCTCGTAGCAGCGCCCTTGCTGGTAGAGCACGCGGGCGCGCAGCTCCGGCGTCCGGGTGCGGCCGGCGAGAGCGCCGAAGACCGCCGCGGCGACGGTGTAGCGACCTTCCCAGAAGTGGCTGCGGGCGAGGGCGTAGCGGGTCTCGAAGGCCTCGTCGGTGGACAGCTCCTGACTTTCGGGCAGGCGGGCGACGGTTCGCGCCAGGTGCTGGATGGCGGCGTCGAAGTCGCGCTGGTGGTAGAAGGCGAGGCCGATCAGCATGTGCTGGCGGGCGCTGCGCTCGATCGGCTTGAGCGCCGCCAGACGCTGCGCCGCCGCCAGCGCCACGTCGTCCCGCCGCTCGTCGTCGAGGATCTGGAAGAGGGTCCGTTCGGCCTGCTCCTGCTCGCCGCGACGCAGGGCGCAGCCGGCGATGGCGAGCTGCAGGCGTCGTCGGGCGGTGCCGTGGAAGCGGCCGGTCTCGAGGCCGCCGAGCAGCCGGCAGTCGCCGCCCTGCGCCAAGGCGCGCTCGAAGAGCTCCATGGCGGGTTCGACCAGGCCGCGGGGCGGGCCCGAGCTGAGCAGGGTGGAGAGCAGCCCGGCCGCCATCCGCGGCCGGCCGAGCTCGAAGTGGGCCTGGGCCAGGCGCAGGCGGCTGTAGGCGCTGAGGGAGGGGGCCGAGCTCAGGGCGGCGACGAAGGCGTCGAGGGCTTCCTGGCGGCGGCCGGTCTGCAGCAGGAGATGGGCGCGCAGGTAGTCGAGACCCAGGGCGCGGGCCGACTCCGGGTCCTGGCGCAGGGTCTCCTCGACGGCGGCGAGGGCGGTCTCCGGATCCTGGGCCAGCTGCACGTCGACCAGGGTGACCCGCGGGTCGGCGGTGGTGAGCAGAAGCCCGAGGGCCAGAGCCCAGGTAGAACCCGTTGCCAGCATGGCGTCGTACGGCCGTTCTGACGGTGGCCGGCCCACCGTCGGTCCACGGCGTGCGCGTCGGGATGCCGGAGCTAGCTATGGATGCGCCGCACGTGGGCCCCGAGCTTCTGCAATTTCAGTTCCATGTTCTCGTAGCCGCGGTCGAGGTGGTAGATACGGTCGACGACGGTCTCCCCCTCCGCCACCAGGGCGGCGAGCACCAGGCAGGCCGAGGCGCGCAGGTCGGTGGCCATGACGTGGCTGCCGGAGAGCGGGGTCGGCCCGTGGACGTAGGCGCAGGGGCCCTCGCAGCGCACGTCGGCGCCCATGCGCAGGAGCTCCGGGACGTGCTGGAAGCGGTTCTCGAAGACCGTCTCGCAGACCGCCGCGACCCCCTCGGCCTGGGTCATCAGCGCCAGGTACTGGGCCTGGAGGTCGGTGGGGAAACCCGGATGAGGCGCCGTCGAGACGTCGCTCGCTCGCAGGCCCCCGCCGGCGGCGACGCGGATGCGGCCGCCGCGGCCGGTCGTCGCATCGGCCGCCGCGACCTCGACCGATGCGCCGATTTCGCTCAGCTTGGCGAGGAGCGGTGCCAGATCGGCAGGGTTGCACTGCTCGACGGTGACGTCGCCGCCGGTGATGGCGGCGCCGATCAGGTAGGTGCCGACCTCGATGCGGTCGGCGATCACCGTATGCTCGCACCCCCCCAGGCGCTCGACCCCCTCGATGACGATGGTCTCCTCGCCGGCGCCGGCGAGGCGCGCTCCCATCGCGTTGAGCAGCCGGGCCAGATCGACGATCTCGGGCTCGCGGGCACAGTTCTCGAGCACCGTGGTGCCCCGCGCCAGGCTCGCCGCCATCATCAGATTCTCGGTGCCGCCCACCGTCGGCATGGCGAAGCGGAAGCGCGCGCCGTGGAGCGCCCGCGCCGAGGCGGTGACGTAGCCGTGCTCGAGCTCGATCGTCGCTCCCAGGGCTTCGAGGCCGGCCAGGTGCTGGTCGATCGGCCGCACGCCGATGGCACAGCCGCCGGGCAGGGAGACGCGGGCGTGGCCGCGGCGGGCGAGGAGCGGCCCCAGCACCAGGGCGCTGGCGCGCATGGTCTTGACCAGCTCGTAGGGGGCGTCGTCGGGGTTGCCGTCGGCCGAGCCGCGGACCACCAGGGCGCCGTCGTCGCGCAGCTCGCTGCTGGCCCCGAGGTGGCAGAGCAGCCGGTCCATGGTGCGGATGTCCCGAACCCGCGGCAGGTTGTGGAGCACCACCGGCTCTTCCGCCAGCAGGGTGGCGGCGAGGATGGGGAGGGCGGCGTTCTTGGCGCCGCTGGCGCGGATCGTCCCGGCGAGGCGGGTGGGACCGGCGATCGAGAGTTTGTCCATCGATGGAATCGTCGCTTCCGCCGGCCGATCGCGTTCGTCCGGCCGGGTGATGGTATCGCCTGGTGGGCGGCGTGGAGGTGGGGGGAGGATCGACATGGGCCGAGCCTGGCGCGACGATGCGTCGCCGGCGGGACGAGCTTGGGGCAAAATCGTGGCAACGATCCCGGCCCGACGGGTCGCGGGGCCGATCGATGGGATATCCTGGCGTCGAGGGATCCACGATCATGGACGAGTCGATCATCATCCCCATCGCCGTCGTCGTCTCGATTCTGATGCTGGTGGCGATCGTCGCGGTCACCAGGCGGCGACTGGAGGGCAAGCGCAGCGCGGCGATGAGCCAGGCGGCGATCCGGCTCGGTCTGTCCTACGCCGCGGACGACGACGGCCTCGAAGACGAAGCCTTCGCTCAGCTGCCCCTCTTCCAGAAGGGCCGGGGGCGAAGGTTCAGCCATGTCTGCCGCCGTCGCGACGCCGACGCCGAGCTCACCCTCTTCGACTACCGCTACACCGTCGGCGGCGGCCAGCACTCCGCCACCTACCAGCAGACCGTCGCCGCCTTCCACCTCCCCGGCGTCGAGCTGCCCGCCTTCGTCATGAGCCCGGAGAGCGTCTTCCACCGCCTCGGCGAGCTTTTCGGCATGCAGGACATCGACTTCGAATCGAGCGAGGAATTCTCCAAGCGCTACCTCCTCAAGGGCGCCGACGAGAGCGCCATCCGCCGCCTCTTCGAGCCGCCGATCCGGCGCTACTTCGCCCAGCATGCGGGCTGGTCGGTCGAGGGCGCCGGCGAGGAGCTGATCGTCTACCGTTCCGGCAAACGCGTGCGCCCGGAAGAGCTCACCACCTTCCTCCCCGAGACCACCCGCATCGCCCGTCTCTTCCGGCAGGCCGCCGAGCGCTAGGAAGCACGTCGCGTGCGCCGAGGCTCCGTCGTCCCGCCAGGGACGCACCCGGGTAGCCCGGGAATTCATTTCCGGGCGGCGGTGGCCGCGGCCATGAGACGGCGGAGGATGGGGCGGTTCGCCCGCGATATGCTCGCTGCAGGAGGTCCGCCATGAGCCGACTCGAGCGTCACTTCGCCGACTATGCCGATCACCACCGCGACCGGCGCAACAAGCTCACCCATTTTGTCGGCATCCCGGTGATCGCCCTCGCCCTCTTCGGCCTCGCCGCCCGCGTCGTCGTCGCCACCCTGCCCGGCGGCGCGACCCTGGATCTCGGCGTCCTCCTGGCCTCGGTCCTGGTGTTGGTCTACCTCCTCTGGTGGCACGCCGGACTCGCCGCCGGCATCGCCCTCCTCTTCCTCCCCCTCTACCTCGCCGGCCGCGCCCTGCCCGTCCTCTGGCTGTGGCCCCTCCTCGCCGCCGGCGTCGCTCTGCAATACGCCGGTCACTACCTCTTCGAGCGCCGTGCCCCCGCCTTCCACCAGAACCTCACCCACACCCTGGTCGGACCCCTCTGGGTCGCCGCCAATCTCCTCCGCGCCCTCGGCCTCTACCGCGCGCCGGTGGGCTGAGGATCAGGACGCCCCTCAGTTTCCCTTCTTCACCTCGAGGGGCGAGTAGGCCATGCCGTCGGGTTCTTTGCCGGCGGTCAGCAGGCGCAGGCGCTTGCCGGAGGGGATCTCGTTCTCGGTGATCTTGTCGGCGTTGGCGTGGGCGACGAAGGCGCGTTTGCCGTCGCTTGCGACGACGATGCCGATCGGTACCGAGCTGTCGCCGAAACGGTCGCCGAAGAGGCGGTTCTCGGTGTCGGCGACCTTGAGTCCCAGGTCCACCCGGCGCATCTCGCCGAGGTTTTGGGTGCTGAAGATCGCCAGGTCGCCGGCGCGGGCGCGGGTGACCAGGACGTGGGCGCCGTCGGGGGTGGCGGCGGCGCGGATGGGGAATCCCTCGCAGTCCATCGTCTTCAGCACCTCGAGGGTGGTGGCGTCGAGGACGGTGACGGTGTCGGCGGCGCGGTTGGTGACCCAGACCTGGTCGCCGGTCACCGCGATGCCCTCGGCGCCGTCGCCGGTGGGGACGTTCTTGATCCGCTCGCCCGCCTCGAGGTCGACGGCGGTCACCGAGCCCGAGCCGATGTTGGCGACGAAGGCGCGTTTGCCGTCGGCGGTGGGGGCGACCATGTGGGAGACCTCCTGCGCGGTGTCGATCGCCTTCTCCACCACCCCCTTGTCGACGTCGACCACCAGCAGCGCCCGCTGATCCTCGGCGGTGACGGCGGCGCGGTGGTCGTCGAGCCACTCGACGCCGTGTGGCCGGCTGTAGCCTTCGAGGGTGATGGTCTTCACCACCCGCAGGCCGGGCAGGTCGATCAGGGTGAGGCTGTTGCCCGGCTTGCCACGAACGCCGTAGTTGGTGATCAGGGCGCGGCGGCCGTCGGGGGAGACGTCGGCCTCGTGCGGCCCGTCGCCGGTGGGCAGGGTGGCGACGACCTCGCCGCTGGCGAGGTCGATCAGGGAGACGGTGGCCTCCGCTTTGTTGGCCACCACCAGGGTCGCCGCCGGCACTGCCGTCGAGGCGGTGGCGAGGATCAGGCTGACGGCGAGGGCGAAGCTCCGGAGCTTGAAAGGCTTGCTGCTCACGTTCGCGGTCTCCTTCTGCACGGGTGTGGGCGTCGAGCTGCGGCGCGGTCCCCGATCCCCGTCCCTCGCGGCGACGCAGCGTCTTCTCCTCGATCGCGGAAGGCCTAGCGTATCCGATAAGCCCCGCCTTCGTCCGACCCTCCTCCTCGCGGCCGCCTCGGCGCCGCCGTCCTCCCGCTGGGGGTGTCGTAGACTAGAGACGTCTTCGACCACCGTCACGACGCGCACCGACGTCGCCGGTGCGCGGCAACCGAGGAGGACCGACGCCATGCGACCCTGC
>RFGL01000434.1 GCA_003697015.1 Acidobacteriota bacterium | reverse complement strand
GCCCAGGCCTCCCTCTACCTGGTGCGCCTGGCCTACGCCGCAGGGGAGATCGAGCGCGCCCTGGAGGAGGCGCGCCGCGCCCTGGCGATCGACGAGCGGCTGACCGAGGCGTGGGAGTACCAGGGCTTGGCCGCCGACGCCCTCGGCGACCTCGAGGAGGCGCGGCGCAGCCTCGAAGAGGCGATCGCCCGCGACCCGCGCCGCGCCGCCACCCACAACAACCTGGGCAGCGTCTACTACCGCCTGGGGCTCTACGAGCAGGCCGAGCGCGCCTTCGAACGCGCCCTCGAGCTCGACCCCGGCCTGCCCGGCGCACGCGACAACCTCGACGCCGCCCGCACCGCCCGCCGGCAGGCCGGGGGCGGGGCTCCGGGCCAACCTTGAGCCGCCGGCCCTACCGGGAGCAGCCGATGGAATCCGCAGCAAGGCGCAACGCCCCGACCCGACTCGTCGTGCTGACCGCCGCGATGCTCGCCCTGGGGATGCTCGCCTGCGGGCTGGGCGGCCACCCCGCCGTCGGCACCTGGCGCGGGGGGATCGGCCAGCTGGTCACCGTCTCCGTCTACGACGACGGCATCGCCTCCTTCAACAGCGTCAAGTGCCGCTGGCAGGAAGTCGACGGGCGAACGATCCGCCTCGAGCTGGCGGAGGACGACCTCGAAACGCCGCTCCTGGTGGAGCTGCGCGTCGCATCCGACGGCGGGAAGGCCACCATCAACCTCGGCGGCGTCGACGTCCACCTCAAGCGCCAGGAGGCCGGCGAGGACGGATGAGCCCACGCCGCCGGCCGCTCGCCGATCGAGCTGCGCCGGCCGGGCGGCACCAGGCGTTTCGACCGCGATCTGCCGGCGGGCCGGTCGTACCGCATGAGGGCGCGCCAGCTCGAGGAGGAGCCGCCTCAGGTTTCCGTCTGTCTCCCCCACCCGCGAATCCCGCCGGCGCCGGGCTCGGTCCCGAGCGCCCGGCCGGCCGGCGCCGCCCCTGGCACCGGCGATGACTTCGTGAGATAGTGCGCCGGCGCTCGACGACGCTGGAGGCAGGATGCGCGATCTCACCCACGGGCCGATCTCGAAACACATCGTCGCCATGGCGGTGCCGATCGCGGTCGGCATGCTGGTGCAGACCCTCTACTACCTGGTCGACCTCTACTTCGTCTCGCGCCTCGGCGCGCCGGCGCTGGCGGGGGTGAGCGCGGCGGGCAACGCCATGTTCCTGGTCCTGGCCATGTTGCAGATGCTCAACGTCGGCACCATCGCGGTGGTCTCCCACGCGGTGGGGCGCAAGGATCGGCAGCAGGCCAACCTGGCGTTCAATCAAGCGGTGGGGCTCGCCGCCGTGCTCGGCGCGGCGGTGCTCGCCGGCGGTTATGCCCTGGCCGACGACTACATGGGCAGCATCGGCGCCGACGCCGCCACCGTCGAGGCCGGACTCACCTACCTGCGCTGGTTCATTCCCGGCCTGGCGCTGCAGTTCACGGTCACCGCCCAGGGGGCGGCGCTGCAGGGCACCGGCATCGTCAAGCCGACGATGGTGGTGCAGATGGTCACCGTGCTGCTCAACGTCGCGCTCACCCCGGTGCTGGTCGCCGGCTGGGGCACCGGCGTGCCCTTGGGGGTCAAGGGCGCCGCCCTCTCCAGCCTGATCTCGATCGCCGCCGGCGTCGTTCTGATGAGCGTCTACTTCCTCAAGCTGGAGCGCTACGTGCGCTTCGACGCCGCCCTCTGGCGGCCGCGGCCGGCGGTGTGGAAGAAGGTGCTCGGCATCGGCTTTCCGGTCGGCGGCGAGTTCGCTCTGCTCTTCGTCTACATGGCGGCGATCTACGCCGTCATCGCCGACTTCGGCGCCAGCGCCCAGGCCGGTTTCGGCGTCGGCGTCCGGGTGATGCAGGCGATCTTCCTGCCGGCCATGGCGGTGGCCTTCGCCACCCCGGCGATCGCCGGGCAGAATTTCGGCGCCCGCAGCGCCGAGCGGGTGCGGGCCACCTTCCGCACCGCCGCCTGGATGAACGCCGCCATCATGGCCCTCCTCACCCTGCTCTGCCGCCTGGAGCCCGAGTGGCTGGTGGCGTCCTTCGCCTCCAACCCCGAGGTGCTGCGGGTGGCGGCGGGCTTCATCTACGTCATCTCGCTGAACTTCGTCGCCAACGGCCTGATCTTCACCTGCTCGGGGATGTTCCAGGGCATGGGCAACACCTGGCCCGCCCTGGCCAGCACCACCACCCGCATCGCCACCTTCGTCCTCCCCGCCTTCTGGCTCGCCCGTCAGCCCGGCTTCCGCCTCGAGCACGTCTGGTACCTGTCGGTGGCGACCGTCGGCCTGCAGTGCGTGCTCAGCCTGAGCCTGCTCCACTGGCAGCTCGATCGACGCCTGCGCTTCGCCGCCGCCCCGGCGGCCCCCTAGCAGCGGGCGAGCAGCCGGTGCGGCGGACGCCGCACCGGCTGCCTGGGGACGTGCCCCTACTGGGCGCAGATGGTCAGGTTGTCGACCCCGGCTTCGACCAGATCGCCGGGGCCCGCACCGTCGGAGGCGCGGACGCGGAATTGGATGGTCGAGCCCGCCGGCACGGTGGTGGTGGCCTCGGTCCAGGCGGCGTTCCGGGTCACGTCGCCGATCGACACCATGGCCTGGAAGGCGCCGCCGTCGATCGAGCGCTCGAGGACGAAGAAGTCGCCCCCGGGGTCGTCGCCGGCATCGCGCTGGCCGTGGAAGTACCAGATCGAGACGTTGGAGGCCTGGCTGACGCTGTAGGTCGGCGAGGTGGCGATGCACTCGCCGCCGTCGACGTCGTCGGTGCCGGCCCCGCCGGTATTGGGCTGGGTGAAGAGGGCGTTGGCGCCGCTCTGGGCGCCGCCGACCTGGGTGGTGACGCCGCCGTTCGTCACCGCGTCCGGGGTGCCGGTGACGAAGGTTCCGGTGGTGCAGGTGCCGCTGGTGGTCCAGCCCCCGGCCCCGGCCTCGAAGTCCTCCCGCACGTCGCAGGCCGAGACCTCTTCGCGGATCACCACGCAGGCGAAGCGGCCCTGGTTGTCGAGGGTTCCCGAGTCCTTGTCGTTGGTGAAGACCAGGCGCATGGTGCCGGTGTAGGACTGGCCGACCGGCACGGTGTAGGACTGGAATTCGCCGGCGCCGCTGTACTTCGGCGTCAGGTCGATCTTGCCGGTTCCGGTCCAGTTCTGGGTGCCCCAGAACTGGAAGTGGCGCGGCGCGTTGTTCAAGGTGTCGTCCTCATCGAAGCCGATGGCGTGGATCTCGCCCTGGGAGCTGGAGCTGAAGAGGAAGTCGATCACCGTGTCGGGGGTGATGGTGAAGCTCTGGGTCGAGCGCACCCAGGTGTTGCCGGTCAACAGCAGGATGTCGCCGTCGTCCTCCACCGTGACGTTGTTGGAGGCGTTCTGGTTCGAGTACGAGGTCAGGGGCAGGAGATCGAAGTCGATCGCCCCCGCCGGGCAGTCGACCACCGGCCCGGGGTTGGTGATCCCCAGGGCGTCCCACAGCTGGCTGTTGAAGAAGCTGGTGCCGCTGTTGTTGCCGCCGCTGCTGGTGCAGCCGCCGTGGGTGTGGATGCCCACCGCCTCGCCGGTCGCCTCGTCGATCACCGGGCTGCCCGAGTTGCCGCCGGTGGTGTCGGTGGCATAGCGCATGGTGGTGCCGGAGGAGCCGGCATTGGGACCGACGTGGGTCTGGTTGGTCTGGTTGGTGGTGCCGTCGTCGACGCCGAAGCCGGTGATGCGGATGTTGGCCGGACCGAGGTCCTGGCGGACGGCGAAGGAGCCCTGGGCCTGGATCGGTTGCAGGCCGGTCTGAGCGTTGTTGAAGACGCTGAAGATGCCCCAGTCGTTGCCGACCCCGCCGTTGACGAATTGGAAGCTGCTCTGATTGATCGAGTACTGATCCTCCGGCCCGGGGAACTGCACCGTGCCGTCGGGCAGGGACGGCGGTACGTTGAACGACAGGGTGGCGTTGGACGAGCCGCCGGCCAGGCAGTGGCCGGCGGTCAGCAGCTTGCCGTTGCTGACGATCCAGCCGGTGCAGCCGATCGGGTCGATGCGGCCGACCCGCGGCTCGCTCGAGGCGACGCGGTTGTCGACGCCGCAGATGCTCTTCGAGCCGAAGGCCCATTCGCCGACCACCACCTGCTCGATCTCGACCTTGACCCCGCGATCTCCGGCCCCGGCGTAGAGCCGCACCTCGACCGCGTCGCCGTTGAAGTAGGCGCTGCGGTTCTGCCACTGCCGCAGGGCGGCGGCGTCGAGGCGCTGGCTGGCGCCGTCGGCCAGGGAACGGATCTCCAGGTAGCTCCGCCGCCCGAGCTCGGCGGCGGAGAAGTGGAGTTGGATCCAGGGTGAGCCCGGCACCGCGATCACGTCCTCGACCACCAGGCGGCTCGAGGCCTTGCCGGCGTCGCCGTCGTGGCTGCCCGAGCTCCAGAGGTAGACCTCCGCATGCCGCGGCAGCTCCGCCGCCTGCGCGACGAGGACCGCCGCCAGCGGCCCGAGAGCGACCAGCACCGCTCCCGCGGCCACAATCCATCCTTTTAGACGTCTGAGCTTCGTCATCTCGACTCTCCTGCGTACTCGCCTGTCGATGCATCTCGGCGCGCTCCGCCACAGGCGCCGCGAAGCCCGCCCAGCGGTCCGCGGCCGCCACGCGCGGCCGACCGCTCCCCCGTCTCTCTGAGTCGGGCGGGATTGTACCGGACCCACGCCCCGCCGCAACAGCCGCCGCGGAGGTGAAATCGCCCGCACCCTGGCGACACGAAGACGACGAGCCGCCGGCCGATGCCGGCACCGATCAACAGACCGAAGGGAGATCGCCATGAATCGGAAAACCCTCTTCTTGCCCCCGCTCCTCCTCGCGACCGCCGTCGCCCTCCTGTGGCTCGTCGGCTCGCCCGCCGGCGCCTGCTCGATCACCAAAGGAGGCAAGTGCGGCGGCAGCCCCTGCCCGGCCGGCCAGACCTGTACCAAGGTCAGCGACGTCGAATGCAAGTGCGTGAAGAACGCCCTGCTCGAGCTGGCGGCCGGCGACAACGCCTGTCTTCAGGCGGCGGCCGCGGTCCGCTCCCTCGCCCGCGAGCTCCCCGCCGCCGGCCGCGCCGCAGGACGCAACTGCCTGGGCGACTGCCTGGCCCGTTGCCGGAACTCCCACCTCGCCTGCATCGACCGCTGCCGCGAAGTCGAGCCCGGGGATCCGGACTGCATCGACCGCTGCAACGAAGACCGGGACAGGTGCGACCAGAGGTGCTTCGACAAGTGCGGCGCGCCGCGCAAGGCGAGCGGCGCACCGCTCGATCTGGTGGCGGACGAGATCGAGGTGCCGGAGCTGGCCGCGGCGGAGGCGAACGGCGGCGGCGGCGTGATCGCGGTGCGGATCTTCTTCCGCGTCCAGGGCCTGGGGAGCTTCCGCGCCAACCGCTTCAATACCGCCGACGGCGCGACCACCGCCCTGATCAAGCCGGGCCGCACGGTGAAGCTGGTGGCCGAGCCGGCACCGGGGCATCGCTTCTTGCACTGGCTGCTCAACGACCAGTTCTCCAGCGCCGAGCCGAAGCACGTCGTGCGGGCCAGCCGCGGCCTGACCATCACCGCGGTCTTCAAG
>RFGL01000433.1 GCA_003697015.1 Acidobacteriota bacterium | reverse complement strand
GAGATCAGCGTCACCCCCGCCGGCCAGTGGTCGGCGAGGGCGCGCAACAGGACGGCATTGACCTCGGCCTCGGCGCCGCCCGGGCCGGGAGCGACGGCGTGGGCGACCACGATCAGGCGGGGCAGGGGAGTGCCGTCCGCGCTCATCGTCGCCGCCGCCTCAGCAGGCGGTGGACGGTGCCGCGCCAGCGTTGCCAGCGCTCCTCGAGGGGGGAGATCGGCCGCGGCAGGCCGAAGGCCGCCGGCGCCGGTGGGTGCCGGCGGGCGAAGGCGAAGAAGCGTTCGAGGAAGTCGGCGGCGGCCGCCGCCCGCTGGTGGAAACGCGCTTCGCCGTAGTCCTCCACCAGGCGCGCGGCGTAGGCCCGCTGCCCCGGCTCGGGGTGGCGGCGCACCGCCCGCAGCACCTGCTCGACGTCCCACTCGGGGGAGTGGCTCATCAGCCGGTGGCCGTGGACCTCGGGCTCGATGAAGTCGCAGTGCCCGCCGCGCAGGTCGCTGACCACGGTGCAGCCGCAGGCCATGGCCTCCAGGTTCTGGGTCGAAACCCCCTCCATCAGCCGCCAGCCCCCCGCCACCGCCGGCGCGCGCATGGGGGCGAAGGCGTAGAGGTAGACCCGGCTGCGGTTGAACAGCTCGTGGAGCTCCTCCCGCGGCACGAAGCGCTCCAGCCGCTCGACCCGGCAGTGGGGCTCGAGGCGCGGCAGCAGCACGTCGCGCAGGTAGGCCGGCTGCTTGCGCGACGCCCACAGCACGTCGACGTCGCGCTCCAGGCCGCGGTCGCGGCAGCTCGCCGGCAGCACCTGGGGCAGATAGAGCTGGGGCGACGCCGGCCAGGTGCGCTGGGCATGGCCCAGCATGTAGCGGCTCATCGAGATCACCGGCACGTCCGCCGGCAGATCGAAGCCCCAATCCATCGACTGCTGGTAGTAGACCAGGGGCAGCCGGCGGTGGAAGCGGGCGACGTGGCCGGCGACGTCCGGACCCCAGGTGAGGAGCAGGGTGAATCCCTCCTCCACCAGCCGCGCCTCACAGTCCTCCAGGTAGGCCACCCCCTCTTCGCGCACGGCGTAGGACACCAGCTCCACCGGCCGGTGCCGCGCCATCAGCTCGGCGAAGCGCAGGGTGTTGAGGTGGCCGCCGCCGCGGATCGTGGGATGGCGCACCGCCGGCAGCAGGATCGCCAGTTTGAGCGGCCGGCGCCGGCTCATGGCGTCCTCCTGGCGGCGATGGCGGCGAGGGCTCCGGCGAGGCGCCGGCTGGCCTGGTCGAGGGGCTGGTGGGCGATCTCCGCCACCCACGCCCGCCGCGCCGCGCGGCGCTCTTCGGGCCGGCGCAGGGCGCGGCGGACGAGGTCGCCGAGCTGCTCCCTCGAGCGCGCCCAGTAGAGGGGCTCGAGACGGTGGACGCAGCGGAAGTGGGGCAGGCGGTAGAGGTTGTCGAGGTGGGGCCGCGAGCGGCCCGGCGGGTCGTAGGCGATCCAGATCGCCGGTTTGTCGAGGATGGCGAAGTCGAGGGCCATGGTCGAGGCGACGTTGACCACCAGGTCGCAGTGGTGGACGATGCCGGCGAGCAGGGCGACGTCCTCGCGGGTCGGCACCACCGCCGTCCAGTCGCCGGCGGCGGCGCGCCAGGCGGGGTCCGAGACCGCGATCTCCGGATGGCGGGCCAGCACCTCGTCGTAGCGCCGCGAGCGGTCCACCGGGCAGCGGCGGAAGAGGATCTGCGGCCGCTCCGCCGCCGGCAGGCGGGCGACCGCCTGCGCCAGATCGGCGAGGAAGGTCGGATCGTCGGGGGAGGTGAGGACGTCGTCGCCGGAGTAGCAGATCACCGGCCGCGCCGGATCGAGGCCGAGGCGGCCGAGGACCTCCTGCCGCGGCGCGCGCAGGGCGGGGTCGAAGTAGGGTTCGAATTGGGGCGTGCCGGTGACGTCGACCCGGCCGGCGTCGACCTCCGGGTAGTAGGAGAGGAGCTCGTCGCGCATCGCCTCGCTCCACACCGCGAAGTGATCGGCCTGCACCGCCATGCGTCCCTTGGGCAGGTTGTCCCACGAGTAGATGAAGGTGGCGGTGGGGATCCCCGCCGCCCGTGCCGCCGCCAGCGCCGGCACCGCGCGGCTGGCGCGCTGGTGGGTGCAGAAGACGACGTCCGCCGGTCCCAGATCCGCCAGCTCGGCGGCGAAGCGGGGGAAGTGGCGGGCCCGGCGGCAGGCGGCGGCGTGCCGGCGTTCCAGCCAGCTCAGACCGCGGGGCCGAGCCGCCAGGGCGCCGAGCAGGCGGGCGAGGAGGTTGACGGCGACCGCCGCCGGCCGCCCGCGGGGGCGCAGGACGCCCAGCTGCACGTCGCCGGCGTCCTCGCGGTAGCGCCAGTAGAGCTGGGCGAAGACCTTGGCCTGGCGCAGCACCCGCTCGCCCAGGCTCTCGCGGAAGCGGGGCAGGGGCCGCCAGCGCACGCCGCGGTCGAGGTGCGCTCCGTGCTCGCCGACGGTGGCGGGATCGAGGGCGTGCCAGACGCTCACCGGGCCGCGTTCGCGCAGCCGGTCGACGAAGTCGGTGCAGAGGAAGTTGCGGATGCCGACGCCGTCGGGGACGACCAGGACGGTGTGCATCAATCGCCCCTCCGGCCGGCGACGGCGGCGGCGAAGGCGGCGCGGTAGCGCGCGGCGACGGGGGCCGGCGACACCGCCCGCACCTGCTCGGCGGTGGGGAGGAACGCGTCGAGTCGGCCCTTGCGCCAGGCCTCGAGCAGCCGTTCGAGGGCGGCGGCGATGGCGGCGGCGTCCGCCGGTGGCGCCACCAGGCCGCCGCCGCCGGCCAGCAGCTCCGCCGCCACCCCGCGCGCCGGGCTCAGGGCGAGGATCGGCCGCGCCGCCCCCAGGTACTCGGCGAGCTTGGACGGGAAGAAGATGCCGCGCTCCATGTCGGCCTCGACCAACAGCAGGACGTGCGCCCCCATCAGCCACTCCCAGGTCTCCTCCAGGCGGCGGAAGGGGTGGAAGGCGACGCAGGTCTCGAGGTCCGCCGGCGGCGCCGGCCGGGCGCTCCCCGGATAGCGCCCGGCGAGCTCCAGGCGCAGGGCGGCGGCGAGCTCGGGCCGCTGCCGCCGCAGTCGGCGGATGGCGTCGAAGAGCGGCTCGAGACGGCGCTCCTTCATCAGGAAGCCGGCGTGGCGCAGGTTGAGCCGGTCGCCGCCGGGCAGCGGCCGCGGCTCCTGCCAGACGTTCCTGAGGTGGGGGGCGACGGTGGTCTTGGCCCGCCAGCGCCGCCGCCGGCCGGCGAGCAGGTGGTCGCGCAGGGCGGCGGCGGGGAAGATCAGGGCATCGGCGCGCGCCAGGATGCGGTCGAGGAGGGCGTCGAGCCGGCGGCGCTGGAGCGGCCCGATGGTCGAGCGGTAGGGCGGCGGATAGCGGTGGGGCGGCCAGGGGTCGCTGAAGTAGGCGCACCAGGGCACGTCGCCCAGCCGGCGGCAGGCCGCCAGGGCGGCGAGGTGGCCGGCGGGGGGGTTGAGGCGGCTGTGGAGGAGGTCGAAGCCTCCGGTCTCCCACAGCTCGACCGTGCGCTCGACCGCCGGCGTCACCCAGGCCCGTTCCTCCGGCGAGCAGCCGTAGACCAGGGCGGGGACGGCGGCGAGCTTGTCGCGCAGCAGGCCGCGGCCGGCACCGGCGGCGAGCCGTCGCCACCAGCGCGGCAGGCGCTCGACCTGCGGCGCGACGCGGTGGATGGTGATCCCGGCCAGCGGTCCCTCCGCCGGCTGCACGACCTCGCCCTCGAGCCAGTTCCGGTCGGAGGTGACGGCGGTCACCGCCATGCCGGCGTCGGTCAGGATGCGCGCCAGCTTGCTGCTCACCAGCCCCTCGGCGGTGACGTTGTGCAGGTGGTAGGCGATCATCAGTACGCGCACGGCTTTAGATCGGCGGTCAACGGCTCGGCGGGGGGTCGTCCGCCGGCGGCCGGCGGCGGGCATGGCCGGCCCGCAGCAGCCGCCGGCCGAGCCAGGTCAGGGCCCGGCCGGCGAGGTCGGGCGGGCGG
>RFGL01000046.1 GCA_003697015.1 Acidobacteriota bacterium | reverse complement strand
GGACCACCGTGCCCAGCCCCAAGGACGCCTCCCCCAGCGGCCGGTGGAGCGCCGCCAGCACCCCCGCCGCCGCCAGGCCGACGAGGTGCCAGGGTTGCTGGAGCGCCCCGCCGCCGGCCGCCGACCACGGGCCGGCGACGAGCCCGGCGGCCCACAGCAGGAGGGGCAGGGCGTAGGCGAGGCGCTGGCGCCAGATCGGGGGCATCGTCATCGGGGTCCACCGGTCGCAGGCCCCGTGATGCTAAGGCCTGCGGCGGCGGCCGGCAACGCCCGCCGCGCCCGCCGCGGCCGGCGGATGGACAGGGAGGGGCAGAATGGAGGAGAATTCCCTCCTCCGCCGGCCGCGGCTCGCCGCTCGCGGGCACGCCGGGCGGAGGGCTGGGGGGCGCGGGCCCCTTTTGACGGTCGAATGCGGCTGTGCTATACCTTGCCCTTACGCGCGAGAGGAAGCTCGTTCAAATGGATTTTGTGCTCTACGAAGAAGAGATCCAGAGTCTGGAAGAAGTCCTGCTCCGGCTGCGGCAGGACGCCAACGCCAGAGCCGTCTTCCTGATCGACAAGAACGGGCAGCAGATGGCCGCCGCGGGCGAGACCGACCAGTTCGACAGCACCTCGCTGGCGTCGCTGACGGCGGGCAACGTGGCGGCCACCGACAGTCTGGCGAAGCTGATCGGCGAGCGCGAGTTCTCGGTCCTCTTCCACGAGGGGCAGCGCGACCACATCCACATCTCGATCGTCGCCAAGCGGGCCATCCTGCTGGTGATCTTCGACGATCGCTCGTCTCTCGGCCTGGTGCGCCTGCGGGTCAAGCGTGCCGGCACCGAGTTCGAGCGCATCTTCGCCGCCATGGAGCAGAAGGCGACCAGCAGCCTGAGCGGCGAAGGCGGGGTCGCGACGCCGTTCTCGGAGATCACCGACGAGGACATCGACGCACTGTTCAGCGATTGACGGGGATCGGCAACGTTCGCGGATTGAAGAGGGATTCCGGATCGCGGTCCGACCGCGCAGTACCAGCGCGGCCCGACCGCTCAGCGCAACGAGCGACGCACCATGACCTTCATCAACTACGCTGCCAAAGAGATCAACTGCAAGATCGTGTACTACGGTCCGGGGCTTGGTGGCAAGACCACCAATCTGCAGTACATCTACAATAAGACCGCCCCCGAAGCGAAGGGCAAGATGATCTCGCTGGCGACCGAGACCGACCGCACCCTCTTCTTCGATTTCTTGCCCCTCGATCTCGGTGCGATCCGTGGCTTCACCACCCGCTTTCATCTCTATACCGTGCCCGGCCAGGTGTTCTACGACGCCAGCCGCAAGCTGATCTTGAAGGGCACCGACGGCGTCGTCTTCGTCGCCGACAGCCAGCGCGAGCGGATGGAGTCGAACATCGAATCGATCCGCAACCTCGAGGTCAACCTGCGGGAGCACGGGCTCGAGCTGCGGACCTTGCCCTACGCCCTCCAGTTCAACAAACGCGACCTGCCCAACATCATGCCCGTCGACGAGATGTACCGCATTCTCAACTACAAGCGGGAACCGACCTTCGAGGCCGTCGCTCCGGACGGCAAGGGCGTCTTCGACACGCTCAAATCCGTGGCGAAGCAGATCCTGGTCGAATTGCGCAAGAGGTGATTCCTCGGATGGAGAAACGCTGGCAGAAGAGCGAGATCGCACATCTCAAGCGTCACGGCAAGAGCAAGAGCGTCGAGGAGCTCGCCCAACGGCTGCACACCGACCCGGAGACCGTCCAGCGTAAGCTCGAGGAGCTCGGGCTGGTGGAAGGCGCTGCCCGCCGCGAGGCGGACGACCCGGCCGTCGGTCTCTACGAGCAGGCGCTGGGGCTCATCTACGACAAGAAGTGGGCCAAAGCGGCCAAGCTGCTCGAGCAGGTGATCGAGGAGAGCGACGCGCGCCAGCTCCGCGACCGCGCCCGCCAGCACCTCGCGATCTGCCGGCGGCAGACGGCGAAGCCGGTCCGAAACGAGGACGCGTACTTCCAGGCGGTGGTGGAGAAAAACCGCGGCAACCTGAAGGCGGCCCTGGCGTTGTGCGACGGCGCGGCGGCGGACGACGAGCGCTTCGCCTACCTCGCCGCCGCCATCCACGCCCGCATGGGCTCGGCGGAAGAGGCCCTGGCCCAGCTCGCGGTCGCCATCCGCCTCGAGCCCAAGAACCGCGTCCACGCGTACCACGATCCCGACTTCGAGCCCCTGCGCCAGGAGGAGGCCTCCGCCGCCGCCCTCGCCGAGCTCCTGGCGGTCAAGAGCGTCTGAGGCGATGGGCAAGCCCCGGGACCGGTGCTCGGTGGTGGTGGTCGGTGGCGGCAGCGGCCTGGCGGTGCTGCTGCGCAGCCTCAAGCGCGAGGTGGGCGAACGCGTCGGCGAGCTGACGGCGGTGGTGACCGTCGCCGACGACGGCGGCTCCTCCGGCCGCTTGCGACGCGACCTCGGCGTGCTGCCGCCCGGCGACGTGCGCAACTGCCTGGTCGCCCTGGCCGACGACGAAGATCTGCTGGCGCGGCTCTTCCAGTATCGCTTCCCCGAGGGCGAGGGGCTGGCGGGCCATTCCTTCGGCAACCTCTTCCTCACCGCCCTGACCCGGGTGACCGGCGACTTCTACCGTGCGATCCTCACCGCCGAGTCGATCCTGTCGGTGCGCGGGCGCATCCTCCCGGCCACCCTCTGCGACGTGCGCCTGCGCGCCGCCGGCCGCTCCGGCCGGATCTACGAAGGCGAGTCGGCGATCGGCCGCTCGGGCGAACGGCTGGTGCGGCTGGAGATGACGCCCGCCGGCGCCGAGGCCTTTCCGCCGGCGGTGGCGGCGCTCGCCGCGGCGGACCTGATCCTCCTCGGACCCGGTTCGCTCTACACCTCGATCCTGCCCAACCTGCTGATCCCGGCCATCCGCCGCGCCGTCCGCCGCAGCCGCGCCGAGGTGATGCTGGTGCTGAACCTCATGACCCAGCCCGGGGAAACCGACGACATGGACGCGGTGGACCACCTCGAGGCCCTGGCGGCGCACGCCGGGGAGGGCCTGGTCGACACGGTGCTGGTCAACGCCCGCCGGCCCACCGCCGCCCAGCTGGCGTCCTACGCCGAAGCCGGCTCACGCCTGGTGGAGGTCGACCGCGCGGCGCTGGCGGCGCGGGGGGTGGCGGTGGTCGAGGCCGACCTGCTGGCCGACGAGCCGCTGATCCGCCACGATCCCGACAAGCTGCGCCGGGCGGTGATGGCGCGCCTGGCGCCGGCGGTGCGGCCGGTGGCGGCAGCCTCCTGAGCCAGCCGTTCCCGCGAGGAGAGAATCATGGCTGAGGACAAGCCCCGCATCGCGGTGGTGCTGGCGGCGGGCAAGGGAAAACGGATGCGCTCCCGGCGCCCCAAGCCGCTGCACGAGATCGCCGGTCGCCCGCTCGTCGATCGGGTGCTGGAGCTCGCCCGCCGGAGTGGCTGCGAGCGCATCCTGATGGTGGTCGGCCACGGCGCGGAAACGATCCGTGCGCACGTCGAGGCGGCCGGCGTCGGCGCCGGCGTCGACTGGGTGGTGCAGGGCGAGCAGCGTGGCACCGGCCACGCCCTGGCCCAGGTCGCCCCCCATCTGCCGGCGGCCGCCACCCTGTTGGTGCTGTCGGTCGACGTCCCCCTGGTGCGCGCCGCCAGCTTGCAGCGGCTGCTGGCGCTGGCGGACGGGGCCTGGGGCGCGATGGCGGTCGCCGAGCCGGACGAGGCGGGCTCGCTCGGGCGGGTGATCGCCGGTGAGGACGCCACCTTGCAGCGCATCGTCGAGGCGGCGGACGCCAGTGCCGGCGAGCTCGCCACCCGCACCGTCAACGCCGGCCTCTACGCCCTGCCGGCTCCCGACGTCTTCGCCTACCTCGATCGCCTGCGGCCGGACAATGCCCAGGGCGAGCTCTACCTCACCGACGCCCTCGGCCTGGCCGCCGCCGACGGCCGGCGCATCGCCCTGCTGCGGCTCGCCGACGCCGAGGAGGCCTTGGGCATCAACGACCGCCGCGATCTCGCCCGCGCCCACCGCGTCCTCCTGCGCCGGGCCGGCGAGCGGCTGATGGAAGAAGGGGTGACGATCCTCGATCCGTTGCGTACCGCCATCGAGCCCGGGGTCGAGGTCGGCCGGGATACGGTGATCCACCCCGGCGCGTCGCTCCTCGGCCGCACCGCCGTCGGCGAGGGCTGCGAGCTGCACCAGGGGGCCTGGGTGCGCGACTCGGTGCTCGGCGACGGCGTCGTCGTCGCCCCCTACAGCGTGCTCGACGGGGCCGAGGTCGGCGACCGCTGCACCGTCGGCCCCTTCGCCCGCCTGCGCCCGCAGGCGGTGCTGCTCGAGGAAGCCCGGGTGGGCAACTTCGTCGAGGTCAAGAAGACCCGGGTGGGCAAGAACAGCAAGGCGTCCCACCTGACCTATCTCGGCGACGCCACCCTCGGCGACGGCGTCAACGTCGGCGCCGGGGTGGTGACGTGCAACTACGACGGCGAGAGGAAGCACCGGACGACCATCGGCGATCACGCCTTCATCGGCAGCGACACGATGCTGGTGGCGCCGGTGCGGGTGGGCGAGCGAGCCCTGACCGCCGCCGGTTCGACCATCACCCACGACGTGCCCGACGACGCCCTGGCCATCGGCCGCGCCCGCCAGCGCAACATCCCCGACTGGCGGGCGCGCAAGGGCCGGCGGCGGGATTGAGGGACGGCGCCACGGTCTTGCCCTGCCGCCGCCACGGCTGCGTCACCGGCAGGTTCTGAGATGGCAGGCGGCCGGGGGTGGATCCCGGCGCGCAAGACAGGAGAGGACCCATGTGCGGCATCGTCGGATATCTGGGCCACCGCGAGGTGGTGCCGCTGCTGCTCGACGGCCTGGCGAAGCTCGAATACCGCGGCTACGACTCGGCCGGGGTGGTGGTGGTCGACGACGGCGAGCTGCGCACCGCCAAGGTCGAGGGCAAGCTCGAACGCCTGCGCGCGCGGCTGGCGCAACAGCCGATCAGCGGGCTCTACGGTCTGGGCCACACCCGCTGGGCGACCCACGGCCCGCCGTCGGAGCGCAACGCCCATCCGGTGGTCGACAGCCGCCGCCGGGTGGCCTTGATCCACAACGGCATCATCGAGAACTTCCTCGACGTCAAGGAGCGCTTGCAGGCCGCCGGCTGGCGATTCGACACCGATACGGACACCGAGGTGGTGGTCAACCTGATCTCCTCCTACCTCGAGCAGGAGAGCGGCGATCTGACGGCGGCGGTCAAGCGCACGGTGCGCGAGCTCGAGGGCATGTACGCCTTCGCCGTGATCAGCACCTGCTCGCCGGCGCCGGAGATCGTCGCCGCCCGCCAGGGACCGCCGTTGCTCCTCGGCCTGAGCGACGGCGAGCGCTTCCTGGCGTCCGACGCGTCGGCGCTCCTGGCCTACACCCGCGAGGTGATCTTTCTCGACAACGGCGACGTGGCGCGCCTCAGCGAGGAGGGCCTGCGCATCTGGAGCGGCGGCGAGACGCCGGTCGAGCGGCCGCTCCAGCGCCTCAACTGGGATCCGGTGCAGATCGAGAAGGGCGGCTACAAGCACTTCATGCTGAAGGAGATCCACGAGCAGCCCCAGGCCCTCCAGGACACCCTCGCCGGCCGGGTCGACTTCGAGCGGCGCGAGGTCCACCTCGAGGGGTTGGGGCTCGACGCCGCCACCCTCGCCGGCGTCGAGCGCCTGCATCTCCTGGCCTGCGGGACCTCGTGGCATGCGGCGCTGGTGGGCAAGTTCATCATCGAGGCGCTGGTGCGCCTGCCGGTGGAGGTCGACTACGGCTCGGAGTACCGCTACCGCGATCCGATCGTCGATCCCTCCGTGCTGGCGGTGGGCATCTCGCAGAGCGGCGAGACCGCCGATACCCTGTCGGCGATGGAGGCGGCGAAGGAGCGCGGCGGTCGATTGATCGCCGTCTGCAACGTCACCGGCAGCCAGGCGACGCGGATCAGCGAGGGGGTGATCTACACCCACGCCGGGCCGGAGATCGGCGTCGCCTCGACCAAGGCCTTCACCACCCAGCTCGAGGCGCTCTACCTGCTGGCGCTCTACCTGCGCCAGCAGCGCGGCGGCAGGCTCGCCGACGAGCACCTCGAGGCCCTCGCCCACGTGCCCCAGGCGGTGGCCGAGGCGCTCGCCTGCGAGGAGCAGATCGGTGAGCTGGCGCGGCGATTCTTCCGCGCCGAGAATTTCCTCTACCTCGGCCGCGGCATCGCCTATCCGATCGCCCTCGAAGGCGCGCTCAAGCTCAAGGAGATCTCCTACATCCACGCCGAGGGCTACCCCGCCGGCGAGATGAAGCACGGTCCGATCGCGTTGATCGACGAGGACATGCCGGTGGTCGCCATCGCCACCGGCGGGCAGGTGGCGGAGAAGGTGAAGAGCAACATCCACGAAGTGCGGGCGCGCGACGGGGTGGTGATCGCCGTCACCGACCGCGATCCGGCGGCCTTCGCCGGCCTGGCGGAGGAGGTGATCCGCGTGCCGCGCCTCTCCCCCCACCTGCAGCCGATCGTCGACGTGGTGCCGCTTCAACTTCTGGCCTACGCCATCGGCGTGCGCCGTGGCTGCGACGTCGACCAGCCGCGCAACCTGGCGAAGAGCGTCACCGTCGAGTGAGCGGCGGCCGGGAACCCGCGGCCCCCTGCGGGCCTCTCACCGGACATGAACCGCAACCGACGAGGAGCTCACGCGATGATCGAACGATTCCGTTCCCGCCTTTTTTCCACCGCCGTGCCGGCCGCCGGCTTCCTCGCCCTGGCGCTCGCCCCGTCGCTGGTGGCCGAGGAGCCGGCCGACCCGGCGCTCGACTACGCGATGAAGAATCCGGCCCAGCCCCTCGACGGGGTCCTCACCGGCGGCCAACCCACCGCCGAAGACCTCGAGAAGCTCGCCGAGCGCGGCTACAAGACGGTGGTCAACCTGCGCCTGCCGTCGGAGGACACCGGCCTGGGCGACGAGGCCGAGCGGGTCCGCCGGCTCGGCATGCGTTACGTCGCCCTGCCGATCGCCGGCGCCGGCGACCTGACCCGGGAGAACGCCGAGCGCCTGGCCGAGATCCTCGCCGACGAGGAGGCGAAGCCGCTGCTGCTCCACTGCGGCAGCAGCAATCGGGTCGGCGCCCTGCTGGCGCTCGAGGCGTTCTACGTCGAGGGCCTCGATGCCGGCGCCGCCCTCGAGCTCGGCAAGAAGGCCGGCCTCACCCGCCTGGAGCCGGCGGTACGCCAGCGCCTGGCGGCGGAAGAGGACGGCGGTCCCGGTGGTTGAACCCACCGGCTAGCGCGGTCCGTCCGCAAGGGACGGCCGCGCAGACGCGGGTCCGCCGGCCTTGGGTTGAGGCCCCCATGCCCACCCGTCGCCAGCACCGCGTCCCGCCGGGTCGCACCGGGGTAGCCCGGGACGTCATTCCCGGGCGCCGCTGGGCGAGGGACGGTGCGGTGTGGATTCCGCCCTTCCAGGGCAGGGGGCTCAGTCGCGGTACTTGGGGTAGCCCTCGAGGTCGAAGGCGCGGATCTTGCGTTGCAGCGTGCGGTAGCTGATGCCGAGCTGCGCTGCCGCCGCCTTCTTGTCGCCGGCGGTGGCGGCGAGGGCCCGGCGGATGCGTTCGGCCTCCTTCTCTTCCGGTCGCGGCGCCGCCGCCGCCAGCAGGGCTTCCAAGGCCGGCGCATCGAGGCGCGGCCCGTCCTCGAGGATCAGGGCGCGCTCCAGCAGGTTGGCCAGCTGGCGGACGTTGCCCGGCCAGGGTTGGGCCTCGAGCAAGGCTTCGGCGGCACCGGTCAGGGCCGGCGGCGTGCGCCCCAGCCGGGCGCTGGCGCGACGCAGCAGGTGGCGGGCCAGGAGCGGCACGTCGCTGGCCCGCTGGCGCAGGGGGGGCAGGGCGATGGGGAAGACGTCGAGCCGGAAGTAGAGGTCGGAGCGGAAGCTGCCGTCGGCGGCCATCGCCGCCAGGTCGCGGTTGGTCGCCGCCACCAGCCGGACGTCGGCGGCGAGGGACCGGCTGCCTCCCACCCGCTCGAATACCCGCTCCTCGATGACCCGCAGCACCTTGCCCTGCACCGCCGGCGTCAGCTCGCCGATCTCGTCGAGGAAGAGGGTGCCGCCGGCGGCGCGTTCGAAGCGGCCGGCGCGGCGGCTGGCGGCGCCGGTGAACGCTCCCTTCTCGTGGCCGAAGAGCTCGTCCTCCATCAACGACTCGGGGATGGCGGCGCAATTGACCGCCACGAAGGGACCGCCGGCACGCGGCGACAGGGCGTGCAGGGCGCGGGCGAAGAGCTCCTTGCCGGTGCCGCTCTCGCCGGTGAGGAGGACCGTGGCGCCGGTGGCGGCGACCTTCTCGAGCAGGCGCAAGGCGGCGCGAAACGTCGGATGCCGGCCGACGATCGGCGGCGCCCCCGGCGCCTCGAAGACCGCTTCCCCTTCGCCGCCGCCGGTGTGGAGCCGCACCAGCTCGTAGAGCTCGGCGATCTCCAGCGGCTTCTCCAGGAAGTCGGCGGCGCCCCGTTTCATCGCTTCGACCGCGTCGCCGACGGTGCCGAAGGCGGTGAGGACGATGACCGGTGCCTGCGGTTGCCGGCTGCGCGCATCGCTGACCACGTCGAGGCCGGAGCGGGCGCCGGGCAGGCGCAGGTCGGTGATGACCAGATCGAAGGCCTGGCGGGCGAGCTCGGCGCCGGCGGCCGTGGCGTCGGCGGCGCCGGTCACCGCGTAGCCCGCCTGCTCGAGGGCGCTGGTCAGCATGCGGCGCAGGGCGTCGCGGTCCTCGACCACCAGGATCCGGCAGCTCACGGCGTGCTGCCGGCGGCGGTCGCCGCCGGCTCGAATGCGGCACAGACCGCCGCCGACAGCGCCTCCTCGTCCGCCGGGTCGACGGTGCGCAGGTCGAGGATCAAGCGCCCTTCGCGCAGGTAGCCGACCACCGCCGGGGTGCCGGTGCGCAGGCGGCGGAGGACGGCGTCGTCGGCCGGAAGGGCGAGGGCGAGCCCGGGGATCGGGGCTTCGGGGGCCGAACCGCCGCCGAGGTAGGCGTTGGCCTCGACCACCTCGGCGCCGCGGCCGCAGCCCGCCGCCAGCCGCTCCGCGAGGCGCTCGAGGCGCCGTCGCTGCTGCGCCGGGTCGGCCCACAGCCGGGCCAACGGGAGCTCGTCGCCGGTGAGGTGGCGGCGCAGCACCCCCTCGAGGGCGGCGAAGGTGAAGCGGTTGGGGCGCAGCACGCGGTAGAGCGGATGCTTGCGGCAGCGCAGGATCAGCTCCCGCCGGCCGACCAGGATGCCCGCCTGCGGTCCGCCGAGGAGCTTGTCGCCGCTGCCGCAGACCAGGTCGCAGCCGGCCGCGATCAGCTCGCGGTGGCTGGGGTGGTCGCGCAGCTGCGGCCGGTCGCTGGGGGTGAGGAGCCCGGAGCCCTCGTCGACCAGTACCGGCACCCCATGCTCGCAGCCGAGGGCGACCAGATCGCGGCCGTCGACCGCCTCGGTGAAGCCGGTGATGCGGTAGTTGCTGGGGTGGACCTTGAGCAGCAGGGCGGTGTCCTCGCCGATGGCGCGGGCGTAGTCGTCGAGGCGGGTGCGGTTGGTGGTGCCGACCTCGACCAGCCGCGCTCCCGCCGTCTCCAGGATCTCGGGGATGCGGAACGAGCCGCCGATCTCCACCAGCTCGCCGCGCGACACCACCACCTGCCGGCCGCTGGCGTGGGCGGCGAGAGCGAGGACGAGGGCCGCCGCGTTGTTGTTGACCACCACCGCCGCCTCGGCCCCGGTGAGGGCGGTGAGCAGATTGTCGACCCCGCGGCCGCGGCCGCCCCGTCGACCGCTGTCGAGGTCCATCTCGAGATCGCAGTAGCCGTCGAGCAGGGGCACCAGCTCGGCGACCACCGGCCGCGGCAGGGGGGCGCGCCCGAGGTTGGTGTGGACGAAGATGCCGGTGGCGTTGATCACCCGGCGCAGGCCGCTGCCGAGGCGGGCCTCGAGGCCCCGGGCGATGCGCCGGCAGAGCCGCGCCATCAGCGCCTCGTCGTCGTCGCCGCCGGCGCGGCCCCCGCCGAGCTCGCGCCGCAGCTCCTCGACCGCTCGTCTCGCTTGGACCCGCACCGCATCCCTTCCGTATAATCCGATGAGATGGCTGACGCGAGGGTCGTCGAGAAGGCGGCCCACGGCGGGCAGTCGGCGGCGGACGTCCTGAGATTCCATGGTGCTCGACATTCTAGCCCTTCGATCCCGCAGTGGGCGGGCGGCTCCACGGCCCCGCCGCCGGACGCCGCGTCCCATCGCCGGGCGTCCCGTCGCCGGGTGCGGGGAGGGGCGGTGAAATCCTATCGCGGCCGCCCGGCGGCCGCCCGCCGCCGCGCCGCGCCGGCGACGCCGCCGCCCGCCGCCGCGCCCCAGCTCGGACGCCGGCTCGACGAGCTGGAGGCCGCCATCCGCACCCTGGCGATCGACCAGCAGCGCTTCCTCGCCGGCGATCTCAAGGTGCCGCCCGAAGACCAGACCGAGAAGGCCAGGAAGCTCCTCCGCAGTCTGCGGGGGAAGGTCAAAGACGTCGCCGACTCGTTCCGCCTGAACGGTCTGGAGGCACGGCTCAACAGTCAGCTGGAGCTCTTCGAGCGCCGTCTGCGCCAGCAGGAACGCGGCGCCGCCCCGCGCCTGCGGGGTGCCCGTACCGCCCCGCGCCTCGATCCCGCCGCCGGCGTAGTGATCAGTCCGCAGCCGGCGCCGGCGGCGGAGAATGCGCTCTACAAGGGCCTCTACCTGCGCGGCGGGGGCAAGCCGAAAGTCGATCTCGAACGGTTTCGCGCCCAGCTGCGGCGCAGCGCCGAGGCCATCCGCAGCAAGACCGGCTGCCGGGACATCGTGTTCCGGGTGGCGGTCGAGGACGGCAAACGCAAGCTCAAGGCCCGGCCCGTGCGCGCCTCATCGTGAGAAGGAGAACGCCGCCATGAAACACCAGGCCCCCGGGGCCCTGATCCTGCTCCTGATCACCGTCCTGGCGGTGGTCCACGTCGCGGCCAACGAAGCGCCGCTCAACGTGTCGCGCGCCCTCGCCGCCCAGGAGGCTCTGCTCGCCGAGCACCCCGGCGACGCCGCCGCCTACAACGACTACGGCAACCTGCTCGCCCTCGCCGGCCGCGCGCGCGAAGCCGAGGCGGCCTACCGCCGCGCCGTCGCGCTCGACGACGGCTTCCTGCCGGCGCGCTTCAACCTCGCCCTGCTGCTCCAGCAGCGCGGCGACGACGAGGCGCTGGAGCTCTACCGGCAGATCCTCGAGCGCGATCCGAGCCACGCCTGGTCGCACTACCAGCTCGGCGTGGCGGCGGAGCGCCGCGGTCACCGCGAGCAGGCGATCGACCACTACGCCCGCGCCTTCGCCCTCGACGCCAGCCTGAGCTTTCCGCGGGTCAACCCCCACGTCATCGACAACCGCCTGGTGACCCAGGCCTTGATCCACGCCCAGCGCTACAACCGCCCGCCCGGCGCCCAGGTGCCGCGCCAATACGGCGACCTCGACCGCATCGCCGGTCTGATGCTGGACGAATCCGCGGCCGAGGGCGAGAGCGAAGCCGGCGGGGAGGACGAGGCGGCGGAGGACGAGGCGGGCCAAGGCCGGCCGGTCGAGCAACCGCCGCGCTTCGACGACGAAGAGCGGCCGCAGGGCTCCGGGGGTGGTGGAGCGCAAGCTCTGCCCCGCGGCGGCGCCGAGCGCGGCCGCGGTGCGACGAGCGCCGGGTCGACCCCTCCGCGGCGTCCCCCCGGGGCGGTGATCGAGCGCTATCGCCGGCCCGAAGCCACCGCCGGGCAGCAGCCGCCGCCGTCGCGCGGCCGGCAGCCGCCGTCGTCGCGCGGCCGGCAGCCGCCGTCGTCGCGCGGCCAGCAGCCGCCGTCGCGCGATGCCGGCGATGCGCCCCGCCGCGCTCCGCGCTTCATCCCCTCGACCCGGAGCTCGGGCAGCCTGGACATCGAGCTGCGGCCCGCGCCGGCGCCGGCCGGGAGACCGGCGGAAGCCCGCCTCACACGTTGAAGCGGACGTTGATCACGTCGCCGTCTTTGACCTCGTAGCCCTTGCCCTCGAGGCGCAACAAGCCGCGTTCGCGGCAAGCGCTCCACGAGCCGGCGTCGAGGAGCTCCTGCCAGCCCACCACCTCGGCGCGGATGAAGCCGCGGGCGAGATCGCTGTGGATGGTCCCGGCGGCGTCGCGCGCCACGGTGCCGCGGCGGATGGTCCATGCCCGCACTTCGTCGTCGCCGACGGTGAAGAACGAGATCAGTCCGAGCAGCTCGTAGCTGGCGCGCAGCACCCGGTCGAGGCTGGGCTCCTCGAGACCGAGCTCGGCCAGCAGCTCGCCTTGCTCGGCCGGCGCCAGCTGGGCGATCTCGTCCTCGATCGGGGCGCTGACGATCACCGCTCGCCGGCAGGCGTCCTCGCTCAGCCCGAAGCCCTCGCAGGTGGCGCTGCCGAGGTCATCCTCGCCCACGTTGAGCACCAGCAGCATCGGCTTGGCCGACAGCAGCTGGAAGCCGCGCAGGCGCTTCTCGTCGTCGGCGCCGAGCTCGAGGGTGCGCAGCGGACGCTCGTCCTCGAGGGCGGGGAGGATGCGCTCCGCCAGCAGCTGGCGCTCGCGGGTTTCCTCGCTGGACAGCTTGCCCTTGGCCTTGCGCGCCAGGCGCTCCAGCCGCCGCTCGACCACCCCGTGGTCGGCCAGCACCAGCTCGAGGTCGACCAGCTCGACGTCGCGCGCCGGGTCGACCGAGCCCTCCGGATGGACCAGCTCCGGGTCGTCGAAGGCCCGCACCACGTGCACCAGCGCGTCGACGTTGCGCAGCCGTCCGAGGTCGAGGCTCGACTGGCCGCCCTTCTCGATCCCCGGGATGTCGACGTATTCGATCGTCGCCGGCAGGTAGCGCCGCGGCCGGTAGAGGTCGCGCAGGCGCTCGAGGCGCCGGTCCGGCACCTTGGCCACCGCCACGTGGGTCTCCTTGGAGGCGGCGAACTTGTCGGTGCTCTGCCGCGCTGCGGTGAGGATGTTGAAGAGGGTCGTCTTGCCCGCCTTGGGCAGGCCGAGAATGCCGAGTTGCATCAGTTTCGTCTCCGCAGCTCGAGGCCGCGCACCAGAACCGACGGCGCGCCGATCATGCCGCCGCTCAAGGGCTGAAACGTAAGATCCCGCGCCACCGCCACGATGCCGTGCAGGAAGGCGCTCACCGCGCCGGTCAAGCGGGCGCCGGAGAGGGCGCCGGCGGCGCGTCCGCGCTCGATGCGGAAGCCGCACACCGGGAGGGCGAAGCGGTCGCGTTCGAGGGCGACGTCGGGCCGCCCCTCGACGTCGAGCAGATAATACCCGCGGGCGACGCCGGCGAGCAGGTCGGTGACCGCCGCATCGCCGTCGGGCTCGAGGTAGAGGTGGGTGGGGCCGGGTCGCGGCAGGTCGCGCCAGCCCGGCCGCAGGCTGCAACCGGAGGCGCGGTGCAGCTCCTCGGGCGACTGCCACCAGGCGAGGAGGGGCTGGCGCAAGCGGCCCGCCTCCACCAGCCGCACCGGCCGCGTCGGTACGCCCTCGCCGTCGACCGGCGATTCGAGGATGCCGCCGGCCATGCGTCCGTCGTCGATCACCGTCACCGCGCCGCCGGCGATGCGGCCACCCTGATCCCCCAAAGCCGCCGTTCGGGCTTCGGCCTCGGGGCCGATCCACAGCGGGCCGAGCGCGGCGAGCAGCTGGCACGTCACCGCCGGCGCCAGCAGCAGCTCGCCGCGGTCCCGGGGCGGGCTGCTGCCGCGCAAGGCGACCGCCAGACGATCGGCCAGGCGGCGGGCGAGGGCCACCGGGTGGAAGCGGCGCGCCGCCCGCGCCACCGTCTCCAGGGCAACGCTGCCGGCGACGGGACCGTCCGGACCGATCGCCTCCAGGTGCAGGTGGGCGCTGCGCTGGCGGAAGCGCGCGCGCACGCCGCGGCTCGACCCCAGCTGGCTCTCGCTCGAGCCGTCCTCGAGCTCGGCGCCGAGCAGGCGGGCCCCCGGCAGCTCGGTGTCGAGGGCGCGCTCGATGCCGCGCACCAGGGCCACCGCCTCGTTCTCCCCCAGGATCGGCTCGTCGACGTCGGCCGGCAGGGTCCAGCTCGGTACCGGCTGCGCCGGCGGCAGGCGCAATCCGCCGCCGTCGGCCGCCGGCCACGGCGCGTCCGGTCGCGGCGGTCCGCTGGCGGCGAAGAAGAAAGACCGCCGCTCGTCGCCGGCCCGCACCGCCCAGCCCTCTTCCCGGCGCAGGCACGACACCTGGTGGTGGGGGTCGTAGCGCAGGGTGCGGGAGCGGCCGCGCTTCCAGTGCACCTCCACCGCCGGCCAGCCCTCGGCCGCCAGGGTGCCGACGACCTCGAGCACCTGCTCGTCGACGGTCTCGTGCCGGCTCATCGCACCTCCACTCCCTCCAGGCGCAGGGCCGGCACCGTCGCCCACACCGGCAGCGTCATCCCCCCCTTGGCGCACCAGCCGGCGCCGGCGAGACGAGCTTCGCTGCCGATGCCGGTGATCGCCTGCAGCAGCTCCGCCACCCGGCCGTGCATCGCTGCCGGCCCCACCGGCTCGCCGGCGGTCTGATTGCGGATCCGCCGGCCGTAGGGAAACCGCAGCACGAAGCGGCCGGAGAGCGGATCGAGGTGGCCGCGTTCGGCGACCGGCAGGTAGAGGCCGCCGCCGGCCCCGGCCAGGAGCTCCTCCCGCGCCAGCTCGCCGGGCGCGAGCTCGAGGTGGGTGGAGCGCGGCGCCGGCGGCCGGTGGCGGTCGCTGCGCCGGCCGGCGCCCGCCGCCAGCACCTCGGAGCTGCGCGCCCAGACGGCGTCGCACAGGGGCTGCTCCACCACCCCGCCGCGCAGCAGATGGCGGCGCAGGGCGGGCATGCCCTCGTCGTCGACCGTGCGGCGCACGGCGTCGGGGGCGCTGGTCGGATCGTCGACGACGTCGAGGCCGGCGGCGCCCAGGGCGACCCCCACCGCCGCTTCGGGGTGGCCGCCGGCGGCCAGGGTGTCGGCTTCGAGGGCGTGGGCCACCGCCTCGTGCAGCAGCACGGCGGCGGCCGACGGCCCGAGGACGCAGGGGCCGCGCCAGGGCTCCGGCGGCGTCGCGTCGCGACAGTGATACGCCCGCACCAACCTGCGGGCGACGCCGTCGGCAGCCTCGTCGTCGAGGCGGGTGAGGAGGACGCCGTGACGGGTCCACGGGGTCTCGGCGACGACGCTGTAGAAGGCTTCGCGCTCGACCGGCGACGCCAGCCGCGGGCCGATCACCTGCAACCACCGGCGGTGGCGGCGCACCACCAGCCGGCAGCGGAACCGCGCCTGCCGCCGGCGCAGGGCGCGCCGCACCGCGGCGGGAAAGGACAGCACCTCCTCCGCCGCCGGCGGCTCGGGCCAGGGCGACGGCTGCAGCTGCTTGAGCGGATAGCCGAGGCGCGGCTGCGCCCGCGCCACCCGGCGCAGGGCGTCCTGGAAGTCCTTCGCCACCAGCCGATCGGTCGATGCCAGCCAGGTCTTTCGGCCCCGCGTCAGGCGTACCGCCAGCCCCTCCTCGCGCCGCAGGCGAACCCCCGGCGCGGCGTCTTCCGGCGGCAGCTCGAGCTCCTCGCGCCGTTCCAGGAAAACGTCGGCCACATCCTCCGGCCGCTCGACGATCTGCGCCAGCGCGCGGGCGATGCCGGGGGCGTCAAGGTCGGTGAAGGGCAAGTCGTCGGCGCTCCGTTCCGGGATCTTCGTCGGCGTCTGTGGACGCCGTGGAGGTCCTATTCTAGTGTCGATCCCCCGGCCGGGCGTCGGCGACCGCCGGTGCCGCCCGGCCGCGGACTGCGATACCATGCCCCGGTACCCGGGCAACGCCGACCGACCCGCGACCAGAGGGCCCCTCCATGAGCCATGACGACACCGCCACCGCGACGCCTGCCACCGCCGGGACGGCGCGCGAGGAGCTGCTCGAGGAGCTCGAGCGGCGGCTCGACGCGGCGCGGGCCGGCGGCGGCGCGGCGCGGGTCGAGCGCCAACACAAGGCGGGCAAGCTGACCGCCCGCGAGCGCGTCGACCTGCTGCTCGACAAGGGTTCCTTCGTCGAGCTCGACGCCCTGGTGGTGCACCGCTGCCAGGACTTCGGCATGGAGCGCCAGCGCATCCCCGGCGACGGGGTGGTGACCGGCTACGGCACGGTCGACGGGCGGCTGGTCTACGTCTTCGCCCAGGACTTCACCGTCTTCGGCGGCTCCCTGTCGGAGACCAACGCGCGCAAGATCTGCAAGATCATGGACCTGGCGGTGGAGAACGGCGCGCCGATCATCGGCCTCAACGACTCCGGGGGGGCGCGCATCCAGGAGGGGGTGGTCTCCCTCGGCGGCTACGCCGACATCTTCCTGCGCAACACCCTGGCCTCGGGGGTGGTGCCGCAGATCTCCGCCATCATGGGGCCCTGCGCCGGCGGTGCGGTCTACTCGCCGGCGATCACCGACTTCATCTTCATGGTCGAGGAGACGAGCTACATGTTCGTCACCGGGCCCGACGTGATCAAGACCGTCACCCACGAGGAGGTCACCAAGGAGGAGCTCGGCGGCGCCCGCACCCACAGCGCCACCTCCGGCGTGGCGCACTTCACCTGCGCCAACGACGCCGGCTGCCTGCTGGCGATCCGCGACTTGCTCTCCTACCTGCCATCGAACAATCTCGACGATCCGCCCCTCGGCCCCACCGACGACGATCCCCAACGGATCGACGAGAGTCTCGACCAGTTGGTGCCGGCGGATCCCAACAAACCCTACGACGTCAAGAAGCTGATCCACGCCGTGGTCGACCACGGCAGGTTCCTCGAGGTGCAACCCGAGTACGCCAAGAACGTCGTCGTCGGCTTCGCGCGCCTGGCCGGCCACAGCGTCGGCATCCTCGCCAATCAGCCGGCCTATCTCGCCGGCGTTCTCGACATCAACGCCTCGCTCAAAGGGGCGCGTTTCGTCCGCTTCTGCGACGCCTTCAACATCCCGCTGATCACCTTCGAGGACGTACCGGGATTCCTCCCGGGTACCCAGCAAGAGTTCGGCGGCATCATCAAGCACGGCGCCAAGCTGCTCTTCGCCTACGCCGAGGCGACGGTGCCGAAGATCACCGTCATCACCCGCAAGGCCTACGGCGGTGCGTACTGCGTGATGGCGTCCAAGCACCTGCGCACCGACGCCAACTTCGCCTTCCCGACCGCCGAGATCGCGGTCATGGGGCCGGAGGGGGCGGTCAACATCCTCTACCGGCGCGAGCTCGCGCAGGCGGCGAGCGCCGAGGAAGCGGCGCGCCTGCGGGCGGAGAAGGTGGCGGCCTACCGCCAGCGCTTCTCCAACCCCTACATCGCCGCCGAGCGCGGCTTCGTCGACGCCATCATCGAACCCAAGACGACCCGCTCGCACCTCGTGCGGGCCCTGCGCCAGTTGGCGTCGAAGCGCCAGCAGCTGCCGCCGAAGAAGCACGGCAACATCCCGCTCTAGGGCGGGCGATTTCGCCCCGCTCCGGCCGCCGCCCTTGACAGCGGGGAAGCTCTGGTAGAAGCTGGCGCGCGTTTGACGAGCACCCGAGCCCGACCCGGCGTCGGGCTTTCGACCGACCGTGAGGACGCGTCCATGCGCGAGAAAGACCGAGAATTACGGCGCCGCCGCCACCGTCGCCTGAAGCGCCTCAAGAGGCGGCGCCAGGAGGAGATCGCGCGGGCCAAGAAGAAAACCCGCAAGGCCTCCAAGCGCCCGGCGGCCAAGGCCAAAGCCAAGAGCGAGCCCAAGACGGCGGCGGCCGCGGCCAAGGCGGCCAAGACCACCAAGAGCAAGGCGAAGGCCGAGCCGGCGGACGAAGCCGCGGCTGAGGCCAAGGCGAGCAAGCCGGCGGCGACCAAGGCCAAGGCGCCGGCGAAGAAGGCCAAGCCGGCGGCCAAGACGACCAAGGCCAAGGCGGCGAAGAAGGAAGAGGCCGAGGCGGCCGAGACCAAGGCGCCGGCGAAGAAGGAAAAGGCCGAGGCGACGACCAAGGCCAAGGCGCCGGCGAAGAAGGACGACGCCAAGGCGCCGGCGAAGAAGGCGGCGACCAAGGCCAAGGCGCCGGCGAAGAAGGCCAAGCCGGCGGCCAAGGCCGCCAAGGCCGATACGGACGGCGACGGCGAGGCGAAAGCCAAGCCGGCGAAGAAGACCAAGGCGAGCAAGGAAGCCGAGCCCGAGCCGCAGGAGAAGGCCGCCGGCGGCGACGGCTGAGTCGTTGCGGGAGAAGCGGTGAAGATCGCGGCCGGAGCGGATCACGCGGGGTTTCGCCTCAAGGACGAGCTGGTGCGGCTGTTGCGCCAGGACGGCCACGAGGTCGAGGATTTCGGCACCTCCTCGCCGGCGAGCATCGACTACCCCGACGTCGCGCGGGCGGTGGCGGAAGCCGTCGCCAGCCGTCGCGCCGAGCGCGGCTTGCTGGTCTGCGGTACCGGCATCGGCATGGCGATGACCGCCAACAAGATCGCCGGCGTGCGCGCCGCCACCTGCAACGATCTCTACACCGCGCGCATGGCCCGCGAGCACAACGACGCCAACGTCCTCGCTCTGGGTGAGCGGGTCATCGGCCCCGGCGTGGCGGCGGAGGCCGCCCGCCTCTTCCTGAGCACCCCCTTCGCCGGCGGCCGCCACCAGCGCCGGGTGGAGAAGATCAACGCCCTCGACTGACGACATGCCCAGCTACGAACATCTTCGCGCCGCCGACCCCGAGATCTACGACGTGGTGGTCGCCGAACGGCGCCGCCAGGCGCGCGGCCTGGAGCTGATCGCGTCGGAGAACTTCACCAGTCCGGCGGTGCTGGAAGCCGCCGGCAGCGTGCTGACCAACAAGTACGCCGAGGGCTATCCCGGCCGCCGCTACTACGGCGGCTGCGAGCACGTCGACGTCGCCGAGCGGCTGGCGATCGAGCGCGCCCGCGAGCTCTTCGGCGCCGAGCACGTCAACGTCCAGCCGCACTGCGGCACCAGCGCCAACATGGCGGTCTACTTCGCGGTGCTCGCCCCCGGCGACGTCCTGATGGGCATGGATTTGTCGAGCGGCGGCCACCTCACCCACGGCCACCCCCTCTCCTACAGCGGCCGCGACTTCAAGGTGGTGAGCTACGGCGTCGACCGGGAGAGCGAGCGCATCGACTACGACGAGGTCGAGCGCCTGGCCCGCGAGCACCGGCCGAAGCTCATCGTCTGCGGCGCCAGCGCCTACAGCCGGGTGATCGACTTCGCCCGCTTCCGCGCCGTCGCCGACGCCGCCGGGGCGCTCCTGATGGCCGATGTCGCCCACATCGCCGGCCTGGTGGCGGCCGGGCTCCACCCCTCGCCGGTGCCCCACTGCGATTTTGTCACCACCACCACCCACAAGACCCTGCGCGGCCCGCGCGGCGGGCTGATCCTGTGCCGCAAGGAGCACAAGAAGGCGATCAACAAGGCGCTCTTCCCCGGCATCCAGGGAGGGCCCCTGATGCACGTCATCGCCGCCAAGGCGGTGGCGCTGAAGGAGGCGTCGAGCGAGGCCTTCCGCCGCGATCAGGAGCGCACGGTGGAGAACGCCCGCGCCCTCGCCGCCCATCTCGTCGAGCGCGGCTACCGGATCGTCTCCGGCGGCACCGACAACCACGTCTTCCTGCTCGACGTCGGCCACGCCGGGCTGACCGGCAAGGTGGCGGAGAAGGCCCTCGAAGAGGCCGGCATCACGGTCAACAAGAACACCATCCCCTACGACCCCAACCCGCCCCTGGTCGCCTCCGGCATCCGCATCGGCACCCCGGCGGTCACCACCCGCGGCATGGGCCCGGCGGAGATGGCGGAGATCGCCGAGCTGATCGCCGGCGTCCTCCAGGCCCCCGACGACCCGGCCGCCCTGGCCGCCGTCCGCCGCCGCGTCGAGGCGCTCACCGAGCGCTTCCCCCTCTACCCCGACCTGCCGTAGGCACGGGAGCCTCGGCTCGAGCCGCAAGCGGTACG
>RFGL01000432.1 GCA_003697015.1 Acidobacteriota bacterium | reverse complement strand
CGGTCGAGGCGCCGCGCCAGGGCGGCCAGGCGTACCGGCCGGGGGATGCGGTAGTAGCGCTCGAGGGCCCCCTGGATGCGCACCTCGAGGCCGACGACGGTGCGCGCCAGGCAGGACGTCAGGCTCTTGAGCTCCTCTTCCACCACCGCGTCGCCCGGGTCCATGGCGGCGACCAGCAGGGTGCCGCCGGAGCGCTTCAGCGGCACGATCTGATAGCGCCGGGCGAGCTTCGGCGGGATCAGGCGCAGGACGTCGCGCGGGATCTCCAGCAGCTCGCGGTGGGAGACGGTCTGCACCTGGCGCAGGCGGCCGAGGGCCTTGAGCAGGCGCTCCTCGGTGGTCAGGCCGAGCTCGAGCAGGTTGGTACCCAGCCGCCCGCCGAGCTCGCGCTGGAGGCTCAGGGCCCGCTTGAGGCCGGCGCGATCGATCTCCCCCTGCTCGACCAAGAGCTCGCCGAGGCGGCGGCGGGGCATGGCGGCACGAACGCGCATGCCGGCAGTCTATCCCGTGACCCGCAGCTCCCGGCGCAGCGAGCGCAGCAGCTCGACGAACCGGCGCTCGCCGCCGTCGAATTCGGCGCAGAAGCGCTCGCAGGCGGCGCGTTCCGGCGGCTCGAGGCGGCCGCTCGCCACCGCTTCCGCCATCCGCGCCAGCACGGCGCGGAAGCTGCGCCGGGCGTCGGGGGGCAGGCTGAGGAGCACGACGCGCCGCCGGTCTTCTTTCTCCCGGCGGGCG
This sequence comes from Acidobacteriota bacterium, assembly GCA_003697015.1. Classification (GTDB taxonomy): domain Bacteria; phylum Acidobacteriota; class Thermoanaerobaculia; order Multivoradales; family J023; genus J023. The sequence goes on along the minus strand of RFGL01000432.1, from coordinate 15,136 downwards.
ACGTGATCGAGGGCGCGGCGCGCCAACCCCATGGTGCGCAGGTGGTCCTGCACCCGGAAGAGCATCACCCGGCCGGCGTCGTCGCGCAGCAGGTAGCCGAAGCCGAAGCGCAGGAGCTCCGCCCCCTCGCCGCCACCGCGGATTACCAGCTCGAGCTGTTCGACGGACGCCGCCGCGGCGCCGGCGTAGCGCAGATAGAGGTCGATCTGCTCGCGTTCGAGGAAGTTGAGGAAGGTGGGGTCGGCGCCCTCGATCCGGGCCGCGAAGGCGGCGGCGTCGATCGGGCCGTCGCCGGCGAGGGCGGTGGCGTCGACCTCCCCCAGCTCGAGCCCCAGACGCTCGGTGCAGAAGGCCTGGAAGCGCCGGCCGTAGGTGGCGGCGCTGATCGCCCAGGCGGCGCGGAACATGCCCGACCACGACCAGTGTTTGAACAGGTTCATCCAGCCGCGGTTGTCGGAGTGGGCGTAGTCGGTCTCCAGGTTGAGGTCGATGTAGACGTTCTCCATCAGCTGGATGAGGGAGTTGCAGAAGTAGAAGCCCTCGCGGCGATCCGTCGCCTTCGGCGGCAGCCACAGGGTGGTGGTCGGCGGCAGCTCGTCGAGGTCGTCGGCGCCGCTGAGGAATCGCCGCCACTCGGGGTATATCTGGCCGTCGAGGAAGGCCAGGGCGCGGTTGCTCTGCAGGCGCTCGAAGAGGCGGTCGAGGGTCGCGGTGTGGCGGGTGAAGGCGGCGGCGACGGCGCGGCTCGGCCGCTCCCACCGCTGGCGCAGGGCGAGCCACAGGCGCTCGAGGGAGAGCTTCGCGGCGACGTGGCCGTCGTCGTCCTCCGCCGCGGCGGTGGCGAGCTCGGTGGCGCGTTCCACCGCCCGGCCGAGGACGGCGAGGGCGACGTGGTGGCCGAGGCGGCGGTAGCTCTCGAATTGCGACTCGTCGAAGAACTGATCGGCGGTGGTCTGGTGGGGGAAGGTCGGGTTCTCGCGGGCGTAGTTGCGCACGTCCTCGGGCTCGTCGCCGGTGAGCGATGCCTTGACGTAGAGCAGGAGACCGCGGTCGCGGTCCTCGCGGTCGCGGTCGTAGCGGATGGTGCCGACGGCGCAGTGCCAGCGCGACAGGCCGTCGTCGCCGCGGCGGATCGGGTCGAGGTCGAGGTCGATCTCGACGCCGAAGTCGGCGCGGCATTTGCGGATCGCGCCCCCCAGGTCCTGGAAGGAGTGCTCGGGATCGGCGCCGGCGTCGCAGGCGACGATGAAGCGGCAGCGGCGGCGGACGAGCTCGTAGAGCCCCAGGTTCTCGAAGTGGCCGCCGTCCGACAGGTAGACGTAGCGGGTGCGGCCGCGGGTCTTGCCGAAGACCTCCATCAGCAGGTGCACCAGGGCGAAGAGCGGTCCCGAGCGGGTCCACGCCCGGCGGTGGCGCGGATTGCCCAGCCACCAGCCGAGCCGGACGTTGAATACCGCCAGCAGGAAGGCGAAGGCCGGGGTGGTGCGGAAGCCCATGTTGGGGCTGGCGGCGGCACCGGAGATGGCGAAGCTGCTGCCCAGGGTGAGGGTCGCCGGATGGCTGCCGTAGCGCTCGGCGCGGCGGTAGCCGTAGCGCTCGATGTTGGGATCGAGGCGCGGGTCGACCTCCTGGCCGCGGGTGTCGAAGCCGCAGTAGAGCGGGGTGAGGACGAAGGACGCCGCCTTCCGCTGCTGCCAGGCGAGCTCGTCCCCCGCCACCAGGTTGAGGGCGACGTTGATCAGGTGCAGCGGCCCGCGCTCGCTGAGCAGGATGCCGCGCTCCTGCGGCTTCCAGGTGCCGCGCAGGGGCAGGTCGTCGCCCTGGTAGAAGCCGGTGAAGGGCTGGCGGCGGCGGGCGCGTTCCTCCGGGTCGACCGAGGCGCCGAGGTAGGCGCGCACCAGGCGGTTGCGGTAGAAGCGGTGCATCGAGAAGTCGTTGACGTCGATGCGCCAGGCGAAGAAGGCGGCGGTGGCGAGGGTGCCGAGGACGAGGGCGAGGAGGGTTCCCCACCGCGTGCCGGCGGCGTCGAGCAGCTCGCCGTGGGCGCGGTGCAGCGGCGCCAGCCACGCCACCGCCGGCACTTCGTCGGCCCCCGCCGCCCGCGCCTCCTCGGCGCGGATGCTGGCCTCGACCAGGTCGTTGCGCACGGCGGTGAAGGCGCGCCACGACTCGCCGCCGTCGGCGATGCGGCTCACCGTCCAGTCGAGCCCCACCGCCAGGGCGGCGATCAGGCCGGCGGCGAAGACGTAGGGGGTGACGGCGGCGATCAGGGCGCGCAGCTTGCCGCCGCCGTCGGCGGCGCGGCGGCCGGCGAGGAGGCCGCCGACGGTCGCCGCCACCCAGCCGCTGGCGATCGCCATCTGCACCCAGCCCTTGAGCGCCATCAACAGCACCGGGGCGTGCACCACGAGGGAGAAGAACGCCGCCCAGACGATGAGGTAGATCAGCAGCCAGGCGCCGAGGCGGTTGAGCCACTCGCGCTGGCGGTCGCGCATCTCGCGCCCCATCAATCCGGTCTCCAGCACCCCGAGGACGACGAACCACAGCAGGATGAGCGGCGCCCCCCAGACGTAGCCGGTCCAGCGGTCGAGGGAGCGGAGGTGCTCGACGATCAGCTTCAGCAGGCAGCCGCCGGCGGCGCCGGAGACCGCGGCCCAGAGGATCAGCAGCAGCCATTGGGAGGTCTTCTGGTGGGCGCGCCAGGGGGAGATGAGCTTCGCCACCCCCCACGACAGGGCCCAGGACAAGGCCCACAGCCCGGCCACCGCCCCGGCCCAGGTGAGGTAGCCGCGGTCGATCTCCGGCAGCCGCTGGCCGGCGATGAAGGCGGCGGCCAGAAGCGGCAGCACGAGGAGCTTCTGGATCGTCCCCAACTGCAGCCAGGAGTTGGCCCGGCGGTCCTCGTCGACGTCCTCTTCCTCGTCCTCCGTCGCCGCCAGGGAGGCCATGTTGTAGCCCGTCACCAGGGTGGCGCACATGGCGAGGAGGACGGCGACCGATACCGACAGGGCGAGCCCGCCGGGAGCCGCCAGGCCCGCCGCCGCGGCCTCGCGGCCGGTCACCAGCAGCCGCGGCAGGAGGAGGAAGAAGGCCAGGCCGGGGATCAGCACCAGCAGATTGAGCAGCAGGTTGCGCAGGTAGGTGGCGACGATCGACCAGGCGTCGGCGGTCAGCAGGCCGACCTTCGGGCTCAGGTAGTTGCTGTGCTGGCGCAGGAAGGTGATCGCCGGGTCCTCGACCGTCTGGCCGCTGCTGCGCCGGGTGCGCAGGCGGCGTTCGACCCGCGTCAGGCCGTCTCCGGCGGCCGCCTGCCGGCGGTTCTCGCGGTCGAGCAGGGCGGTCAGCCAGCTGCCGACGTAGCCGCCGCCGGAGACCGTCGAGAGGTAGTCGAAGCGCCCCAGGAGGCGCAGGTCGCAGAGCCCCTGGATGAAGCCGAGGTTGAAGGTGGCGCTGCGGATGCCGCCGCCGGAGAAGGCGAGGCCGGTGAGGTTTTCGGTCAGGGCCTCGCGCTGGGCGATGCGGTCGAGGACGTGCTCGGGCGGCGGCTCGCCCGGCGCGCCGCTGACGCCGGTGAGCTCGGCGCTGATGGCGGAGGAGGCCTGCAGGTCCTGGAGCCCCTTGGCCGGCGGCGCGCCGCGGGCGCGCGCCCGGCGGGCGCGGATCAGCCGCAGCTCGTCGTAGAGCACGCGGCGGAAGGGCACCGCCGGCTCGAGATCCGGCGGACCGCAGATCCAGTCTTCGACGCGCTCGCGAAGGCGCTGCCTGAGCGATGCCTTCTCGGCCATGGGAAGCCTCCCTTCACCGGGCTGGGATGTCGTCGCTGGTCCGAGTCTACACCGCCCGGGGGTGGGGGAGGGTCAGGGGAGATCGACCCGGCGGCGGATCTCGTAGTGCTGGGAGCGCTGGTCGAAGCGTTTCAGCAAGCGGCGGGCGGCGTCCGGGACGTAGGCCTGCTCGTAGTCCTCGCCGGCGAAGTCGCGCACCGCCTGCCAGGTCTCGAAGCGCATGATGGTGACGAATTCCACCTCGTCGTCGAGGGGCCGCCGCAGGAGCTCGACGCCGCGGCAGCCGGCCACTTCCATGGCGGCGATGGTGGGGAAGATCTCCTCCTCCAGCAGGCGCTGGTAGGGATCGGCGTTCTGCGGCGTCGTCCAGCCGTGCCAGATGCGGGCGATCATCGCTGCGGTGCTCCTCGGTCGTCCTCAGGTCCTCAGGTGATGCGCTGGCGGCGGTGGTGCTCGGGCCGGTCCCAGGACGCCGTCGCCAGCACCTCGTGCAGGATCTCGACCGCGTCCCAGACGTCGGCGTAGCGCAGGTAGAGGGGCGCCAGGCCGAAGCGCATCAGGTCGGGGGTACGGAAGTCGCCGATCACCCCGCGGGCCTTGAGCGCCTGCATCACGGCGTAGGCCTGGGGATGGCGGACGGCGACGTGGGCGCCGCGCCGCGCCGGGTCGCGCGGCGAGACGACCTCGAGGGGGAAGGCGGCGCAGCGCTGCTCGAGGCGCTCGATCAGCAGGCCGCCGAGGGCCCCGGCCTTCTCCTCCACCAGCCCCATGTCGGCGCCGTCGAAGGCGTCGAGGGCGGCGTCGAAGGCCGCCAGGCTGAGGATCGGCCAGGTGCCGCAGGAGAAGCGCTCCACCCCCGGCGCCGGCCGGTAGGCGGGCTCGAAGGCCATGTAGTCGGCATGCCCCAGCCAGCCCCAGATCGGCGACCGCGCCCGCTCCTGGTGGCGCGGCGCGACGTAGAGGAAGGACGGTGCCCCGGGACCGCCGTTCAGATACTTGTAGCCGCAGCCCACCGCCAGGTCGACGCCGGCGGCCTCGAGGTCGAGGTCGAGGACGCCGGCGCTGTGGGAGAGATCCCACAGCGCCAGGGCGCCGCAGGCGTGGGCGGCGGCGGTCAAGCCCGCCATGTCGCGCCGGCGGCCGCTCTTGAAGTCGACGTGGGAGAGGCTGAGGACGGCGACGTCGCCGTCGAGGTGGTCGGCGAGCTCCGCCTCCGCCACCGCCTTGACCGCGGCGCGGCCGGCGAGCAGCTCGGCCAGGCCGCGGGCGACGTAGACGTCGGTGGGGAAGTCGTTTTCCGGCACCAGCACCAGCCGCCGCTCCGGGCGCAGGGCGAGGGCCGCCGCCAGCAGCTTGAAGAGGTTGACCGACACCGAGTCGGCGACCACCACGTCGGCGGGGTCGGCGCCGAGGAGGCGTGCGACCTTCGTCGCCACCGACCGCGGCACGTCGATCCACGGATCGTTCCACGACCGCACCAGCTGCTCCCCCCACTCCCTGCCGATCACCCGCTCGAGACGCGGCGCGACGGTGGCGGGAAGGGCGCCGAGGGAGTTGCCGTCGAGGTAGACGACGCCGGCGGGGAGGACGAAGCGCCGGCGGCAGAGGGCGAGCCTATCGCGGCGGTCGAGGCGCTCGGCGTCGGCGCGTGAGGCGGCGGGCGGGACGCGGGTCTCCATCGGGCGCCAAGCCTACAACGATCGTCCCGCGAGCCGCGCCGGGACGAAGTTGCGGCTTGCGCCGGGCGGCCGGCCGGGGTTAGGCTTACGAGGCTATGAAACGCACCGACCAGGATCCGGCGGACGCCGGACCGGCGACTTCGACCGAAGGCGGGCTCTACTTCTTTCCCGACCAGGTGGTGAGCGAAGACGAGGTGCGCGAAATCCTCCGCAGCGGCTCCCCCGAGCGCCGCGCCTGGGTGGTCTCCCACCTGCTGCGCTTCGCCCAATGGGACGACATCTGGAACTACGTCGACCGCGACGAGGTGCGGGCGATCTTCGACCGCGTCGAGATGCCCGACAAGCTGCGCGCCGCCTGGGCGCGGATGCTGAAGATCGAGGCGCCGGTCAGCTGAACCGCGCCGGCGCCCCGATTCGGTGAGTCCTAGTCGCGATCCCCCATCACCAGGTCGCCGAGACCGCCGAGCACCGAGCCCTCGCCCCTGCGTTTGCCGCCGGTCTGGGGCGCGGCGGCGTAGATCCGGCGCGCCAGACGGCTGAAGGGCAGGGACTGGATCCACACCTTGCCCGGCCCGGTGAGGGCGGCGTAGAACATGCCCTCGCCGCCGAAGAACATCGATTTGATGCCCTTGACCATCTCGATGTCGTAGCTCACCTGCTGCTCGAAGGCGACCAGGCAGCCGGTGTCGAGGCGCATGGTCTCCCCCGGCCCCAGAGAACGCTCGACCACCGTGCCGCCGGCGTGCATGAAGGCCAGACCGTCGCCCTCCAGCTTCTGCAGGATGAAGCCCTCGCCGCCGAAGAATCCCGCCCCCAGCCGCTTCTGGAAGGCGATGCCGACGGAGATGCCCTTGGCCGAGCACAGGAAGGCGTCCTTCTGGCACAGGACGGTGCGGCCGTGCTGGCGCAGGTCGACGGCGATGATGCGCCCCGGGTAGGGGGCGGCGAAGGCCACCCGCTGGCGGCTGCCGGCCTGGTTGGCGAAGACCGTCATGAAGAGGGATTCGCCGGTCAGCACCCGCTTGCCGGCGGACATCAGCATGCCCATCAGCCCGCCGCCCTGGGCGGCGGAGCCGTCGCCGAAGATGGTCTCCATCCGGATGCCCGGGTCCATGTACATGAAGGCCCCGGCCTCCGACAGGCAGGCCTCCCCCGGGTCGAGGGTGATCTCGACGAATTGCATCTCCTCGCCGAAGATCTCGTAGTCGATGTCGTGCGCCACCGCCGGTGCCGGGGCGTCGTCGCCGGGGCTTGAGATCGGCGGCACGGTGGCGCTGCCGCCGTCGAAGAACGCCGCCAGTTCCGGCCGGTCCCCCGCCGCCATCCAATTCTCCATCCCCGGGCCGTAGACGTAGGTGCTGCGGGAAAGCTCGCCGGAACGGAAACGCGGCGCCAGCTCCTCCAGGCTGTGGGGCCCCTGCTGCTTGCCGCCCACCGAGACGTACCAGACCTTGTCGCTCATGCTGCTCCTCCAGGTGGCGCGCCGATTGCGCGCCGCAAAAACGGTGTCGGCGACCTGCCGTCGCCGCGCGAAGTCGGCCGCAGTGTAACAGCCGCCGATCAGACCTACGGCGCCGGCGGGGGCTTCATTCGCCGCCGGCCGGCTCGTCGCCGGGAGGTGTTCGCTTTGACGTCGCCGGGCGTTGTAGGGGGTGAGAAGCGGAGTCTGGAACGCGAACGAGATGCGGGAGCCGGGCGCCGGTGGGCGGCCGGAACCCATCCCCCTTGGAGACGGCGATGACGCGAAGAGAGACGAGACCAGGCCCGCGCGGGACGGGCGAGGAACGGTTCATCCGGCTGCTGCCCCAGATCGAGGAGCGCCTGGCACGGGCGGCGCGCGGCCTGCCCGCCGCCGAGGCCGACGACTTTCGCTCTTTCGTTCTGCTCAAGTTGATCGACGGCGACTACAGGATCCTGCGCGCCTTCCGCGGCCGGGCGAGCGAGCGCACCTTTTTGACCGTGGTGGTCCGGCGGCTGTTGCTCGACTACCGCAATCACCGCTGGGGCAAGTGGCGCCCGTCGGCCGAGGCGCGGCGCCTGGGGCCGCTGGCGATCGAGCTCGAGCGGCTGATCCACTGCCGCGGCTGGACGCCGCGCGAGGCCGTCGCCCAGCTGGTCGCCCGTCCGGACGTCGGCGCCGGCCGCCGGCGGCTGAAGAGGATCGCCGACCGGTTGCCGCAGCGGCCGCCGCGGGCGCGGCTGGGGGAGGAGGTCCTGGCCCGGCTGCCGTCGGCGTCGCGTGCCGATGAGCGGCTGATCGACGGCGAGCGCAGCGCCTTGGCGCGGCGGCTCGAGGCCGCGCTCGACGGCGCCCTGCGCCGGCTCTCCGCCGAGGCTCGCTTGCTGCTCAAGCTGCGCTACCACGACGGCATGAGCGTGCGTCAGATCGCCCGCGCCCTGGGCCGCGAGCCGCGCCCCCTCTACCGCCGCTACGATCGCCTGCGCCGGCGCCTGCGCCGGCGTCTGGAGGAGGCCGGCGTCGGTTGGCGCCAGGCGGCGCGGCTCCTCGGCCGCGCCGAGGGGCTGACCGTCGACTACCGCGTCGAGACGTAGCCCCTTCCCCCCGGGGCGGCGCGGGGCGCGCCGTCCGCCCGGGGATGAATTCCCGGGCGCGTCGGCGGGGCGTTACGGCGGGCCCGACATGTCCGGCGGCTCGGGTACCGGCGGGCGGCTTACCGGGTTCTCCTCCAGGGCTTGGAGGAGCAGCTCCACCGCCTTCTCCAGGCTCGGATCGCCGCCGGCGATGCGCGCTTCGGGCAGGTCGATCACCTCGACGTCGGGCGCCACGCCCTCGTTTTCCACCGCCCACTTGCCCTCGACGTCGAAGAAGCGGAAGGTGGCGGGCAGGACGACGCCGCCGTCGGCCAGGGTGGGGGCGCCGGTGATGCCGATCAGGCCGCCCCAGGTGCGGGTGCCGATCAGCGGCCCGAGGCCGAGCTTCTTGAAGTAGTAGGGCAGGGCGTCGCCCCCCGAGCCGGCGTAGCCGTTGATCAGCATCGCCTTGGGTCCGTCGTGGGCGAAGAGCGGCGTGCGGCTGGGCTCGAGATCGCGCCGTGCCCAGTAGGAAAGGGTGCGGCGGGCGAGGTATTCGATCATGCGGTCGGGGATGAAGCCGCCGCCGTTGTAGCGGTCGTCGATGATCAGCGCCTCCTTATTGACCTGGCCGAAGAACAGCTTCTGCAGCATGCGGTTGCCGGCGATCGCGGTATCCGGCAGGTGGATGTAGCCCACCCGGCCGCCGGAGAGGCGATCGGCCATCGCCATGCGGCTCTTCACCCAGTCGAGGTAGCGCAGGTTGAGCTCGCTCGCCACCGGCCGCACGGTCACCCGCCGCCCCTCCGCCGACGGCGAGTCGGCGACGGTCAGCACCACCTGCCGGTCGGCCTTGCCCTCGAGCAGGCGGTAGGGGTTGTCCGGGTAGCGCAACTCGTCGCCGTCGATCGCCAGCAGGTAGTCCCCCCGGCGGACGTCGACCCCGGGCTCGGTCAGCGGCGAGCGGTAGGCCTCGTCCCAGTTCTCGCCGGCGAAGACGTGGCCGATGCGGTAGCGGCCGGAGTCGGCGTCGAGCTCCAGCTCGCAGCCCAGCTTGCCGCCCTCCAGCCGCTCGACGGACGGCTCGTCGCCGCTCTGGACGTACATATGACCGGCCTCGAGCTCGCCGATCAGCTCGCCGAAGAGGAAGTCGAGCTCGGCGCGGTGGGCGACGTAGGGCACCAGCCGCCGATACTTCTCCCCCAGGGCGGCCCAGTCGAAGCCGTGCATGCGGCGGTCGTAGAAGAAGTCGCGCACGATGCGCCAGCCGTCGTCGTACATCTGCCGCCACTCGATCCGCGGGTCGAGCTTGATCCGCAGGTCGCTGATGTCGAGCCGGCCGGCGCCGGGCTCGAGGCCGGCCTTGGCGTCGGCGATGCCCCAGCTGCCGCCGGCGGCGTAGAACAGCTTCTTGCCGTCCGCCGACAGCTGGTAGGCCTGGACGCCGGCCATCACCTTCGCCTCCTTGCGCTCCTTGAGGTCGTAGCGCATCAGGGTCGAGCCGTCGTCGTCGAAGCGCAGGTAGTAGACCGCACCGGCGCTCGCCTGCAGCGAGCCGTAGTTGCCGGGAGGGACGCCGGGGAGGGCGATGGTGCGGGCGACGAAGCCCTCGGGCTCGACCACCACGTGGGGCTTGTCGCCGTTCTTGTCGCCGTCGCCGTTCTTGTCGCCGTCCTCCGCCGGCGTCTCCTCGTCCGATTCGAAGGGGAAGAGCGGCGGCGCCGAGGGGTCGAGGGCGGCGGCGTAGATGCGGGTGCCGCGGTCGTAGAGGTAGTTGAACTCGAAGGTGCTGAATCGCAGCTGGTAGTCGCGCACGCTGAGGAAGAAGAGGTAGCGGCCGTCGGCGCTCCACGCCGGCTCGGAGTCCTGGGTCATGCCGTCCCCGAGCATGGTGCTTTCGCCGTCGTCGAGGGAGTAGACGGCGATCCCCGGCAGGCCGAAGCCCCGCGGCGTCGGGTGGTTGGTCTCGTAGGCGAGGAAGCGGCCGTCGGGGGAGAAGGCGTAGGTATCGAGATCGCCGGCGTTGCCGCGCGCCACCTCGGTCAGCTCGCCGCCGTCGACGTCGACGATCCACAATTTGCGGTCCTTGTCGCCGAAGGCGATCTTGCTGCCGTCCGGGCTCCACGCCGGCGGCAGCTTCCACACCGTACCGCCGCGGGTCAGCTGGCGCGGCTCGTCCAGGCCGTCCTGGGAGCGGACGTAGAGCTCGTACTCGCCGGTGGCGTCGGAGAGGTAGGCGATCGAGCGCCCGTCCGGGGACCACGCCGGGTCCATCTCCCGCGCCGCCGGCGTGCGGCTCAGGTTGCGGGTCGGCCCTTTCTTCGCCGGCACGGTGAAGAGCTCGCCGCGGGCTTCGAAGACCGCCCGCGCACCGCTCGGCGACACCGCGGCGCCGCCGACGTCGTCGCTGACGTCCTCGAAGTGGACGGCGGCCGCCGGCCGCTCGCTGCCGATGGCGATCGGGATCGGCGCCGTCTCCTCGCTCGCCAGGTCGAAGCGGAAGAGCTCGCCCCCCTTGGTGAAGACGATGGCCTCGGGCCCCAGGCTCGGCCACAGGACGTCGTAGTCGTCGAAGCTCGTCACCTGGCGCAGGCTCTTGCTCGCCAGCTCGTAGGCGAAGAGGTTCAAGGTCCCCGCCCGATCGGAGGTGAAGTAGATGCGCTCGCCGGCCCACATGGGGAAGTTGTCGTTGCCCGGGTCGGTGGTCAGCTGCTCGGAGCGCAGGGCCTCGAGGTCGAAGATCCACACGTCCTGGGCGCGGCCGCCGCGGTGGCGTTTCCAGGTGCGGAACTCGCGCCCCACCGGGCAGTAGGCCAGCTTCTTGCCGTCCGGCGACAGGGTGGCGCTGCTGCCCTCGGGCAGCACCAGCGGGGTCTCCAGCCCCCCCGCCGGATCGACCAGGAAGTAGCGCCCCATGCGCGGCCCCCAGGGGGTGCGATTGAGGCGCACCAGGATCTTGCCGTCCGGCGACCAGCCCTGGATCCAGGCGTCGTAGCCGCCGCGCGGCGGCATCGGTCCGACGTCGCCGTAGAAGGTCAGCTGGCGCGGCTCCCCGCCTTCGGCGGGCATGACGTAGACCTGGCGGGTGCCGCTGTGCTCGGCGGAGAACGCGACCCAGGCGCCGTCGGGGGAGATCTTGGGAAACAGCTCCTGGCCTGGATGGGCGGTCAGCCGGCGCGCCACGCCGCCGGCGGCCGGCGCCCGCCAGACGTCGCCGCCGTGGACGAAGACCACGAAGTCGCGGTGGACGTCGGGGAAGCGCAGCAGGCGCGCCGCGGGGGGCTCGGCGGCGGCTGCCGCCGGCCAGGCGAGAGCGAGAGCGAGGGCGAGGGCGGTCTCCAGGGAGCTCGTCTTCATCGCGTGAGGTCCTCCTATCGAGCGGCGATCGGCGGCCGCGCACGGCGCGCCGCCGGCGGTTCCACCGCCGCTCCGCTGGCGGGAGGGCCGTCGTCTCCCCACGGCTCGGCGGCGCGGTTTCTGACCAGCACGGTTGAGCATACGCGCTCGGACGGCAAAAGATCTCGCCGCCGGCGCCATCGCGCATAGAATCCCAGCCGATGGTGAACGACCTGCGCACCGGCGCCGCCCGGCCGGACGGTCCGCTGCGCGCCGCCGTCGAGCTGCTGGAGGACCTCGCCGCCGTCTCGTCCGCCACCGGCGACGCCGCCGGCCTCGGCCGCGCCGCCGCGATCTACGGCGCCGCTCTGGCGGCGCGCGGCCTGGCGGTGGAGATCCAGACCATGGCGGGCGCCGGCGGCGACGAGCCGGTGCTCTTCGCCCGCGGCCCGGCGACGGGGGAGCGCCATCTGCTGGTCCTCGGCCACCTCGACACGGTGCTGCCGGCGCGCCCGCCGCGGCGCGACGGCGAGCGCTTGTGGGGCAGCGGCACGGTCGACATGAAGGGCGGTCTGGCGGCCGTCGCCGGCGCCCTCGACCTGCTGCGCGCCACCGGCCGCGAGGTCATCCCCGACCTGCTGCTGGCGGCGCTGCCGGACGAGGAGATCGTCGGCCCGCTGACCCGCCGCCTGACGGCGGAGCTCGGCGGCCGGGCGCGGGGCCTCCTGGTGCTCGAGCCGGGACAGCGCCGAAACGGCGTCGAGACGGTGGTGATCGGCCGCCGCGGCATGCTCCACTGGCGGCTCGAGGCCCGCGGCCGCAGCGCCCACGCCGGCAGCGCCTACTGGCAGGGCCGCTCGGCGCTGGTGGCGGCGGCGGCCTTCTGCGTCGGCGCCCGCGCCCTCGCCCGTCCCGGCCCCGGGCCGACGGTCAACGCCGGCCGGCTGATCGCCGGCGACGCCGGCTTCGTCGACGATCTGGCGGCGGGTTCGCGCCTGCTGGGCTCGAGCCGGCGGATCAACGTCGTACCCGACCGCGCCCTGGTCGAGGGCGAAGCGCGTTTCGCCACCCTGGTGGACGGCGAGGTCCTGCGCCGCGATCTCGAGGCCCTGGCCGAGACGGTGGCGGCGGAGCACGAGGTCGCCCTCGAGCTCGAGGTCAGCCCCCTCATCCCGCCCCTCGAGCCGAGCGCCGCCAGCCGCGCCTGGGTGGGCACCGCCGCCGGCCTCGCCCGCCGCCACGGCTTCGAGCTGGAGGCGGAGGAGGATCGCCGCGGCCTCTCCTTTCCCAATTTCCTGCCCGATCCGTCGGCCATCCCCATCCTCGACGGCCTCGGTCCCGCCGGCGGCGGCGCCCACACCCGCGAGGAATGGGTCGATCTGGTCTCCCTCGAGCGACGCGTCGCCCTGCTGGCGGACCTCCTGGCGAATCCGCCGCCGGCGGCATAGAATCGGCCCGCGTACACCGCTCGCCACGACAGGTCGCGCGGGGAGAGCGACGATGGAAGCGATGCTCTATGCCGCGGCCGTCCTGCTGCCGCTCACCGTCACCGGCGTGCCGGCGGCCGGCCTCGAGCCGGGGACGGCGGCGGCCGGCGAGCTGGCGGCGGGGGAGAGCCGCGTCTACGAGCTGCGCCTGGCGGCGGGCGACCACCTGCGGGTGGTGGTGGAGCAGGACGGAATCGACGCCGCCCTCGAGCTGGTCGATGCCGGCGGCCGGAGCCTGGCCCGGGTCGACGGCGCGGGAGGCTTGCGCCACGGACCGGAGATTCTCTTCCTCGAGGTGCCCGCCGCCGGCGTCTACCGGCTGCGCATCAGCAGCACGTCCCCGGGTCGCTACCGCCTGACGGCGGACCGGCCGGCGGCCGTCGACCGGCCGCTGCTCCGCGCCCAGCAGGCGATGCACCGTGCCGCGGTGCTCTACCGCCGCGCGGACGACGTGCGCCGGGCGCGCCGCCGAGCGCTGGAGGAGCTCGAGGGAGCCCTCGAGGCGGCGCGGCAGGCCGGCGCCGGCGAGCTCGAGGCACCGATCCTCTTCCGCCTGGCGGCGGTGCACGACGCCCTGGGGCAAGGCCGGCGGGCGCGCGAGCTCTTCGACGAGGCCGGCCGCCTTTGGCGCCGGCGGGGCGATCGCCGGGGCGAAGCCGGCGTCCACGCCTGGATCGGCAACCAGCTGTTGGCCCAGGGCGAGTACGACGCCGCGCGGCGGCGTTTCCACCTCGCCCGCGAGCTCTACGAGCAGGCCGGCGACGACGTCGGCCGCGGGCGCAGCCGCATCAACCTCGCCCTCGTCGACCACTACCAGGGCCGGCTGCTCGAGGCCCTGGCGGGGTACCGGCAGGCCCTGGAGATCGTCCGCCGGGCGGGGGACGCCGGCTCCCTGCGGCCGCTGCGCAACAACCTCGGCGGCGTCTACCTGCGGCTGGGGGAGCCGCGCAAGGCCATCGCCCACCTGCGCTGGGTGCTAGAGCGGGGGGAGGGGGCGGCCTCGCCGCGCAGCCGGGCCAACACCCTGCTCAACCTCGGCGCCGCCGAGCGCGACCTGGGACGCTTTCAAGACGCCTTCGACCACTACCGCCGCGCCCTCGAGCTGAGCCGCGACGACGACTACCTCCGCGGTCAAGGCATCGCCTTGAACAGCCTCGGGGAGTTGCATCTGGCCCTCGGCCAGGGCGAGCGCGCCCGCGGCTACCTGCAGCAGGCCCTGGTGCTGCGCCGGCGGATCGGCGACGACCGCGGCGCCGGCATCACCCTGCACAATCTGGCCCTGGTCGACGAGCGGCTGGGCGACGTCGAGGCCGCCCTCGAGGGCTTCCGCCGGGCCCTCGCCCTGCTCGAGGAGGCCGGCACCGGCCAGCAGCAGGCCAACACCCTCGACCGTCTCGGCGTCCTGCTCGCCGAGACCGGCGACGTCGAGGCCGCGCTCAGCGCGCTGCACCGCGCCCTCGAGCTGCGCCGCGCCGGCGCCAACCCCAGCGCCGAGGCCAACACCCTGCGCAACCTGGCACGGGCCCACCTGGCGGCGGGCGACGCGGCCCTCGCCGGCGCGCTGCTCGGCCGGGCCCTCGCGCTCTACCGCGAGAGCCGCGACCGGCTGCGAGAAGCGCCGGCGCGCTTCGAGCTGGCGCGGGTGGAGCGCGCCCGCGGGCGGCCGGCGGCGGCGTACCAGCAGCTCGAGATCGGCCTCGGGATCGTCGAGTCCGTGCGCGCCGCGATCCTGAGCCCGGACCTCCGGGCGACCTACCTCGCCGCTCAGCGCCGGGCCTACGAGGAACGCCTCGACCTCGTGATGGAGCTCCACCGCCGGTGGCCGGCCGCCGGCTACGACCGGCAGGCCCTGGTGGCCAGCGAGAGCGCCCGCGCCCGGGTGCTGGTCGAGCTGCTCGACGAGGCCGACCTCAAGCGCGATCTCGACAGCGAGCTGACGGCGCGGCGCCGCGCCCTGCTCGACGCCCTCGGCGAGGCGTCTGCCGTCGAGCGCGCCCTGCGCCGGAAGGGGATTCGCCACAAACTGGCGGCGGTGGGGCGGGAGATCGAGACCATCCTCGCCGAGCTGCGCGGCGTCGAGGCGGAGCTGCGCCGCCGCCATCCGGCCTACGCCGACCTGATGCGGTTGCCGGCGCCCTCGGCGGCCGAGATCGCGGCCCTGCTCGACCCCCAGACCGTCCTCCTGGAGTACGCCCTGGGGGAGAGGCGGAGCTTCCTGTGGCGGGTGAGCGAGGAGGGGGTGGCGAGCTTCGAGCTGCCGCCCCGGGCCGAGATCGAGCAGCTCGCCCGCCGCCAGCACGAGCTGTGGAGCGCCCGG
>RFGL01000431.1 GCA_003697015.1 Acidobacteriota bacterium | reverse complement strand
GCGGCCGCGGCCGCAGCCGGCGGTCGGCCATGCGCCACAGGTCCGGGAGCATGGCGCCGACGCCGGCCACCTCGTCGTCGAGCTCGGTGGCCGCCAGGTGACGGTGGAGGAGGAAGTTCATCGCCGGCCGGCAGGGCCTACGGCCCGGTGAAGCCCACCGCTGAGCCGAAGAAGAGGGGGTTGGCGAGCAGCTTGTCGGTGCCGTACCAGACGGCGCGGAAGCTCGGGTCGTCGATCAGCCGCACCACCAGCCCGCGGCCCAGGCGCTGGGCGACGAGGGCGGGGGAGCCGGCGATCTGCTTCAGGTTCTCCTCGCTGGCGTAGCCGGCGAGGAGCGGCGCGTCGGCGTAGCGGGCGACGGTGGCGTAGGGATCGGCGGGTCGCTGCAAGACGTCGGTGCCGTTGCGGAAGACCGGCAGGCGCGGCTCGCGGTAGCCGAAGGCCAAGGGGTGGGTGAGGTCGAGCTCGACCTCGAAGATGGCGCCGCTGATCAGCTGCGCGGCCCGCCGCTCCTGGCGTTCGGCGTAGGGCAGGCGCTCGGCCGCCGCCGGCGGTGGGGGGGGCGGGGTGGCGCCGCCGGCCTCCGCCGCCGGCGCGGCCGGGGCGCCGGCGGGGAAGGTCTTCTCCGTCCAGGTCGCGGCGCGCCCCACCGCCACCAGGACGCCGCCGCGCTCGATCCAGCGTCGCAGCTCGCCGACCAGCGGCTCCCCCAGGTCGTCGTAGCCGCCGGAGACCAGGATCAGATGGCTGTAGCGCTCCAGGTCGAGGCGGCCGAGGCGCTCCTTGTCGAGCAGGGTGAGGGGCATCGCCAGCCGCTGGTCGAGCAGGTGCCACACCTGTCCCGCCTGGTACATGGAGACGCCGCTGCCGACCACCAGGCCGACCTCGGGCCGCGTCAGGGGCTCGAGATTGGGGCTGCCGAGGTCGACGCCGGCGGGCGTCAGGCCGCTGGCGATGGCGTAGACGTCGACGCCGTCGTCGCGGGCGGCCTCGCCGAGCAGCTCGACGACGCGCTGCCGCGGCACCGTCTGCAGGCCCATGGGCACCACCACCGTGCCGTAGGTGAAGTCCCGGCGACCGGCGTCGGTGTCGGCGGTGAAGGGGAGGGTGGCGAGGCGCGCCGCCACCTCCGCCGCCAGCAGGCGGTAGAGGGCGCGCGGCGCGTAGTAGCCGTCCCAGGCGAAGGCGTAGGCGACGCCTTCGTCCGCCGCCGGAAAGCGGCCGGCCGGGGCCGGCACCTCGACGAGCGCCGGGCCGGGCTGGGCGCGCTTCCAGGCGGCGGCGTCGAGCTCGGCGTAGGGCAGGCCGAAGGCGAGGGGCAGGGTCCAGGCGGAGACGTCGTAGAAGGTCGAGTCGGCGAACTCGGTCCGGGTCTCGAAGAGCGCCTTGACCAGCCGGTATTGGGGCTGCTCGACCGGCACCAGCCAGGCGCTGCCGGGCTCGAAGGTCCGTTCCCCGACCTCGACGGCGCGCCCCAGGGGGTGGACGGCGATGCGGTGATGGTGGAGGACGGCGATCAGCGCCGCCACCCGCCGCGGATCGTGCGGGTGGCCGAAGACGTAGCCGCGCACCGGGTCCTGCGCCGCCTCGCGCGCCGCCTGGCGGTAGAAGCTCGCCTGGTAGTCGAGCAGCTCGCGGCGCAGGTCGCGCGCCGCCGCCAGGGTGGAGAAGGAGGTGGTGATCTGATTGTCGATGGCGGTCGGGAAGGTGAGCACGCCGTTGACCGATTCCTGCCGGTGGCCGCGGGCGCTGGCCTGCTCGAAGAGGATGCCGACGGCGCCGTTGACGTCCGGATAGGTCGAGCCCTTGCCGTAGTAGAAGTCGTCGAAGGTCTCCTCCGAGTAGTAGAGGCGGCCCTTGGCGTCGAGAGCGCGGGCGTGGTAGGCGGCGATGGCGGCGGTGAGCTCGACGTTTCTCTCCGGCGTCAAGGGATGCTTGCGGCTCGGCACCCCGGGCTGGAAGAAGTAGGTCGAGTCGGTGCCCATCTCATGGGCGTCGGTGTGCACGTTGGGGCGCCAGCGATGAAAGGTGGCGAGCCGTGCCCGGCTCTCCGGGTGCTGGGCCAGCAGCCAGTCGCGGTTGAGGTCGAACCAGTAGTGGTTGGTGCGACCGGTGGGCCAGCCCTGGTTGTGCTCGCGGTGGGCCGGATCGGGATTCAGCACCGCCCCGCGATGCATGTTGACCCATTGGGCGAAGCGCCCCAGGCCGTCGGGGTTGAGGCTCGGATCGAGCAGCACCACGACGTCGTCGAGCAGCCCTTCGATCTCCGGTCCCTGGGCCGCGGCCAGATGGTAGGCGACCACCAGGGAGGCGTTGGCGCCGCTCGCCTCGTCGCCGTGGACGCTGTAGCCGAGGTGGACCACCACCGGCATCGACGCCACGTCGGGCTCCTCCGCCGCGGGGTCGCTGAGGGCGAGATGCTGAGCGCGGATCGCCTCCAGACGGTCGAGGTTGGCGGGGGAGGAGATGGTCAGCAGCAGCAGCGGCCGCCGTTCGTGGGTGTGGCCGGTGACCTCCAGCCGGACGCGGTCGGAGGCCGCCGCCAGCGCCCGCATGTAGGCCACCAGCTGATCGTGGCGCACGTGCCACTCGCCGACCTCGAAGCCGAGGACGTCGGCCGGCCGCGGGATCGCCGGGTCGTAGCGGGTGCCCGCGGGCAGGTAGTCGTCGAGCCGCGGCGCCGCGCCGGCGGCGGCGGCCAGTCCGGCGACGAGGGCGGCGGAGAGGATCGATGGGCGAAGACGCGAGGCGCTGGTGAGCATGCTCTCTCCTACGTGGCGAAGCTTGTGCGGTGGGCGCGCCGCCGTCCGGCGCGGCCAGGACTCTAGCACGTCCGCCGCCGCGGCCTGGTACCATCGCGGCGATGAGAGCCGTCGCTCTGGTGCTCGCCGCCCTCCCCCCCCTCGCCGCCTGCGGCGGTTCCCCCGCGCCGCCGCAGGCGGCGAGGGGGAGG
>RFGL01000430.1 GCA_003697015.1 Acidobacteriota bacterium | reverse complement strand
GCTTGGGACCGGCGGCCGGCGGCCGCGGCTGGTGGCCCTCACGCCGCTGGTCGTCACCGCGGGCCGGGCGTCGCGCCGCCGGCCGTTGCGGCTGGCGATCCGCTTTCTGCCGGGCGCGGTTGCGGTCGGCGGCCCGCTTGGAGCGCATGGCGGCGAGGCGCTGGGCGAGGGGGATCTCCAGCGCCTCGGCAGGCCGTGCGTCGAGGTCGAAGCCGTCGAGGGTGCGCCGCGGCAGGCTCTTGCCGACGGCGCGCTCGATGTCCCGCAGGTCGGCCCCCTCCTGCGGTGCGACGAAGGTGAAGGCTTCGCCGGTGGCCTCGGCCCGGGCGGTGCGGCCGACGCGGTGGATGTAGTCCTGGGGCAGGTTCGGCACGTCGAAGTTGACCACGTGGGAAAGGGCCTCGACGTCGATGCCGCGGGCTGCGATGTCGGTCGCGACCAGGGCGCGGATCCGCCCGTGCTTGAAGTCGGCCAGGGCGCGGGTGCGCTGCGCCTGGCTGCGGTTGCCGTGGATGCGGTCGCAGGCCACGCCGCGGCGGCTCAGAAACTGGGCCAGGCGGTTGGCACGGTGCTTGGTGCGGGTGAAGACCAGCACGTTGTCGATCTCGCCGCCGTCGAGCAGCGCCAGCAGCAGGTGGGACTTGAGCTCCTGACGCACCGGGTAGACCGCCTGGCTGACGCCGGTGGCCGGCGCCGCGCGGCGCTCGACGTTGAGACGCACCGGGTCGCGCAGCAGCTGGCGCGACAAGGCGACGATCGGCGACGGCATGGTGGCGGAGAAGAGCAGGGTCTGGTCGATGGGAGGCAGGTGCTTGAGCACCCGGCGGATGTCGGGCAGGAAGCCCATGTCGAGCATCCGGTCGGCCTCGTCGAGCACCAGCACCTCGAGGCCCGCGAGGCGGGCGTAGGGCTGGCGGAAGTGGTCGAGGAGGCGGCCCGGGCAGGCGACGATCACGTCGACCCCCTGGCGGAAGGCGCGTTCCTGCGGGCCGAAGCCGACGCCGCCATAGACCGCCGCCGCCCGCAGGTCGGTGTGGCGTGCCAGGTCGTGAACGTGGTCGACGATCTGCGCCGCCAGCTCGCGGGTCGGGGTGACGATCAGGGCGCGGGTGGTGCCCCGCTTCCGGCCCGATAGGCGCTGGAGGATCGGCAGCAGGAAGGCGGCGGTCTTGCCGCTGCCGGTCATGGCGCAGGCCAGGAGATCACGGCCTTCGAGGGCCGGCGGGATGGCGCTGTGCTGGATCGGCGTCGGGCGGGTAAAGCCGAGGTCGGCGATGCCCTGCTTGAGGTCGGGGTGGAGCGGGAAGGAATCGAAACTCATCTCTGGGTACACGTTTGCTTTCTGAGGACGCAGGCGGGCCGCATCGCTCGGGTAGTCCGGCTGGAAAAAAGGGATTCGGAACGGAGGACTGAGCCGGGAGAGGCCGCCGCTTGGGCTCGAGGCCCGGTGGGTCGACGCCGCGCCGGCCCGCAGGCCGGGGTGCGACGATGGCCTACTGTCGCACATCGGGGGCGATTTGGCAAGCGCGCTGCCGGCACGGCGGATGCGGCGTAGGATGAAGGGCGGCCCGGCCGCCGTTTCCAGCCCCCGGTCGGCGGCGCTCCCGGGCCTGCGGGGACCGCCGGTGAACGTCATGAGCCCGCTGATCCATACCCTGCGCGAGGACGCCGGCACCCATGCCACGCCGGCGCGGGTGGCGGACCTCGAGGCCCTGCTCGAGCAGCCCGCCGGCCGCCGCCTCCTCTGCGCCGCCTGCCGGGCGCCGATCACCGGCGACCGGGAGCGGCTGGCGATCGGCGGTCGCCACGTCCACCGGCGCACCAATCCGGCTGGCTTCGTCTTCACCTTCGGCTGCTTCCGCCGCGCCCCCGGCGCCGCCGCCCGCGGTGCCCCGACCACCGAGCACACCTGGTTCCCCGGTTGCGCCTGGCGTTTCGCTCTCTGCCGCAGCTGCGGCGCCCACCTGGGCTGGGTCTTCTCCGGCGCCCGCGCCTTCTTCGCCCTGATCCTCGAACGGCTGGCGGCGGAAGAGGAGGACGCCGACGACTGAGCCTACTCGCTCTCCAGGTCGCGTACCGACGGGTAGCCCGGGATGCCCTGCGCCAGGCGCACGGCGCGCAGGATCGATTCGGCGACGACGTCGGCGGCGAGGGCGCCGAGGCGCAGCACGTCGGCGTCGGTGACCGGCCGCTCGAGGCTGCCGGTGGCGAGGACGAAGAGGGTGTCGCCGTCATAGGGGGTGTGGGCCGGGTAGACGGCGCGGGCGATGCCGTCGTGGGCCATGCGCGCCACCTTGGTGGCCTGGGCCTTGCTCAGCCGGGCGTTGGTGGCGACGACGCCGATGGTGGTGTTGCCGCCGGCGATCGGCCGGCCGGCGAAGCCCTGGCGCAGCAGCCGGCGGGCGTCGGCCAGGCCGCGGCCGTCGTCGGTGCGGGTGCCGGCGACCACGTCGCCGGTGGCCGGGTCGACGACGTCGCCGACCGCGTTGACCGCCACCAGGGCGGCGACCTCGAGGCCGTCCCGCTGGCCGGCGAAGGCGCTGCCCAGACCGCCGCGCATGGCGCGGTCGGGAGCGCCGAGCTTGCCGACGGTGGCGCCGGCGCCGGCGCCGACGCTGCCTTCCTGAACCGGTGCGGAGCTGGCGCGCTTTGCCGCCCGATAGCCGCAGTCGGCGCCGGGGCGCACCTCGGGCTTGCCGCCCACCCGCAGGTCGAAGAGGATCGCCGCCGGCACGATCGGTACCTTGGCGATGCCGGTGTCGTAGCCGACGCCGCGCTCTTCCAGATAGCGCACCACGCCCCCGGCCGCCTCGAGGCCGAAGGCGCTGCCGCCGGCGAGGAGTACGGCGTGCGCTTCCTGCACCGTATTGGCCGGATCGAGGAGTGCGGATTCGCGCGTGCCGGGAG
>RFGL01000429.1 GCA_003697015.1 Acidobacteriota bacterium | reverse complement strand
GGTGGAGGGGGAACGGGGGGCGGGCAGCTGGCGCGCCCCGGCGCTGGCGAAGGAGGACGACTTCCGCGTCGAGCGCCGCGCCGCGGCGATCCAGAATCGGCGCTGGCGATTGCAGGAGGCGGTGCGCCGGGAGGTGATCAGCGATCAGCTCGCCCAGGTCGCCCTCTTCCGCGACCTGGCCTGCCTGTCGCCGACCTTCCTGGCCCAGGATCTGATCCAGCGCCTGGTCGGTGCCGGCCTGGTGCGCGACCGAGCCTTCGTCGCCCAGGCGCGAGCCTTCGATCGGGCGCTCAAGCAACGGCTCCGCCAGCTCGATGCGAGCGATCCGTCGAGCCCCCACCTGTGCTTCTTCGCCGGCTATCTCTCCCGCCGGCCGATCGATCCCGGCCGGCTGGTGCGTTTCGAGCTGCGCGAGCCCTCCCTGGCGGACGGCCTGGCGGCCGGCGCCGGCCGAGGGTTGATCTTCGCCCTCGAGACCGCGCTGATGGCGTTCCTGGTAGGGTTTTGCTTCGAGCGCGATCACCTGCGTTGAGGGGAGGGAACGGGATGGCGACCGGCAGCCGGCGAGCGATCATCGAGGCCATCGACCTCACCAAACGCTACGCCGACGGCACCCTCGCTCTCGACGCTCTCAACCTCGCCGTACCGGCGGGGGAGATCTACTGCCTGCTGGGGGCGATCGGCGCCGGCAAGACCACCGCCATCGACCTCTTCGTGGGCTTCGTCCGGCCGACCTCCGGCCGCGCGCGGATCGCCGGCATCGACGTCCAGCGCCGGCCGCGGGAGGCGCGCCGGCGGCTGGCCTACCTGATGGGCGGCGCGGCGCTGCACGGCAATCTCACCGCCTTGCAGAACCTCGACCTCTTCGCCCGCCTCGCCGGCCGCGCCGCCGGCGACGAGGAGTGCGCCATGGCCCTGCGCGAGGTGGGTCTGCCGGAGCGCGCCTTCGGCCAGCGGGTGCGGAGCTTCGATCCGGGCGCGCGGCAGAAGCTGGCGCTGGCGGCGGCGATGATCAAGCGGGCGCCGGCGCTGCTGCTCGACGAGCCCCTGGCGGGCCTCGATCCGCAGGCCGCGGCGGAGATGGTCGAGACCCTGCAGATGCTGCGCGACCGCGGCCGGGCGATCCTCCTCGCCACCTACGACCTCTTCCACGCCAAGCAGCTCGCCGACACGGTCGGCATCCTCAAGGAGGGCCGCAAGGTGCTCTCCTGCAGCCGCGATGAGCTGCGCTATCAGGATCTCGAGGCGCTCTATCTCGACTACATGCGCGGCGGGCTCGAGGGCGGCAGGCGGACGGCGTCCTGAGGCGGCGGTCCCGCCTCCAACCAGTCCCCGGCGGCGGTGATCGGCGGCAGGTAGACGTGCACCGCCGTGCCCTCTCCCGGCTCGCTCTCGACCACCAGCTCGCCGCCGTGACTGACGACGATGGCCTGGGTGACGGACAGGCCGAGGCCGGTCTTCTCCCCCGTGCCCTTGGTGGTGAAGAGGGGCTCCAGGGCGCGCTCGCGGGTCGCCGGATCCATGCCGTGGCCGGTGTCGCGGATGCTCAGGCGGACGTAGCTCCCCGGCGCCAGCCGGGCGCCCTTCGGCCGCTCCTCGAGGTCGACCATGGCGAGCTCGAGGTCGAGGGTGCCGCCGCTGTCGCGCATGGCGTGGTGGGCGTTGGTGCACAGGTTCATCAGCACCTGCTGCAGCTGCGCCGGATCGGCCATCACCGGCGCGCAGTCCGGATCGATCCGGTGGTGGATGTCGATCGTCGTCGGCAGGGAGGCGCGCAGCAGCTTGAGGGCGTCGAAGATCAGCAGGTGGAGCTGAATCGCCTTGCGCTGGGGCTCGGCCTGGCGGCTCAGGGCGAGCAGCTGGTCGGACAGCTGGCGGGCGCGGCGGGCGGCGTCGACGATGCGCTCCAGGCCCTGGCGGGTGCGCTTGTCGGCGGCGGTGCGCAGGGCGAGCTCGGCGAAGCCGAGGATCGGCGTCAGGACGTTGTTGAACTCGGCCGCGATGTCGCCCGAGATGGTGCCGATCATCTCCCAGCGCTGGGAGTGGCGCAGCTGCTCCTCGAGCTGCTGGCGCTCGGCCTCCGCCCGCCGCCGGTCGCTGACGTCGCGGGCGTTGATCACCACCCGCTGCTCGCCGTCGGCTTCGCGGTGGCCGCTGGCGATGACTTCGAGGAAGCGGAGGGAGCCGTCGCGATGCTGCCAGCGGGATTCCTCGAGCGGGTGGCTCCCCGGCTGGCGGAAGGTGCGCTCGAGCTGCCGGCCGACCGCCGGCCGGTCCTCGGCGTGCACCAGCTCGAGCAGGTCCCTGCCGAGGCGCTCCTCCGGCCGCCAGCCCAGCACCCGTTCGAGGGCCGGGCTGGCGTAGCGCAGGAGGTTGCGCCGGTCGACGACCGCGATGACGTCCTGGGCGTTTTCGATCAGGGAACGGTAGTGGCGTTCGCGCGCCGCCAGGGCGGCTTCGGCCCGCCGCCGTTCGACCACGTGGCCCCACTCGCGCAGCGCCCCGTCGACGATCTGGGGGATGTCGCTCAGGGTCTCCCAGGACTTGACGACGTAATTCAGCGCCCCGGCCTTCATCGCCTCCACCGCCGCCTCCTCGTCCCCCTGGCTGGTGAGGATGACGACCGGGAAGCCGCCGTCGTCGCCGGCGCTCGCCGGCAGCAGGTCGGTGCCCCGGCCGTCGGGCAGCAGGAGATCGATCAGGGCGAGGTCGGGCCGGCAGCTGGCGAGCTCGGCGCGGGCCTCCCTCAGGGTGCGGGCGACCTTCATGCTCACCAGGCCGTCGCGCGGCTCGAAGGCGCGCTGGATGAGCTCGGCGTGGGCTTCGTCGTCCTCGACCAGAAGGACGTTGATGTGGCGTCGGTTCACGGCGCTCTACCCCCGCTCCCCGCCGGCCTGCTGCGGCGGCCAGGGACCGTAGTTCCAGCCCAGCCAGTAGACCCCGACGTCCTCCAGCATCTCCGCCAGGCGCTCGAAGTCGAGGGGTTTGACCAGGTAGCTGTTGGCGTGGTGGGCGTAGGCGCGGTCGACGTCGCGCTGGGCGTGGGAGGTGGTGAGGACCACCACCGGGATCCTGGCCAGCTCGCCGGCCTCGGTGCGCTTCATCGTCTTCAGCACCTCCAGGCCGTCGATCTTGGGCAGGCGCAGATCGAGCAGGATGACGCTCGGCCGCGGGCTGGCGGCGGGATCGGCGTAGGCGCCGCGGCGGAAGAGATAGTCGAGGGCCGCCTCGCCGTCGACCACGTGGTGGATCAGATTGTCCAGCCGGTGGTTTTCAAAGCAGCGCATCACCAGCTCGGCGTGCGCCGGATTGTCTTCCACCAGCAGGATGGTCGGGGCCTTGTCGCTCATCGCGTCTCCCTCTTCGCCCGGCCCCGCTGCCGGCGATCAGCGACCACGCGCCGTCGCTCACCGCCTCGATCCGGCATCGCGTCGCGCTGCGCCGTCCGCAGGCGCACCGTCACACGGCCTGGCGCTGTGCCGCAGCGCCATCGGACCGGTCGATGGAGGCCGATTGTACCGCGCTCCGTCTTGCCGTGCCGATTACAGGGACTCGTCCTGCGGCCGGCGCAGGGCCAGCCAGTCGGCGACCAGGCGCAGCTCGCGCGGATTGCGGTAGACGCCGCTCCAGTAGCGCCAGCTGGCCAGGGTCTTGAGCAACGCCCGGCCCCAGGGCGGCAGGCTGGCGTCCTGGACGGTGGGGAAGCGGCAGCCGAGGACGGTGGCGAAGTCCCGCACCCGCCGTCGCAGGTGCCGATCGAGCCAGGGGGCGTCGCGGTGGCAGACGAAGTCGACCCAGCGTTTCTCGGTCCACTCCTCCGGCGTGGTGGGCAGCGGCGGCCCCTGCGGACCGTAGCGCTCGAGGGAGGGCAGGGGCAGGCCGGTGCTCCTCGCCCCCGGCCGGCGCTGGGGGGTCGGGCTGTAGAGGTAGAGCACCACCTCGCATTCCGGGTGGAGGGCCTTGAGCCGCTTGATCAGCCGGAAGGTGCGTTCGATCTCGCCCGCCGGATCCTCCGGCCCGCCGAGGATGAAAGACAGCTCCGGGATCACCCCGTGGGCGCGGCACCGGCGCACCGCCTCGAAGGTGTGCTCGACCCGCGAGCCTTTGCGCATGCGCTTGAGCGCCTCGTCGCTCGCCGTCTCGGCGCCGACGTAGACCATGCGCAGGCGGCTGCGCTCGAGCCGGCGCCAGGTGTTGGTGGAAAAGCCGGCCAGGGCGTCGGCGCGGGCGTAGCACCACCAGGGCAGGCCGAGGGCGGCGAGGGCCTCGATCAGCGGCAGGCTGGTCGCTTCGCGATCGAAGAAGTTGTGGTCGTAGAGCTGCAGGGCGTCGGCGCCGTAGCGTTCCTTGAGCGTGCGGCCCGCCGCCAGCAGGCGGCCGGCGCCCTGCAGCCGGGTGCTGCCGTTCCACATCGAGGCGACGCCGCAGAAGGTGCATCGGTAGCGGCAGCCGATCGCCGCCTGGTGCACCGCCGTGCGCCGCCCCATGAAGCTCGGCCGCAGGTAGGGCGCGAGATCGCCCAGCCGGTCGTAGGGCAGGGGCGGCAGCTCGTCCGGCGGCCGCAGGGGGCGGTCCGGGTTGTGGCGCACGGCGCCGCCGTCCTTGAAGGTCAGGCCGCGCACCCCGCGCACCGCCCGCGGATCGCGGGCCGAGGCGGCGGGCGACGGCGGCCCGGCGTCGGGCAGGGCGGCGAGCAGCTCGAGCAGGGCGTCCTCCCCCTGGCCGCGCACCACGTAGTCGACGTAGGGGGCGTTGATCGCCGCTTCCGGGTAGAGGGTGGGGAAGTAGCCGCCCCAGACGATCGGCAGCCGCGGATGGGCGGCGCGGACGGCGGCGGAGAGGGCGATCGCCGGCGCCACCTGGGGACCGGGCATGACGGTCAAAGCCAGGGCCGCCGCCGGCGCCTCGGCGAGGGCGCCGAGGGTGTTGTCGATCAGCCGCGGGTCGAGGTTGCCGTCGAGGATGCGGTAGGGGTGACGTCCCTCCAACGCCGCCCCCAGGGCGAGGAGGGAGAGCGGCATGCGGACCGCCCGCCGCGAGCACGCCCGCGGGTTGACTAGGAGGACGTGCGGGCGCGCCACAAGCGCCGCCTCCCGGCGCGCCGGGCGCGCGTCCGTTGGTCGCCGCCGGCCGCCGCCGCCGCCGTCGCCGCCGCCACCGACCAGGCGGTCAACACCTCGTTGCCGAAGCGCCGCCGGCACGCCGGCTCGATCGTCAGGCCGCGCCGGGCCAGGGCGTCGAGCAGGCTGTCGCCGTCGCCGTCGGTCGACAGCACCACCAGCGCCCGCCCCCCCGGGCGCAGGGCGGCGGGCAGGCCGGCGGCGAAGCGCTCGAGGACGTCCGGGCTGCGCCAGGCGGCGTCGAGGGGATTGCGCGGCCGGCCGCGGAAGTACGGCGGGTTGAACAGCACCAGGTCGAAACGCTCGTCCATCACCGGCGTGAAGAGATCGCCGTGGCGCGCCTCGATGCGCTCCTCGAGATCGTTCAGCAGGGCATTGAGACGGGCGCAGCGCACCGCTTGCGGATTGACGTCCACCGCCACCACCCGCCAGCCGCGGCGGGCGGCGAAGACCGCCCCCACCCCCGAGCCGGTGCCGAGGTCGAGCACCCGCCGCCGGCCGCCGCCGGCCGGCGCCTCGAGCCCGCTCACCGCGCGGGCGAGGAAGGCGCCGCTGCGGAAGACCGCCGGGTTGAAGACCTCGGGCAGCACCACCAGCGGCACGCCGTCGACGTGCTCGAGGCTCACCCGCCCCAGCCGCCGTTTGAGCCACGGCCGCCACAGGGCGTGGCCGCAGGCGGTCAGCGCGCGCACCAGCCGTCCGCCGGTGCTCATCGCCCACCGCGCCGCCGCCGCTGTCGCCGCTTCGCTCATCGCCCGTTGACCAGCCCCTCTCGCTCGCCGTCGTCACCGGCGTCCCGCGCCGCCGCCGCTCCTGCGGCGTTCTCCAGCCCCGCCGCCCCCCGACGTCCTGGCGCTATGCCGGTGGCGCGCCAGGGCCTTGCATCCCGCGGCACCTGCGACCTGTCGCGACGACGGCCTTGAAGAATGCAAGGCTAGCACGCCGCCGGACGCTCCAGCTCGAGGACGTGGAAGCGGCCGCGGCGGCGGAAGGGGGGGAGGGCTCCCAAGCGGGCTTCGAGACGGCCGAGGGCGACGGCGAGGGGGAGGGGCAGGCGGCTGCCCCAGCGGCGTGGCCAGAGGAAGCCGAGGGCGTAGGCGCGGTGCAGGCGGAAAGGGGGGGCGAAGGCGGCGACGGCGGTGGCGAGAGGGAGGGCGCGGTGGGGCAGGCGGCGGCCGGCGACGTCGACCTCGGTCCAGCCATCGGCGGCGTCGGCGACGGCGGCGCGGCGCAGCCCGGCCGGCGACAGCAGGTGGAGGAGGAGCCAGCCGCCGGGGCGCAGGACGCGCGCCGCGCCGGCGGCGAAGGCCGGCCAGTCGGCGACGGTGTTGATGGCGGCGAAGTTGCAGATCAGGCCGTCGAAGGAGGCGTCGCGGAAGAGCGCGAGGGACGCGGCGTCCGCTGCCAGGGGCGCGACGGCGAGGCGGCGGCGCTCGGCCGCCAGCGCCGCGGCGAGGCGGGCGAGCATGCCGGGGGAGAGGTCGAGAGCGACCAGGCTGAGGCCGCGGCGGGCGAGCTCGAGGCTGTCGCGGCCGGTGCCGCAGCCGACGTCGAGCAGCCGCTGGCCGGGGCGGAAGAGGGCGCGGTAGCGGCGCTCGAGGACGGCGCGCATGTAGCGGTCGCCGGCGGTCAGGCGGTCGTAGCGCCGGGCGATGGCGTCGTAGGCCGCCGCCACCGCCCTCCGCCGCCGTCCGCCGTCGCTCAACGGGGGGTCACCCAATCGCCCTGGGGCAGCAGGCGGCGGCCGGCGACGTCGACCGCGGCGACGTAGGCGCCGAGAGCGCCGATGCGGCGGTTGGGGCCGTAGGTCAGGTCCGGCGTCAGGTAGGTGCGGTGGCGGTAGAGGCCCTCGAGGGCGGCGACCAGGGCCTCGCGGGTGAGGTCGCGGCCGGCTCGCTCCAGGCCCTCGAGCAGCAGCTCGGCGGCGCTGTAGGCGGCGAGCTGCACCGGCGGCACCGTGAGCTCGACGCGGCGCGCTTCGACCAACTCTTCGAAGCGTTCGAGCCCCGCCGGCCGGCGATCCCCCGGCAAGGTCGGGAAGGCGACGAAGACCCGCTCCGTCATCCCCGGCTCGGCGGCGAAGACCGCGTTGCCGGCGAGGGGCCCGACGAGCAGCAGGTAGGGGCGCCAGCGGCGCGCCGCCGCCGCCGCCAGCAGCGCCCGGGTGTCGGCCTCGTCGCCGAGGAAGAAGACCGCCTCGGTACCCGCCCGCTGCTCGCTCTCGACCACCGCCGCGGCATCGAAGGCGGCCGGCGGGTAGGGCCGGGAGACGATCGCCGCCCACGCCCCCTCCGCCGCCACCGTCGTCCCCTGCTGGCGGATCGCCGCCGCCGCCCGCGCCCGCGACGGCTGGTCGGGAAAGATCACCGCCACCCGCTGCGGCGCCGGCTGCAGGCGGGCGGCGGCGAAGTCGACCAGCGCCCGGCCCTGCTCGGGGTAGCCGGAAAGCAGGTAGAAGACGTAGCGGTTGAGCGGGAAGCCGAGCTGCGGGTCGACGCTGAACGCCCCGATGGCGGGGATGGCGCGCTCCGCCATCAGGCCGGCGAGCTCGCCGTCGGCGCCGACCATGAAGGGGGCGATGAGAGCGAAGACGTCCTCCTCGTCGAGCCACGCGGCAACCGCCCGCCGGCGTTCCTCCGCCGGCTCCGGCGGGGTCAGAAAGCGCAGCTCGAGGCGGCGGTTGTAGACCCCGCCGCGGTCGTTGACCTGCGCCGCCCAGGCCGCCAGCAGGCTGCGGACGGCCTCCCCCAGGGGCCCGGTCCGGCCGGCGGGGGGCAGCACCACCCCGAGGCGCAGGGCGTCCGCGTCAACCCCCGGCTGGCGGGTGGTGCCGAGGCGTTTCAAGTAGGCGACGAGCGCCGCGGCCTGGGCGTGGGTCAGGCGGTAGCGGGGCATCGCCACGTGCAGCGGATTGCCCGCCGGGTCGATGCCCATGGTGATGGCGCGTTTGAGGGTCGACTCGGTGTAGGGGGGGTGCTGGCGGCCGGTGTCGTGACGCACGCCGTAGGGCTTGGTCAACGCCGGCCAGGTGATGTTCGACGGGCTGATGCCGCCCTCGGTGCCGCCCTCGCCGTCTTCGCCGTGGCAACCGGCGCAGGGCAAGGTCCAGGCCGGCACCTCGGTGCCCCCGGGTCCGCCGAGAAGCGCGCTGATGCCCTCCGCCGGGTCGTCGCTGGACCGGCCCTCGAAGTAGATCCGGCGGCCGACCTCCTCCTCGGCGGTGAGCGCCGGTTGGGCGTGAGCCGCGGCGCCGGCGACGAGCGCCGCCAGGAGCGCCCAGACCTCAGCCCGTGCCGTCGTCGTCGAGCACCTGTTGCACAACGTCGATCAGCTCCGGCGCCGGCTTGAGACCGAAGGCCTTGACCCACAGCCCGGTGGCCTCGTTGCCGATGATCATGATGTTGGTGTGAGCTTCCTTGTCCTCGACGTACTGGCCGAGCTTGTAGAGCGCCTGGTCGACGTTGGCCTTGTCGCCGGCGAGAAAGTACCACCCCGGCTTGGCCCCCATGCGTTCGGCGTAGGCCTTGAGCTTGGGCACCGTGTCGGTCTCCGGATCGACCGAGATCGAGATCAGCGCCAGGTCCTTGCCCAGGTGGTCGGCGAAGCGCTCCTGGATCGCCTTCAACTTCTGGCCCATCACCGGGCAGACGCCGGTACAGGAGGTGAAGAAGGCATTGACCACCACCGTCCGGCCGCGCAGCAGGTCGCTGTAGAGGCGCATCGGCTCGCCGTCCTGGTTGATCAGCGGCACGTCGGTGAAGTACTTGCGCGCCGCCGCCTCGCGCTCCGCCGCGCTCGGCGCCGGGGCGTCGCCGCTCGCCGGCGGGGCGGCGGGCTGGGCGGCGAGAGGGGCGGCGGCGAGGATCAGGGCGACGCCGCCCAGGATCGAGATCCGAAATCTGCGGGCGTTCATCGTTGGCCTCCTGCGCCGTCGGCCGGCGTCGCGGCCAGCTCGTCGATCAGCGCGGTCAGGGTCTTGGCGGGCGCCAGGCCATAGGCCCGGCGCCAGGCGCCGGTGGCGGCGTTGCCGACCAGCACGGTCGGCGAGTGGTCGACGTAGTCGGGGGTGAAGACCTCGAGGGCCTTGAGCAGGCGGTCGACGTCGGCCTTGGGGCCGGTGACCAGGGTCCAGCCGTCGCCGGCGCCGAAGCGTTCGCCCCAGGCCTTGAGCCGCTGCGGGGTGTCGGTCACCGGATCGACGCTGACCGAGATCAGCCGCACGTCGCGCCCCAGGCGCTCGCCGAGCTCCTTCTGCACCGCCGCGAAGTTGGCTCCCATCGGCGGGCAGACGGTGGTGCAGGTGGTGAAGATGAAGTTCATCGCCACCACCCGGCCGGCCACCAGGTCGCGGTAGAAGTGCACCGGCTTGCCGTCCTGATCGACCAGCTCGACGTCGGGAATCTCGAGCCCGTCCTCGCGCTCGACGCCGCCGCTCGCCGGCGGCGCCTGGTGGTGCTGGTGGTGGTGGTGCTCGCCGGACTGCCGGGCGGTGGCCGCCGCCGGCAGCAGCAGGGCGGCGAGGGCGAGGAGAGCGACGGCTACGCGACGGGTTGGAATGCTCATGGAATCCTCCGGACGATCCTCCGATCGCCGCCAGTATAGCCGACCTCCGGCGCCCCCCGCCCCACCCCGGGGGGCGGTTGCCGCGCCGGCGAGGCCGGGCGTCGCGCCGCTGCGGTATGCTCGCCCCGGCGCCCGCCGCCGAGAGACGACGAACGAGCGATGTCCGCCGAGCCCACCATCACCGCTGCCCCGCCGGCCGCCGGTGCGGCGACGGCGCCGCGGGTGCTGGTCGCCGACGATCAGCGGGACGTGCTCGAGTCCCTGCGCCTGCTGCTCAAGACCGAGGGCTTCGAGGTGGCGACGGCGAGCTCGCCGCGGGCGCTGCTCGAGGACCTCCGGACGGCCGATTTCGACGTCGTGCTGATCGATCTCAACTACGCCCGCGACACCACCTCGGGGCAGGAGGGTCTCGACCTCCTGCGCACCATCCGGGAGCTCGACGCCGAGCTGCCGGTGGTGGTGATGACCGCCTGGGCGAGCGTCGAGCTGGCGGTGGAGGCGATGCGCCGCGGCGCTCGCGATTTCGTCGAGAAGCCGTGGGACAACGGCCGCCTGCTGGCCATCCTGCGCACCCAGGTCGAGCTCGGCCGCGCCCTGCGCCGCGGCCGCCGGCTGGAAGCCGAGAACCGCCTGCTGCGGGGCGCCGGCGACGCCGAGCTGATCGCCGGCTCGGCCGCCATGCAGCCGGTGCTGGAGCTGATCCGGCGGGTCGGTCCGTCCGACGCCAGCATCCTCCTGACCGGCGAGAACGGCACCGGCAAGAGCCTGGTGGCGCGGGTGCTGCACGGCGTCTCGGCGCGCGCCGCCAAGCCCTTGATCACGGTCAACGTCGGCGGTCTGCCGGAGAGCGTCTTCGAGAGCGAGCTCTTCGGCCACGTCAAGGGCGCCTTCACCGACGCCCGCAGCGATCGCGTCGGGCGCTTCGAGCTGGCCGACGGCGGCACCCTCTTCCTCGACGAGATCGCCAACGTCCCCGCCGATCAGCAGCGCAAGCTGCTGCGGGTGCTGGAGACCGGCGAGCTGGAGCGGGTGGGCTCGTCGAAGACCCGCAAGGTCGACGTGCGGCTGTTGTCGGCGACCAACGCCGACGTCGCCGCCGAGGTGCGCGCCGGCCGTTTTCGCCAGGACCTCTACTTCCGGCTCAATACGGTCGAGATCCACCTGCCGCCCCTGCGCGACCGGCGGGAGGATCTGCCCCCCCTGGCCCACGCTTTTCTGCGCCGTCTGGCGCGGCGCTACCGCAAGCCCCTGCGCGGCTTCGCTCCCGAAGCCATGCGCGCGCTCCTGCGCCACGCCTGGCCGGGCAACGTGCGCGAGCTCGGCCACGTGGTCGAGCGCGCCGTGCTGATGGCCGACGGCGAGCTCGTCCAGGCGCCGGATCTGGGGCTCGGCGCGGCGCCGGCGGAGCCGCCGCAGCTGGAGGAGCTGACCCTCGAGGAGGTGGAGAAGATCCTCATCCGCAAGGCCCTCGAGCGCCACGGCGGCAACGTCGCCGAGGCCGCCCGCGCCCTCGGCCTGTCGCGCAGCGCCCTCTACCGGCGGCTCGAGAAGTACGGGCTCTGAGGACGGCTCCGGAAGCGCCATGACCCACCAACGCCGCGTCTCCCTGCTGGCCGTCGCCGCCGGCTTGCCGGGGGTGGTGGTGGCCCTCGCCCTGCTGTGGGGCGGCGACTATGCGCCGCCGGTGCGCTGGACGGCGTCGGTGCTGGTGGTCGGCCTGTGGGCGGGCTTCGCCCTGGCCTTGCGCGAGCGGGTGGTGCTGCCGCTCCAGACCCTGGCCAACCTGCTCGAGGCGTTGCGCGAGGGGGACTATTCGATCCGTGCCCGCAACCCCCGCGCCGACGACGCCCTGGGGGAGGTGATGATCGAGGTCAACGCCCTGGGGGAGGTGCTGCGCCGCCAGCGCTTCCATGCCGTCGACGCCGCCACCCTCTTGCAGCAGGTGATCGCCGAGATCGACGTCGCGGTCTTCACCTTCGACGGCGGCGGCCGCCTGCGTCTGGTCAACCGCGCCGGGGAGCGGGTGATGGGCCGGCGCGCCGCCGACCTGCTGGCCAGGAGCGCTGCGGAGCTCGGCCTCCAGGACTGCCTCGAAGGGGAGGCGACGCGCACCTTCGAACGCGCCTTCCCCGGGCAGAGCGGGCGCTGGCAGCAGCGCCGCTCGAGCTTCCGCGAAGGCGGCGCGCCGCATACCCTGCTGGTCCTGACCGACCTGTCGAAGGCCTTGCGCGACGAGGAGCGGCAGGCCTGGCAGCGGCTGATCCGGGTGCTCGGCCACGAGCTCAACAACTCCCTGGCGCCGATCAAGTCGACCGCCTCGACCCTGGAGAGTCTGCTGCGGCGCGAGCCGCTGCCCGCCGGCTGGCGCGCCGACGCCCGCGCCGGCCTCGCCATCATCGCCCAGCGTTGCCGCGCCCTCTACCGCTTCGTCCAGGCCTACGCCCAGCTCGCCCGCCTGCCCGCCCCGCGCCGCCGGCCGGCGGCGATCGGCGAGCTGGTGCGGCGGGCGGCGGCCTGCGAGACCCGCCTCCCGGTGCAGGTCGACGGCGGTCCCGAGCTCACCCTCGAGGCCGACGGCGACCAGCTCGAGCAGCTGCTGATCAACCTGATCAAGAACGCCGTCGACGCCACCCTCGAGGTCGCGCCGCCGGCCGCCGGCAGCGTCCGCGTCGCCTGGCGGCGCCGCCGCGGGCAGCTCGAATTGGTGGTGCGCGACGACGGCCCCGGGCTGGCCAGCACCAACAACCTCTTCGTTCCCTTCTTCACCACCAAGCCGGACGGCAACGGCATCGGCCTGGTGCTCAGCCGGCAGATCGCCGAAGCCCACGGCGGCACCCTCGAGCTGGTCAACCGCCCCGCCGGCCCCGGCTGCGAAGCCCGCCTGCGCCTGCCGCTGTGAGCGCCGCCGGTCGACGCGGGCTGCAAGGGCGCTCCTCGTCGACCGGCTTTTTCCGAATCGGAGACGGCATCCACCGTCACTGGCAGATGTTTACCTCACACCGGTACTTGATCTTGTAATCGGCGCGCCAGTTGTTGGCGCTGGTGCAGCTTGGCGGGTCGTCGGGATAGGCGCCGCAGAGGTGGCAGGGAGTGACCTCGATCGGCGTCTCCAGACAAGTGGTGCAGCTGGCGGGGATGAGGGCGGAGGCGTTGGCGATCGCATCGTCGATCGACGCCTGGCAGGTCGAGCCCATGCCCCAGGCCGGTGGAGTCTCGCCCCCGGGGACGCAGCGGATGCAGCCCAAAGCCGTGGCTTCTGGCGTCGGCAGCGTGACCCACATGAGGCCAGCAGCGGCCAAGACGACGATCGCGATGATGAGCTTGTTCATCAAGGTATTCCTCCTGCTGTTCGGAGACGATCGATTTCGGCTCCGTCGACGCCGCGCCGCAGCGAACGCCGGAGTGGCGTTTCGAGCACGTTTCCAAGCGGATGCTGGCGTCGCTGTCGAGGCAAGGGAGCAAGCGCCGTGCCAGTACGCGACCGGTCGATCGAGCGGATTCTCCGGCGTCATCGTCCGCCGCGTGTGAATCCCCTTTCCCACGATGGGTAACGGATTACCCAGCGGCGCCCCCGTGTCCGCCGCCGGCGTTGACCCGCCGGCGGGTGGCGGAGTAGAGTTAACCGTGCACCCCGATCCGACCCCCGCCGACTCCGCCGCCGTCGCCGGCGACCGCTCCGCGGCAGCTCGCGGCGTCGAGGTGGTGTGCGCCATCCCGGCGCGCTGGGGCTCGCGGCGGCTGCCCGGCAAGCCGCTGCTGGAGCTCGCCGGGCGGCCGCTGATCGAGCACGTCTACCGCCGGGCGAGCCGCGCCCGGGGGTTGTCGCGGGTGGTGGTCCTGACCGACGACGAGCGCATCCGCGACGCCGTCGCCGGCTTCGGCGGCGAGGTCGAGATGACCCCCGCCGACTGCGCCAGCGGCAGCGATCGCATCGCCTGGGCGGCACGCCGCTGGCGGGCGCCGGCGATCGTCAACGTGCAGGGGGACGAGCCGCTGATCGACCCGCGGGCCATCGAGCGGGTGGTCGAGCGCCTGCGGTCGGTGCCGCGGGATCCGATCGTCACCCTGGCGGCGCCGGCCCGCGCCGAGGAGCTCGACGACCCCAACGCCGTCAAGGTGGTCCGCGACCGCCGCGGCTACGCCCTCTATTTCAGCCGTGCCCGCATCCCCTACCGGCGCGATCCCGAGGCGCCGGCGGTGCCGGTGATGAAGCACCTGGGGATCTACGGCTACCAGCGCGCCGCCCTGCTCGAGCTGGCCTCTCTGGCGCCGACGCCCCTCGAGCGCAGCGAGCGTCTGGAGCAGCTGCGCGCGCTCGAGCACGGCATGGCGATCCAGGTGCTCGAGGTGGCGGCGGCCGAGCCCGGGGTCGACACCGCCGACGACCTGGCGCGGGCGGCGGTACGGCTCGCCGCGCTCGACGGCTGACGGCGCCGCCATGAGAGAATCCAGCGAGGAGCCCACCATGACCACCAAGTACATCTTCGTCACCGGCGGCGTCGTCTCCTCCCTCGGCAAGGGGGTGGCGGCGGCCTCGGTCGGCGCCATCCTCGAGGCGCGGGGCTTCGCCGTCACCCTGATGAAGCTCGACCCCTACGTCAACGTCGACCCGGGCACCATGTCGCCCTACCAGCACGGCGAGGTCTTCGTCACCGCCGACGGCGCCGAGACCGACCTCGACCTCGGCCACTACGAGCGCTTCACCCACGCCAAGCCGACCAAACACCACAACTACACCACCGGCAAGATCTACGAGGCGGTGATCACCAAGGAACGCCGGGGCGATTACCTCGGCAATACGGTGCAGGTGATCCCCCACGTCACCGACGAGATCAAGGAGGGGATGAAGCGCGTCGCCGAGGGCAACGACGTGGTGATCGTCGAGATCGGCGGCACCGCCGGCGACATCGAGTCCCTGCCCTTCATGGAGGCGATCCGCCAGTTCCGCCAGGAGCTCGGGCGCGGCAATGCGGTCAACATCCACCTCACCCTGGTGCCCTACATCGCCGTCGCCGACGAGCTCAAGACCAAGCCGACCCAGCACTCGGTGCGCGAGCTGCGGGCGATCGGCATCATCGCCGACGTGGTGATGTGCCGCGTCGACCGCCCGCTGCCCGAGGACCTGCGGCGCAAGATCGCCCTTTTCTGCAACGTCGATCCCAAGCAGGTGATCGCCGCCCAGGATCTGCCGACGATCTACGAGGTACCCCTGGCCTTCTGCCGCGAGGGTCTCGACGAGCTCTTGCTCGAGCTGCTCTCCCTGCCGCGCTACGAGCGCGACGTGTCGCGCTGGGAGATGCTGGTCAACAAGATCAAGCACCCCAAGCATCGGGTGCGCATCGGCATCGTCGGCAAGTACGTCTCCCTGCCCGACGCCTACAAGAGCTTGAACGAGGCCCTGCTCCACGGCGGCATCGCCAACGACGCCCACGTCGAGCTGGTGTACATCAACGCCGAGGAGATCGAGGAGGGGCACTGGCCCTCCGCCATGTCCGAGGTCGACGGCCTGCTGGTGCCGATCGGCTTCGGCGAGCGCGGCGCCGAGGGCAAGATCCGCGCCATCCGCTACGCGCGCGAGAACCGCGTGCCCTTCTTCGGCATCTGCCTCGGCATGCAGTGCCTGGTGATCGACTTCGCGCGTCACGTCGCCGGCCTCGAGGGCGCGACGTCGACCGAGTTCGACGAGGCGACGCCGCTGCCGGTGATCTACAAGCTGCGCGACCTGCTGGGGGTCGACGCCCTCGGCGGCACCATGCGCCTGGGGAGCTATCCCTGCCGGCTCAAGGACGGCACCCTGGCGCGGCGGATCTACGGCCGCGAGGAGATCAGCGAGCGCCACCGCCACCGCTACGAGGTCAACCAGAAATTCCTCCCCACCCTGATCGAGCACGGCCTGGTGGTTTCCGGCATGAGCCCGGACGGCAAGTTCGTCGAGATCGTCGAGTTGCCCGACCATCCCTGGTTCCTCGGCTGCCAATTCCATCCCGAGTACCAGTCGCGGCCCACCGAGCCCCATCCGCTCTTCGTCTCCTACGTCCGCGCCGCCCTCGACCATCGCGCCCGGCGCCGGGAGGCGGCGCCGGCCGAGTCCCGGCCGGCGGAGGTGGTGGCGTGAAGCCGGCGCCCTTCGAGCTGGCGCCCGGGATCGAGCTCGGCGGCGCCGCGCTGCCGGTGATCGCCGGTCCCTGCGCCATCGAGGGGGAGGCGCGCGCCGTCGAGGCGGCGCGGGCGCTGGCGGCGCTGCGCGATCGCCTCGGCCTGCAGCTGATCTACAAGTCGTCCTTCGACAAGGCCAACCGCAGCTCGATCGGCAGCTTCCGCGGCGGCCCGTCTCCGCCGCCGGCGGGCACCTGGCGCTGGTCGCCGGCGGCGGGCCGGCGGCGGATGGACGAGGGGCTCGCCATCCTCGCCCGGGTGAAGCGCGAGACCGGCCTTCCCCTGACCACCGACGTCCACCTGCCGGAGCAGTGCGCGGCGGTGGCGGAGGTGGTCGACGTCTTGCAGATCCCCGCCTTCCTCTGCCGCCAGACCGACCTGATCGTCGCCGCCGCCAACGCCGCCGCCGACCGCGGGCGGGCGCTGACGATCAAGAAGGGCCAGTTCATGGCCCCCGAGGACATGCGCCAGGCGGTGGCCAAGGCGCACGCCGGGGGCTGCCGGCGGGTGGCGGTGATCGAACGCGGCTCGAGCTTCGGCTACCATAACCTGGTGGTCGACATGCGCAGCTTCGCCGTCCTCCAGCGAGCGGGGATCCCGGTGATCTTCGACGCCACCCATTCCCTGCAGCTGCCGGGCAGCGAGATCGCGGCCGGCGGCGAGCGCGCCCACACCGGCGGCCGGCGGGAATTCGCCGAGCCGCTGGCGCGGGCGGCGGTGGCGGCGGGGGCGGACGGCGTCTTCATGGAGGTCCACCCCGAGCCCGAACGGGCGCTGTCCGACGCCGCCACCCAACTGACGCCGGCGGCCGCCGAGCGGCTCCTCGCCTCGCTGCTGGCGCTGCGCCGGGCGCTGGCCGAGGCGGCGCCGGTGGAGGTGGCGTCGTGAGCGCGCCGGCGGCGGTGTGGCGG
>RFGL01000428.1 GCA_003697015.1 Acidobacteriota bacterium | reverse complement strand
GCCCGCTGCCGGCCGGCGACCCGCGTTTCTGCGACGCGTGCGGCCCCTGCGACTTCGGCGAGGGGGACTGCGACCGCGACAGCGACTGCCAACCGGGTCTGGAATGCACCGACAACGTCGGCGCCGATTTCGGCTTCAACCCGGGCATCGACGTCTGCACCGCCCCCGGCGGCGGTTGCCCCTTTGCCGTCGGCACCGGTCGCTTCTGCACCGAATGCGGTCCCTGCGACTTCGGCGAGGGGGACTGCGATCGCGACAGCGAATGCCGGGCAGGTCTGCAGTGCGTCGAAGACGCCGGGCCGCAGTTCGGCTTCGGGCCGGCGATCGACGTCTGCATGTGATCCGCAGCTGCGCGGCGCGGATCCGCCGCCGCCGATCGAGGGTCGGATCGGCCTCGATCCGCCCCGCGGTCGCGCCGGCGTGGTAACTTTGCTCGTTGAGCCGATCGGCGGGCCGCGACCGCGAGGGGAGCCCCTGGCAGCGAACGGCCGGCTCGGAGATCGGCACGCGCGACGCCGTCTGCCGCCGGCCCATCGGGGGTCTCGAGGGCCGAGCGTCGCGCGGATGACATGCGACCGCTGGGGGGCCGGATCGCCGTGGTTGGCCAGACCATCTCGCATTTCGAGATCATCGAGCGGATCGGTGATGGCGGGATGGGTGTGGTCTATCGCGCCCGCGACCTGACCCTCGATCGCTACGTCGCCCTCAAGTTCCTGCCCAAGTCCCTGTCCGGCGAAGGGCGCCGGAAACGCAACGACACCGGCAGCAACCCCCGCCTGCGCTTCGTCCAGGAGGCCAAGGCGGCGTCCGCTCTCGACCATCCCAACATCTGCACCGTCTACGCCATCGACCAGACCGACGATGGGCAGCTGTTCATCGCCATGGCCTGGTACGACGGCGAGACGTTGAAGAAGCGCATCAAGCGCGGCCCCTTGTCGCTGCGCGAGATCAGCGACCTCGGCTCGCAGATCGCCGCCGGCCTGAGCGCAGCGCACGAGCGCGGCATCATCCACCGCGACATCAAGCCGGCCAACGTCATGGTGACGCGGGACGGGACGGTCAAAATCCTCGACTTCGGCCTGTCGAAGTTCATCCGCGGGCCGTCGGAGCTGACCCAGACCGGCGCCGTCATGGGCACCGCCGCCTACATGGCGCCGGAGCAGGTCAAGGAAGAGACGGTCGACGAGCGCACCGACGTCTGGGCATTGGGGGTGGTGCTCTACGAGATGGCCACCGGCAAGAAGCCGTTCCGCGGCACCACCGAGATGTCGGTGCTCTACGCGGTGGTCAACCGCGAGCCCGAGCTCACCGACGAGTCGATCAAGACGCTGCCGCCGGACCTGCGCTGGATCATCCTCAAGGCGCTGGCCAAAGATCCGGACGAGCGCTACCAGTCGATGGCCGAGCTCCAGGCCGATCTCGAGGCCCTGCACCCGGATTCGCAGAGCATCACCCTGCCGTCGCGCTCCCTGCGCTCCCTGCTTTCCTGGTCCCAGCTGAAGCGCCGGGCGCGGCGGATCCGGCGGCCCTTGGGCCTCGCCTTCGGGGCGCTGGTGCTGCTCGTCCTCGGCGGCTTCCTGCGCAACGCCCTCAACCGTCCGCCGCCGGCCTCCGAGGCGCCGCGGGTGGAGCTGGCGGCGAGCGAACGGGTGGCGATCGAGCCGCTCCGTCCGCTCGACGACGCGGACGGCGCCGACCCGACCCTCGGCCTCGCCCTGCGCGACCTCCTCACCTTCGCCCTGCCGGCGGACGACGCCCTGAGCTGGGTGCTGGTCGGCGACGGCGACCACCCGTCCGAGGCCGAGCTGGCGATCGACGGCGACTACCGCCTGCGGCCCGAGCACCGCGGGCGGGAGCTGGCGATCGAGCTCCGCCTGCGCCACGCCGGCAACGGCAGCGCCAGCGGAGAAGACGCCACGTTGTTGCGGGCGGTGTCGATCGCCGGCCCGCCGCCGCGCATCCTGTCCATGGTCTCCCACCTGGCCCAGGAGCTGGGTCGCGACCTGGGGCATGCCCCACGTCCCGGGCCGGTCGACGGGGTGGGGGCTCCCGAGCCCACCAGCGCCCAGGCGCGGTCGCTGTGGGACCAGGTCCAGGCCGCCCTGCGCATCGACGACGCGCCGTCGGCGTTGCGCCGGGCGGAGGCGGCGATCACCATCGAGCCCGACTTCCCCGGCTTTCACGACGCCCGCGCGGTGGCGCTCAGTCGCCTCGGCCGCTTCGACGAAGCCACCGCCGCCGCCGAACGGGCGCTGGCGCTGGCCCGCGATCTGCCGTGGGCCTGCCAGCTCTCCTTCTGGGTACGCCGTCTCGAGGTGCAGATGGTGCCGCCGTGGCCTCGCATCGCAGCGCTCCTCGACCAGCTGTGGCTGCACGCCGCCGGCGATTGGTCGCTCGACGAACGGCGCGAGCAGGGGCTCAGGCTGGCGGTGGCGCGGGTCCGCAGCGGCCGCCCGCAGGCGGCTCTCGAGCTCCTCGCCGAGCTGCGCCGCTGGGCGCCGGAGGATCCGCGGGTGGGCCTGGTCGAGGCCGAGGCCGCCCAGCGCCAGTCGCTCTTCCCCGCCCAGCTGGCCGCCGCCCGTTGGGCCGCAGCCGCGGCACAGCGGGCCGGGGCGCCGCTGCTGCTGGCCGAGGCCCTGCTCTACGAAGGACTGGCCCTGCGCCGGGAGGGCGACGACGAGCAGGCCCTGGCGGTGATCGAACGAGCGCGGGCCCTCTTCGCCGACGGCGGGGTGCAGGGCCGCGGCGGCGAAGCCACGGCGCTCAACGTCCAGGGCATGATCTATTGGGATCGCCAGGATCTGCTCCAGGCCCAGACCCACTACGAGAAGGCGGCGCAGATCTTCTCGGAGCTCGGCGACAAGCGCATGAGCGGTCCGATCCTGCACAACATCGCCCTGATCCTGCGCCAGTACGGCAACGTCGACGCCGCCCTCGACGTCTTCCAGAGCAGCATCGAGCTGATGCGCGAGACCTCCTACCCCCACCTCTCCCTGGCCCTGCTCAACCTCGCCGAGCTCTACCTGACCACCGGCCGGCTCGACCAGGCCGAAGCGATCTTCGAGGAGGCCGGCGAGGTCGCCCGCACCAGCACGCCGATCAACCAGGCGGCGGTCGCGATGGGCCGCAGCGAGTTGATGATCCTGCGCGGCGAGTCGCTGGCCGAGGCGGAGAAGAGAATCTCCGCCGCCCTGGAGATCTTCCGCCGCAGCGGCGAGGTGGTCTACACCTCCGACTCCCTGGTGCGTTACGGCACCCTGCGCCGCCTGCAAGGCGACCTGCGCGACGCCCAGCAGGCGTTCGAAGAGGCCGGCGACCTGGTGCGCGACAAAGACGTCAACTTCGCCCAGGCGCAACGCGCCTTGGGCGAGGTGCTGATCACTCAGAACGAGCTGCAACCGGCGCGGGTCATCCTCGAGGACGCCCTGGCCGGCCTCTACCGCGCCGACCACCCATTTCGCGGCATGGTGCTCCTCTCCCTCGCCTGGCTGGCGCTGGCCGATGGGGATCCGGCCAAAGCCGCCGAGCGGGCGCGGGAAGCGGTCGGGGACCTCGAACGGGGCAGCTTGCCCCTCGAGGCGGCCCGCGCCTGCGGCATCCTGGCCCAGGCGCTGCTGGAGCTCGATCGCCGCGGCGAGGCAGAGGTGGCGATCGAGAAAGGCTATGCCCTGCTCGGCGATCTCGACGAGACCGAAGCGGTGCTCTACCGCCTGCCGGTGGCGATCGCCGATGCCCGCCGGCTGGCCCTCGGGGGCGAGATGGAGGAGGCGCGGGCGATCCTGCAGCGCCTGCTGGCCATCGCCACCAAGCTCCAGGTGCCGGAGATCGAGCTCGAGACCCTCCTCGCCCAGGGCGAGATCGAGCTGCTCGCGGGCGAGGCCAACCACGGCATCCTCGTCCATTTGCAGCGGGTTGAGCGCAAGGCCAAAGATAAAGGTTTTTATTCGATCGCCTCACGCGCCGCCGCGGCCCGTTTGCGGGTCGATCATCCCGGCCGCGCCCGCCAGCCCAGCGCCCGTCTGTAGGCCCGATGGCCGGCCCGGGCAGTCGGTTCCCTCATGCATCTCCCCGCCGCGTTTTCGAGCGGGCGAGAATGTGCATAGCCTGATATGGGAATACCGGCCGGCCGGCGCGTCACTCATCCAATAGCTCAATGCAGGCCATTGAGCAACAACGTTTCAGGCTCTATACTGTTCCGCGTTGACCGGTGCGAGCTGACCGAGGCGAGGGGAGATCGAGCCATGGGCGAGAAGCGGACGAGGAGGCGTTTCGCGGACGGAGTGCGGTCCTGGCTGGCGTTGCTGCTGATCGCCTGGCCGGGCGCTCCGCTGCTCGCCGGCGGCGAGCTGGTGGTGGGCGAAGGGGCCAAGCCGGCGGTCGACGCCGACGCCACGCTGCAATCGCTGGTGGTGTGGGAACGACGCCAGGACGGCGGCACCGAGGTGGTCGGCCAGCGTTTCGACGGCCTCGGCATGCCCGTCGGCGGGATCTTGAGGATCAGCGCCGGCGGCGCGGGAGAGCACCGCGAGCCCGACGTCGCCTACCTCGCCAACGGCAATGCGGTGGTGGTGTGGGAGAGCCGCGGCCGGCGCCGGCCGGCGGTGCTCGGCCGGCTCTTCGACGGCCTGGGCATGCCGGTCGGCACGATCTTCCGCATCAATCGGCGCGGCGAGGCGCGCTTCCCGGCGGTCGACGCCGGCGACGACGGCACCTTCGTCGTCGCCTGGTCCGGCAGCGACGGCCACGGCAGCGACTTTCGCCCCCATGCGCGGCTGTTTGACGGCTTCGGCATGCCCGTCGGCAGGGTGCTGCGTTTCGGCAGCAGCGGCGACGCCAAGCCGCCGGCGGTGGCGGTGGCGGCGGACGGCACCTTCCTGGTCAGTTGGGGCGATCGCCGGGACGACGTCGCCGCCCGGCTCTTCGACGGCATCGGCATGCCGCTGGGAAAGATCTTCCGGGTCAACGCCTCCCGTGCCGGCGACCAGCTGACGCCCGCGGCGTCGGCCAACCCCGACGGCACCTTCAGCGTGGTGTGGGAACGCGACCCGGGCTCCGGCGGTCACCGCGCCGTCTTCGGCCGCCGGGTATCCTCCATCGGCATGCCCCTCGGCCTCGAGCTGCAGATCAATCAAACCCCCTTCGACCGGCCGGCGGTGCCGGTCATCGCCACCGCCCACGACGGCCGCGCCCTGGCGACCTGGCGCTGCGAGCTCGACGACGTCCCCGATCACACCGAGATCTTCGCTCGCGCCTTCGACGGCCTGGGCATGCCGGTCGGCGGCGAGATCCAGGTCAACCTCTCCCGCGCCCACCACCTCGCGCCCGGGGTGACGGCGGCCGGGGACGGCCGTTTCATCGTCGTCTGGCAGCGTCAGCCCGGCGGCGGCGACAGCGACGGCGACAGCGACGGCGACGGC
The DNA here is from genome assembly GCA_003697015.1 of Acidobacteriota bacterium. Taxonomy (GTDB): domain Bacteria; phylum Acidobacteriota; class Thermoanaerobaculia; order Multivoradales; family J023; genus J023. Next base: position 3,294 of record RFGL01000428.1, on the reverse strand, counting down.
GATGCCTCCGAGGTGCTGCGGCGGGAGATCGATCCGCCCTAGCCTCCCGGCCGGAGCCCGTGCTCGACAATCTGCCCGCGTCGATCGTCCTGATCGTGCTGCCCCTGTGGCTCCTGGCGGGCCGGCGCGGCTGGCTGGCACGACCCTGGGGGCGGCGGACGGCGTTGGCGGCGTCGCTGGTGGTCGTGGCCTTCGCCGCCCCCTGGCAGGGGGTGGAGCTCGAGGTCGGCCGCAGACTCAACCTGGTGCTCGCCGCGGCCACCCTGGCGCTCCTCGGCCTGCCCCGGCTGGGGGTCGAGCGATGGGGCCGGCGGGGGACCGATCTCCTGCTCGCCGCTCTCGCCGGCGGCGCGCTGCTGGTCAACCTCAACTTCTTCGCCTTCCACGGCGTCGGCCAGCGGATCTTCGTCCACTACTACGACGTCGCCCACTACTACCTCGGCGCCAAGTACTTCGGCGAGCTCGGCTACGACGGCCTCTACACCGCCATGCTGCGGGCCGAAGCCGAGCTCTACGACAACCGCCTGTGGACCCTCGAGGCGCGCGATCTGACCGACGACCGGATCGTCCACGTGCGCGTCCTGCTCGAGCGCAGCGAGCCGCTGAAGGCGGCGTTCACCGCCGAGCGCTGGCGGGCCTTTCTCGCCGACGTGGCGTTCTTTCGCCGGCACCTCGGCCAGGAGCTGGCGCGGTTCTATCTCGACCGCGGCTTCAACGCGACGCCGGTGTGGGCGCTCGCCGGCGGCTGGTTGGCCGATGCCGTGCCGGCGGAGGAGGGCGGCATCCTGCTGCTGGCGGCGATCGATCCGCTGCTGCTCGCCGCCATGTTCGCCGCCGTCGGCTGGGCCTTCGGCCGCCGGGCGATGCTGCTGAGCCTGATCTATCTCTCCATCGCCTACGGCGCCACCTTCGGCTGGGTGGGGGGCGCCTTCCTGCGCTACGGCTGGCTCACCGCACTGGTGGGCGGCTTCTGCTGCCTGGCGCGACGGCGCTCGACCGCCGCCGGGGTGCTCCTCGCCATCGCCGCCGGCCTGCGGATCTTCCCGGCCCTCTTCGCCGTCGGCCTGGCGGCGGTCACCGGCCGGCAGCTGCTGGCGCGACGCCGGCTGCCGGCCGATCTGCGGCGGACGATCGCCGCCGCCCTGGTCACCGGCCTGGCCCTGGTGCTCGCCACCGCGCTCCTGCCCCAAGGCCTCGCCGCCTGGCCGGCCTTCGGCGTCAAGAGCCGGCTCTATGCCGACGCCCTGGCGCCGAACGTCGTCGGCCTGACGCCGCTGTTGGCCTATGAGGGCCGGCCGCAGCAGGTGGACGCCGAACGGCTGGCGGCGATCCAGCAACGCCGGGCCCGCTTCCGCCGCTGGCAGATGGGGCTGGTCTTCGTGCCCTTGCTGGTCGCGACGGCGTGGGCCTTCGGCCGCCGTCCGCTGCTCGAGGCGATGGCCGGCGGCGGCCTCCTCCTGGCCTTCACCGGACTCAATCTGGCGGCCTACTACTGGAGTTTCCTCGTCCTGCTGCTCCTCGCCCACCGCCGTCGGCCGGCGGTGGCGCTGGGGCTCTTCGGCCTGGAGACGGCGGTCTACCTGCTGGCGCTCTTCGAGCCGCATCCGGGCATGCTCTTCCTCTACCGCAGCCTGCTGGTCCTCTACCTGCTGCTCGCCCTCTACCTGCCGGCCCTCGCCGCCGCCCGGCCGTGGCGGCGGGCCGCCCGTCACACCACGCCGTAGGCGAGCATGGCGTCGGCGACCTTGATGAAGCCGGCGATGTTGGCGCCGCGGACGTAGTTGACGTAGCCGTTGTCGGCGCCGTATTCGACGCACTTGCGGTGGATGTCGGACATGATGCGCCGCAGCCGCTCGTCGACCTCTTCCCGGGTCCAGGTGATGCGCTGGGCGTTCTGCGTCTGCTCGAGGCCGGAGACGGCGACGCCGCCGGCATTGGCCGCCTTCGCCGGCCCGAACAGCACGCCGTGGGCGAGGAAGGTGTGCACCGCCGCCAGGTCGCTCGGCATGTTGGCCCCCTCGGCGATGGCGATGAGGCCGTTCTCGACCAGGGTCTCGGCGTCCTCGACGTGGATCTCGTTCTGGGTGGCGCAGGGGAAGGCGAGGTCGACCTTCACCTTCCACGGCCGTTCGCCGGGGTAGAAGGTGGCGTGGGGGAAGTGCTCGGCGTACTCGTGGATCCGCCCCCGCCGCACCTCCTTGAGCTCCTTGAGCCAGGCGAGCTTGTCGGCGTCGATGCCGTCGGGATCGTGGATGAAACCGCCGGAATCCGACGCCGTCACCACCTTGGCGCCGAGCTCGATCAGCTTCTCGATCGCGTACAGCGCGACGTTGCCCGAGCCGGATACCGAGCACACCTTGCCGGCGATGCCGTCGCCGCGGGTCTCGAGCATGTTCTGCATGAAGTAGACCGTGCCGTAGCCGGTGGCTTCGGTGCGGACCAGGCTGCCGCCGTAGTTGAGGCCTTTGCCGGTCAGGATCCCGGCCCAGCGGTTCTCCATCCGCTTGTACTGGCCGAACATGTAGCTGATCTCGCGCGGGCCGACCCCGATGTCCCCCGCCGGCACGTCGGTGTCCTCGCCGATGTGGCGGTGGAGCTCGATCATCAGGGAATGGCAGAAGCGCATCACCTCGCGGTCGCTCTTGCCCTTGGGATTGAAGTTCGAGCCCCCCTTGGCGCCGCCCATCGGCAGGCCGGTCAGGCTGTTCTTGAACACCTGCTCGAAGCCGAGGAACTTGAGCACGCTCAAGGTGACGTCGGGGTGGAAGCGCATGCCGCCCTTGTACGGCCCGATCGAATTGTTGAACTGGACCCGCCAGGCGCGGTTGGCGCGGATCTCGCCGTTGTCGTCCTCCCAGGTGACGCGGAAGATGACGATGCGGTCGGGCTCGGTCATGCGCTCGAGGATCTGGGCTTGCCGGTAGCTCGGGTGATCGAGAATGAAGGGCATCAGGGTCTCGGTAACCTCGAGCACCGCCTGGTGGAACTCTTTTTCCCCGGGATTGCGCCGGATGAGGCCGCGCATAAACTTGTTGACCTCCGCCCTCGCTTTGCGGTCCGGATCCATGGCTGGATGCTCCTGAATGGGGTTCGACCGGTCAAGACGGCAGGCAGGCGCGCCGCCGTGTGCTTCCGTTCGATTCGACTCGTCGGTCTAATCGTCAGCTCACCAGCTCCGGCGCACGACGCGCGCCCGAATGAAGCTCCCCGAAGTGACGACGTAGCCTACAACGCCGAGCGGGCGTTGCAAAGTACCCCGGCGCAGATCGCCGCTACCGCGTGGCCGGGGTACTT
>RFGL01000427.1 GCA_003697015.1 Acidobacteriota bacterium | reverse complement strand
CCCTCCGCCCGCCCCCCGACGACGCCCTCCCCGTCGACCTCGACGCCGCCACCCGCAAGCGCCTCAAGGGGCTGGGCTACCTGGAGTAGGTTCGGCCGGCTCGGCGCCATGCCGGCGGCGTCACCGTGGAGAAGACTTCTTGCGAGCCTCTCTACTCCCTACCTTTTCCTCTGCTTGAAGAATCAGCTTCAATATGCTAGTCTAGATCTAGATCAATACTGGTGGGCATCATGAACGACGAGATGATCCGAACCCTGTATTTTCGAGAACTTGACGAGCGGCATCAACAGGAGGGGCGAATCACGCTGCAGGTCGGCGTTCTTACCATCGGGGGTGGAATTCTGGGATCCTTGTTAAGAGCCTTCCCTCCAGAGTCGTCCTTTTTGTATGGCATTTTCCTTGCTGGAATCGCTTGTGCTGCATCTTTTTTCCTGCTAGCACTCATCTGGGTGCTGCGAGCGAATATGGGCAACGTATATTCTCACTTGCCATTCCCGGGTACGCTGGAAGCTTATCGGCGGGATCTTCAAGCGTACCATGGCGAAGCTGAGGGCGCTGAGTCCAAGGCCGACGCAGAATTCAATGCGTACCTGCGCGAACGACTTATACAAGCCACGGATCACAACATGGAAACGAATCTCAAGAGGTCCGCGAGATACTATTCGGCCAATACGTTCATCGCGTTCATGATAATAATGGTTTTGCTGAGCGGCATTCCCGTTCTACTCAAATCGATACTGTAGGATTCACTTTGGACTCCGAATCTACGTTGCTTAGGAGTGACGTCATGTCAAATGAGCTGAAGCAGCAATCGCCGCCACCGGCCACGCCTAACAAGCCCAAGGTGAAGCCAGTAGCACCACCGAATCTCGTGTTCAGGAGCAGTCAACCTCCGAAGAGGCCGGCGACCCCCTCGCCTTCGGGCGCTCGGCGGTCCGGTATGACCGGGCGCAAGAAAAGCTGAGTACAAGCTGGATCGGTCGTGGCGTAGAGAATGTACTCTTCGTCCTCCTGTATATGCCGAAAGAGCCGGCGGAAGGCGTCGTCGGCCGGCAGGGGGACGTTGCGGCGGGCGAGGAAGTAGCAGGCACCGAAGCCGCGCAGGCGGGCGGCGAGGGCGCGGCCGTCGGCGAGCACCGCTTCCACCAGGGCGAAGCGGTGGGGGCCCATCCAGTCGCCGTAGAAGCGGCCGGCGGCGTAGTAGCGCAGGCGGGCGCCGTAGAGGGCGTAGACCGCGTAGTGCGTACCGTGCTCCTCGTTCAGCCGTCGGATCAGGTCGTAGCCCGGCACCTGCGCCGCCAGGTAGGCGTGGCGCGCCGGCGGGGTGAGGGGCAGGGGCCCGCGGCGGGCGACCTGGGCGGCGGCGTAGAGCCAGCCCGGCGCGACGAGGAGCAGCAGGGCGAGGGCGTGGAGGCGGCGACCGCTCGCCGGCCGCCGGCGGCAGACGGCGTCGAGAGCACCGCCGGCGCCGGCGGCGAGGGCGAGGTTGACCAGGGGCAGGACCGGCAGGAGGAAGCGCGGCTGGCGCGGCCAGGCGAGCCACAGCAGGGCGTAGGCCAGGGCGATCAGCAGCAGGCGGCGGGCGCGGCGATGGCGCAGGGCGAAGGGGATCCCGAGGGGGATCAGCACCAGGTACCAGGGGGATAGGGGCGGCTGGTAGCCGAAGAGGTGACGCTCGAAGAGGGCGGCGTAGGGCAGGCGCAGGAGAAGGGCGAGCTCGCCGGCCAGGTGGCGGAGCCAGGCCGCCGTCCCCGCCGCCGGCGCGGCCAGCAGGCGGGCGTGGCGCAGGGAGTAGTCGCCGCTCGAACCGAAGATGCTCTCGGCGAAGGGGAAGACCGGGTTGCCCGTGTACCAGGCGATGCGCAGGTACCAGGGCGCCAGGGTCACCCCGGCGGCGACGGCGACGAGGAGCAGCGGCCGCGCCTCGCGCCGCCGGCGCCACGCCGCCAGGGCGAGGACGGCGAAGAGGGCGCAGAAGACGAGCCCCAGGTACTTGCTGCCCGCCGCCAGCCCGGCGAAGACGCCGCAGAGAGCCAGCCAACGCCACCGCCGGCGCCGTCCGGTCGCCGCCTCCATCCCCCGCTGCCAGCAGTAGAAAGCGGCGGCGACGAAGAGCGCCAGCTCGAGCTCGACGTAGGCCGAGCTGCCGAGCCAGGCGACCAGGGGGGTGCCCAGCCACAGGGCGGCCGCCGCCCGGCCGGCGGCGGGGGAGATCAGGCGCTCTCCCCAGGCGGCGATCAGTGCCGTGCTGGCGGCGAGGGGCAGGAGCTGGAGGAGCTGGGCTGAGGCCTCGCCGCCGAGGACGAAGCCGAGCAGCCACAGCAGCTCCGCCACCTGGGGGAAGACCGGGAAGCGCAGCTCGGGAACGAAGACCAGGCGGCCGGCGTCGAGAAAGGCCTGGACGTAGGGCAGGTGGTAGACGGTGGCGTCGAAGGCGGTGGTCGGGTAGAGGGCGAGGACGATGCAGGGGGCGGCGATCGAGGCGCCGGCGGCGACGGCGAGGCCGGTGCGGCGCGCCGGCCGCCCGCCGCGTCGCCAGCCCTCGATCGAGCGCCGCCAGACGCCGCGGCACAGCAGGTGGCCGGCGAGCAGGAGGGCGAGGATCGGCCCCCGGCGCAGGCCGCCGGCCAGGCCGAGGACGAAGAGTCCCTGGGCGAGGATCCCCAGGCCCAGGGCGACGGCGAGGCCCCAGCGCGCCGCGCCGCTGGCGGCGAGGCCCAGCCGGCGGCGGACGGCGTCGCCGAAGACGCAGGCCGAGAGCGCGATCGCCATCGCCCCGGCGACGGCGAGCAGCAGTCCGGCGGCGCCGGCGGCGAGGCTCGGCTCGGCGGCGGGGTTCACTGGACGTAGCCCAGGCTCTCGAGAGCGCGGCGGATGCGCTCGTCCTCCGGGCTCTCCAGCGCCTCGTAGTCGGCGGTGGCGAGGCCTTCGTAGGAGGCGATGCGGGAGACCGGATGGGTGCTGAGGAAGGCGTCGGAGAGGGCCCGGCGGTAGCGGCCGGAACGCGCGCCGGGCATGTCGTCGGGCAACGGCATGTCGAGCAGGTGGAGGACCATCGGGGCGACGTCGTAGACCGACAGGCCGTCCACCCGGCGGCCGGCGTCGAAGGCCGGGCCGCGGGCGAAGAAGATCCCCGGCGGCGCGTGGGCGTGGTGGCCTTGGTCGAAATCGAAGCCGTGATCCGACGTCACGATCAGGTTGCGGTCGTCGCCGAGGACCTCGAGCAGCTCGCCGAGGCGGGCATCGGTGGTGCGGTAGCGCTCGGCGATGGCGCCGGCGAAGCGGCCGCCGCGGCGGCGATGGGCGTGGTAGAAGTGGTGGAAGGCGTCCACCGGATAGAAGCTGGCGGCGACGAAGCGGGGGGCGAAGCGCTCGATCAGGAGCGGCAGCTCGTGGCTCGTCGGATCGGCGAAGGCGTGGAGGATCGGGCGCAGCAGGGGGTCGTGCCGGTCGATCGGCCGGCGGTCGCCGACGTAGGCCCGGAGCTCGGCGTCGGTGGGCGCGTGACGGGGCGCCGGCGGCAAGGCCTGCAGCAGCTCCGGCGGGTAGGTGGCGGCGCCGCGCAGGCGGCCGCGGGCCGCCCGCCGCGCGCCGTCGGAGAAGCGCACCCAGCCGATGGCACCGGCGACGTAGAAGCCGTTCACCCGTTCCGCCGGCCAGGACAGAAGCCAGCGGTAGACCCCGACCGGATGGCGCTGGCCGGCGATCGTCCACAGGGCGGCGGAGCGCCGGAGATTGCTGGTGAACGGGGTGCGCAGGACCGGCATGAAGGGGAGTTTCTCGAGCAGCGGAAAGAGGCGGAAGTTGAGGCCGGTGTGGAGGGGAAAGGCGTAGATCGCCTGGCGGATGCCCGGCAGGCGGAAGAAGAGAAAGTGGCGGATGCCGTGCTCGGCCGGCGGCTTGCCGGTGATCAGGGTGGTCCACACCACCGGCGACAGGGTGGGCTCGAGGGTGGCGAGGGAGCCCCAGGTGCCCTGGCGCATCAGGCGGGCGAAGGCGGGCAGCTCGCCGTCTTCCACCAGCGGCAGGATGACGTCGTCGAGGTCCGCGCCGTCGATGCACAGCAGCACCACCGGTGCCGGCGGCGGAGAGGGGGCCGACCCCAGCTCGGCCGGCGGCGGCGGCTTGGCGCGTCCTTCGGCCGGCGGCCGCAGCAGGGCGGAGAGGACGGCGCCGGCGAGGAGCGTCAGGGTGACGGCGGCGAGGGATCGCCTCGTCGTCGTCCGGCAGGCGCGGGCGAGCCGCGCGACCCCCAGGGCGAGGGGCAGGCCGAGGACCAGCAGGCCGGCCGCGGCCGCGGCCAGGGCGAGGGCGCGGCGGGCGGGAGGAGCGAAGATCAGCCAGGTCAGGGCGCGCGGTGCCAGGCCGGCGTCGGGCAGCAGCAGCAGGTAGACCACCGGCGCGGTGGCGAGGGCGGCGAGGAGCGCCGCGCCGGCGCCGCGGCGCAGGGCCGGCGCCGCCTCGGCATGCCGCCCCAGGGCCAGGATGGCGGCGCCGGCGAGCCCGGGCACCAGGGCGAGGACGGCGTAGAGCACCGCCAGCTCGAGGTGGAGCAACGCCACGTCGGCGGCCCTGGCGGCGAGGTGGGGATTGATCGCGAGGGTCAGGCGGGCGACGCCCAGACCGAGGACGATGCCGCCGGCGGCGGCGGCCAGCAGGGCGTCGGCGGGCCGTGGGTGGGGTAGCCT
>RFGL01000426.1 GCA_003697015.1 Acidobacteriota bacterium | reverse complement strand
TTATTATGATAAAGCTGTCGGTTTCTTCCAATCTCTTCCCGAACGGTACAACAAGTTCGTTCATGGTTTAGCCGCTTCAGCTGCAAGTCCTCTAGCAGATCTGATGGATGTAGAGCTACCGGAGACTTCGCCCGAACCAATAGATCCGCTCGTACAGCAGCTTTTCCAGATCGGAGGATCGGTTGCAGCCTCGCCGCTTCTCATCGGTGTGCCCACGGGAGAGTATCTCGCGGTTTGGGACGAAGCACTTGCAGGCCACGTATCACCGCAGCGAGCTCACGAACTGACCTACGACCTCTTCGGTCCCAAGATGTACCTGGCGGCACTGGACTTGAGTACGGTCGTAATACCGACCGGACGAGCGGGCTCCGGAGTGCTGCGGAGCGGACGGCTGGCGCTGCGCCAAGGCGCGAGTGAGGCAGCTGCGGAGATGGTTCCGAGGGCGAGAGGGTGGGGGCCGCACAACGGTCCAGGGCCGCTCGGAGTGGAAGTCGGCAAGACATTCCGGGGCGCCACGTACACTGAACACGTTCTGGCCGAGGATCTGGTCCTGTACCGAGTATACGGTGGGCGTGCGGGCCCCCTCTCACCTTACTGGACTCGCGTCAAGCCGACCGGCCCGCTGCAGTCACAGCTAGCTAGTCAGCGCCTTGCTTCCTGAGTGGGGCAACAGGGCCTCTCGCGTCGTGGCGATCGGAGTGCCGGCCGGTACAAGAATCTACGAAGGCGCCGTAGCTCCGCAGGTAGGTAGAGCAGGCCTTCCGTCGTTGCTCGGCGGTGGTAATCAGGTGTATATCCCGAGAGTTAACCCTGCTTGGATGGTACGACGATGACTGAATCTCGGATGACGCTTATTGAAGACTGGTTCCAGGCGACAGGAGGCGGAGGCCTAGTCCTTCCCGACGGCTGGTTCGGACGGCCCCACGACAACATCCATCGACTTACCTTCTTGGCGATTCGGCCGCTCTGGCTCATTATGGAGCTTGACGAACGCCTTCTCCTCACGGTGCGAGAGCCGATGGCCGTACGACAGCGCAACGGTGACCTGGTGATAAGTGGTTTCTCCTCCTGCGTCTTTGACAGGAAGGAGTATGGTGGCAAGAGGGGCTTCGTGAAGTCCTACACTGATGGGGAGCTTAAGTTCGTTGCCCCCCCGGGAGCATAGTTCCAGGGGCAAGCAGCGGGCCGGCCCCGAACACTTCGATCAAACGGGCAAGCCGCTCGAACGCTACGTCATCTCCCCCTACGGCGAGCGCATCGCCCAGGTCGACCTGAAGCCGCCCGCGATCGAGCAGGTACGCCTGCAGAGCGGCGAGATCTGGATCGAAACGTCCGAAGAGGTGCTGGCCAGCGAGCTCGAGCGCGGCGTCGCCGGCGACCCCCTCGACTTCGCCGGCAAACCCCTCACCGAGCTCTTCGCCGTCACCTTCGCCGCAATCCCCGCGTCAGAAGACGCCGCGCTCATGGCTTCAAGGTTGCCTACAGTCGCGGACAGGGGGAAGAACGATCGAACGCCGGGCGGTCCCGGGCCTCGGCCGGCGGGCGGTTGCAGGCGACGGGCCGCGGCGTGTTCCAATCGGCCTCTGGTAGAGTCCGGCGATGGAACTTGGGCGCTTCGATCGGGCCGCGGAGGCGCCGTGGCTCGCAGCCGATCCGCCGATCCCTTAGGCCTGGCGGCCGCGCAACCGCCGATTCGGGAGTGACATGGAATCCAATCAGCTCAACTGGATCGCCAATTTCATCTGGGGCATCGCCGACGACGTGCTCCGCGACCTCTACGTCCGCGGCAAGTACCGTGACGTCATTCTGCCGATGACGGTGCTGCGCCGCCTCGATGCGGTCCTCGAGCCGACGAAGCAGGCCGTGCTCGAGATGAAGGCCAGGCTCGACAAGTCCGGCATCACCAACCAGGATCCCGCGCTTCGCAAGGCCGCCGGGCAGGCGTTCTACAACACGTCGAAGTTCACCCTGCGCGACCTCAAGGCCCGGGCCAGCCAGCAGCAGCTCCGCCAAGACTTCGAAGCCTACCTCGACGGCTTCTCGCCGAACGTGCAGCAGATCCTCGAGAACTTCGAGTTCCGCAACCAGATCCCACGGCTCAGCAAGGCGGATGCGCTCGGCACGTTGATCGAGAAGTTCCTCTCGCCCGACGTCAATCTGAGCCCGAGCCCCGTCGTCGACCCCGACGGCACCGTCCGCCAGCCCGGGCTCGACAACCACGGCATGGGCACGGTCTTCGAGGAGCTGGTGCGTCGCTTCAACGAGGAGAACAACGAGGAGGCCGGCGAGCACTGGACGCCTCGCGACGCGGTGAAGCTCATGGCCAACCTGCTCTTCCAGCCCATCGCCGACGAGATCGAATCGAGCACCTACCTGCTCTACGACGGCGCCTGCGGCACGGGCGGGATGCTGACGGTGGCCGAGGAAACCCTGCAACGGCTCGCAGAGGAGCACGGCAAGCAGGTCTCGACCCATCTCTACGGCCAGGAGATCAACGCCGAGACCTACGCCATCTGCAAAGCCGACCTGCTGCTCAAGGGCGAGGGCGACGAGGCCGACAACATCGTCGGCGGCCCCGAGTACTCGACGCTCTCGAACGACGCCTTCCCCGGGCGCGAGTTCGACTTCATGCTCAGCAATCCGCCCTACGGCAAGAGCTGGAAGAGCGACCTCGAGCGCATGGGGGGCAAGAAGGGCATCAAGGATCCGCGCTTCGTCGTCCAGCACAGGGGAGAGGAGCTCTCGCTCCTCACCCGCACCAGCGACGGCCAGATGATGTTCCTGGTCAACATGCTCTCGAAGATGAAGCACGGCACCAAGCTCGGCAGCCGCGTCGCCGAGGTGCACAACGGCAGCTCGCTTTTCACCGGCAACGCCGGCCAGGGGGAGAGCAACGTCCGCCGCTGGATCCTCGAGAACGACTGGCTCGAAGCGATCGTCGCCTTGCCGCTCAACATGTTCTACAACACCGGCATCGCCACCTAC
>RFGL01000425.1 GCA_003697015.1 Acidobacteriota bacterium | reverse complement strand
GGTTCGGTGCCGGCCGTTGCACAGGGCCCGAACCCTTCGTCGGCCACTGATCGGAATCCCGATGCTACGCTTTCGCCCTGCGTCTTGTAAAGCCGCCGCGGGGCTCGGCGGAGGGGGCGCGATGGGAGTCTGATGCTATGATACCGAGCGGATCCGGCGCGGCAGGGGCGAGCGACCACCAATGGATGGCCTACGCTCTTGCCGAAGCCCGGCGCGCCGCCCGCCACGGCGACGTCCCGGTCGGCGCCGTGATGGTGCTCGACGGGGCGATCGTCGCCCGCGGTCACAACCGCCGCGAGATCGACGGCGATCCCTTGGCCCACGCCGAGCTGATCGCCATCCGGCGGGCAGCGGCGGTGATCGGGCACTGGCGGCTGATCGGTTGTACACTGTACGTGACCCTCGAGCCCTGCGCCATGTGCGCCGGCGCTCTGGTCAACAGCCGCGTCAGCACGTTGGTCTACGGCGCGCCGGATCCCAAGGCGGGTTTTTGCGGCTCGCTGGGGAATCTGGTGGAAGATCCGCGACTGAACCACCGTTTGGAGGTGCGGCGCGGTATCATGCAGCAGGCCTGCAGCCAGGCGTTGGTCGAATTCTTCGCCGAGCTGCGGGGCGGATCCCGCAAGCAGGGTCCTTGACAAGCCGTGCGGAGAGGTGACCGAGTGGCTGAAGGTGCACGCCTGGAAAGCGTGTGTAGGGGAAACCCTACCGAGGGTTCGAATCCCTCTCTCTCCGCCAAGTCTTCGACCGAAAGCCGGGGCGGGCCGCCAGCGCCCGCCCGAGCTGCTGCGGCCGGTGGCGGGCGTCACCGGCCGGGCGTCACGATCAGGAGAGGTGCCGGAGTGGTCGAACGGGGCGGTCTCGAAAACCGTTGATCGCGCAAGCGATCCGTGGGTTCGAATCCCACCCTCTCCGCCAGCAAGCGCGCGGCGCGAACTTGACTGGCGCTCCGCCGTCGCCTAAGGTTGAAGGTCCGCCTTGCGCGCCGCCGGGCGGCCACATCGCAGCATACCGACATCGACCGGAGGACGGGCCCGTCCGCCCGGAGGCCGACCTCGTAGCGATGTCGTTCGAGCCAATCACGCAACGGAAAGGCGATCGCCGTGAAGCGTACGTTTCAACCCAACAATCGTCGTCGGAAGAAGAAGCACGGGTTCCGCAAGCGCATGCGCAGCCACCAGGGTCGCGCGGTCTTGGCGCGCCGGCGCCGGAAAGGGCGCAAGCGCCTGAGCGTCTGAGAACCTGGTGCGGCAGCCGACGTGCACGGTTTTTCCTCCGCAGGGGAGCTTCCGCCTGCGCCGTTCATGCCCGAAACCGACCATCGCCGTCCCCTCGACGAGCGCTTGCGTCCGCGCCAGCGGCTGCGCCGGCGGCAGGACTTCCTGCGCTGCTATCGCAGCGGCCGCAAACGGCACGGCCGCTTCGCCACCCTCCACGTGCATGCCAACGAGCAGGGCGTCGCGAGGCTGGGCATCACCGCCAGCCGCAAGGTCGGCAAGGCGGTGGTGCGGCATCGGACGAAGCGTCGCGTGCGGGAGATCTTCCGCCGTTGGCCCGGCCGGGCGTCGCTGCCGCCGCTGGACGTCGTGGTGCACGTGAAAAGGACCGCGGCTGAGGCCGACTTCGCAGCTCTGCGAGCGGAGCTCGAGCGCCAGCTCGCCACCCTGCAGGCATCCAGGTGACGCGATGCGTAGCGTGCTGATCGCCTTGCTGCGTCTCTATAAACGTCTCGTCTCGCCGCTGTTGCCGCGCGCTTGTCGTTTCGCCCCCACCTGCTCCGAGTACGCCGTCCTGGCCCTGCGCAAGCACGGGGTGCTGCGCGGCGGGGCCCTCGCCGTCGGCCGGCTGCTGCGTTGTCACCCGCTTCATCCCGGGGGGATCGACCTGCCGTGAGCGCCCGCCGCGTCGCAGAAAGGACCTAGCTCTGGTGGAAACCCGACGGCTCTTCCTCGCCGCTCTCCTATCGTTGATCGTCGTCATCATCTGGGGGCAGATCTTCCGCCCGCCGGAGGTGATCCCGCCGCCGGCCGAAGGGGACGACCCCGTCGCCGTCGCCGAGCCTTCCGGGCCGCACCCGGCCGAAGCTCCGCCGCCGGTGGCGGTACCGCCGGAGGCGGCGGCGGTGGAGGAGAGGGAGCGGCCGACCTTGCCCGAGGTGGTGGCGCCGCACGAGACGCCGGTGGTGATCGACGAGGAGCTCTACCGTGCCGAGCTCACCAACCGCGGCGGCCAGCTGGTGTCCTTCCGGCTCAAGCGCGATTTGAGTACGGACGGCGAGCCCCTCGAGCTGGTGCGCGAACGGGGCGCCGACCCCTATCCCCTCGCCCTCTTCGACCCGCAGGACCGGCCCCATCCGCTGAACGACGCCCTCTTCGTCGTCGAGCAGCGGCCGGGGGGCGAGGTTCGCTTCCGCTACCGCGGCCCGGCCGGGGAAGCGGAGAAGATCCTGCGCTTCCAACCCTCGGGGCTGGTCGACCTCGAGATCAGGATGCCCGGTGCCGCCGGTTGGAGCGTGCTCTTCGGCCCCGGGCTGCGCAATCCCGACGACCTCGACAGCCGCTTGCTGCTGCGGATGGCGGCCTACAGCCGGGGCGAGGAGTCGGAGACCCTGGTGCCGAAGAAGCAGGACGAGGACGTGGTTCTGCCGGCCGCCGGCCTGCGTTGGGCCACCCTGGAGGACAACTACTTCCTCAACGCGGTGATCCCCCAGCTCGGCGCGCAGGAGGTGGTGATCCGGCCGTTGCTCCAGCGTCCGGAGGTCGAACGCGGAGCGCGGCGCTTCGTCGAGCGCGGAAGCGTGCCGGACGATGACGGGCTCGATCACGTTCAGGAGATCCTGGTTCGCAGTGCCGGCGAACGGCTCGAGCTCACCAGCTTCTTCGGCGCCAAGCGCTACCGCGACCTCGTCGCCCTGCCCTACGGTCTCGATCAGACCGTGCGTTGGGGCTTCTTCGGCTTCCTCGCGCGACCGCTCTACTTCGGTCTCGAGTGGATCTATCAGCGGGTTCCCAACTACGGCTGGGCGATCGTGCTGATGACCTTCGTCATCAAGCTGATCTTCTTCCCCCTGACCCATAAGAGCCAGAAGTCGATGGCCAAGATGCAGGAGCTGAGCCCCAAGATCCAAGCCCTGCGCGCGCGCTACCGGCCGAAACTCAAGGACCGCCAGGGGCGGCCGAATCCCGATGCCCAGCGCCAGATGAACGAGGAGATGATGGCGCTGTATCGGAAGGCGGGGGTCAATCCGGCCAGCGGCTGCCTGCCGATCCTGATCCAGATCCCCGTCTTCTTCGCCTTCTTCCGCCTGCTGTCGACCGCCGTCGAGTTGCGCAATGCACCCTGGGTGCTGTGGGTGAAGGATCTCTCGACGCCGGACGGCTTCTACCTCCTGCCGGTTGCGATGCTCGCCACCTCCATCCTCCTGCAGCGCATGACGCCGCCGCCGCCCGACCCGATGCAACGCCGGATGATGCAGCTGTTCCCGATCATGTTCGGCGTGCTGGCGGTGACCTTCCCCAGCGGCCTGGTGCTCTACTGGACGACCAACAACGTGCTGACCATGGCCCAGCAGGCCTACTATCTGCAAAGCAAGAAGCGGGACAAGAAGACGGCGGCTGCCCGGGACAAGAAGAAGGAAGGGCCGCCGGCGCCTGGCCCTGGACGCAGCTCCGGCGAGGGATCGTCCTCCGGCAAGGGGGGGCATGCCAAGCCGGCGGCCAAGAAACATGCGAGCGCGGGCGCCAAGATCGGCTCGCGACGGAGACGCTAGCCCATGTCACGGAAATTCTTCAGCGGAGGCACCCTCGAGCAGGCGGTCCTGGCGGCCGCCCGTCACTATGGAATCGAGCCGGAGCGGGTGGCCTACACCCAGCGCGACAAACGATCCGGCTTCCTCAACCTGCGCCGCAAGGTGGTGATCGAGGTCGACCCGGCGGCCCCGGAGCGGCCGCCGGGGGAAGAGGTTCCCTGGCAGCCGAAGCTCGCCGGCCGTCCCGAGCGCAAGGCGCCGCCAGCGCCGTCAGCGCCGCCGCCGCCGCGGGACCAGGGGGCCGAGAAGCGGGCGGCGTCGCCTTCCCCTGCCTCGCGGGCGAAGGAGACCGGCGAGCGCCGGCCGTCGCCGGCCGGCGGTGGAGGTCGGCCTCCCCGGGGTCGCGACCGAGGCCGGCGGGAGG